>NZ_RCIH01000010.1 GCF_003675855.1 Halostella salina | reverse complement strand
GTTGACGTAGCGGTTGCGCTCGCCGGTCTCCTCCAGCGGGTTCAGCGTGTCGACGACGACGTTTGCCTGCCCGTCGACCTGCTGGACGACGCGGCCGGCGTTGTCGATCGGCGTGTCGATGCCGGCGTACTGGATCGAGTAGTCGTCCGTCCGGAGCACGCGCTCCAGGTCGTCCCGAACGGCCGGCTCGGTCCGCAGCGTCGTGATGTAGGCGGTCGGACGTTCCTCCATGAACTCGTGTAGCAGCGGCTCGCTCTGGCTATCGGGCGGAGCCAGCAGCGCGACCACGCTGCCGGCGCGCACGCCGCCGTCGAGGTTCCGGTCGATGGCGGTGACGCCGGTCGAGAGCCGCTTTGCCATCGGTTCCAGTTGACGCGCCTGTGATATAATCGTATCGACGGTTCGACTGTAGTCGGGGTGACTGTACGTTTTTCGACTGGACGTGAGGAGAATACGGAGTCGAAAAGAACGAGAATCGAATAGGATACATCCATCCCGTGTGCGATTACCGATCCGTCGAACAGCGGAACCCGTGGTGTGAGGATCAGTCTTCGGGGACCGTCGTCAGCCCGGCCTGAACGCTGGCGACCGACTGGTCCAGCGTATGCTCTTTGAACTTCCCGCCGTCCTGACCGCGGTTTTTGACCGTCGACGAAGCGATCCCGAGTTGGATTAACTCCGCGAGATGCTCGCGAACGGACCGCATCGATATGGGCTCGACACCTTCCCGCTCACAGACGAGCCCGTACACGTCGTGGATGTCCCTCGTCCGGGCTGGCGTGTCGCCGTCCTCGTGTAGCAGCGTCAGCGCGTAGAGAACGTACTGCCCGTGTTCGGGGAGGTTCGAAATTCCCTGTTCAACCTGATCGGTCTCCAGTTTCGTCCGGGCGCGATCGACGTGACGTTCCGTCACGTTCTCGGCGTTCTCCGAACGGGCGATGTCGCCGGCTTCCAGCAACAAGTCAAGCGCCTGCCGGGCGTCCCCGGAGTCTTTCGCACCGAAAGCGGCACATAACTCGATCACGCCGTCGTCAACAACGCCTTCTTTGAACGCTACTTTTTCGCGCTGGCGCAACACCTGCTGGAGTTCGGTCGCATTGTATGCCGAAAACGAGACCTCCTTTTCACACAGAGACGACCGAACCTTCGAGGACAGTTGCTCCCGAAACGTCAGGTCGTTGCTGATCCCGATGACACCGAGTTGCACGTCCTCCACGTCACCGTTCGACAGCGCACGCGGGAGCTTGTACAGCAAGGAGTCGTCCTCAATGTGGTCGACCTCGTCGAGGACGAGCAGTACGGTCCCGCCGAGCGCATCGAGTTCGTTGAACAGAAATCGGTACACCGCCGCCTGGGGATGCCCGGTGTCGGAAATTTGCTCGCCCGGCTCCCGGAGTTCGTTGACGAGTTGGACCGCCGCCTGATACGAGGAATTGAGCCCGTCACAGTTGATCTCGACTGTGTGTAGATCCAATCCTTCGATGTCGGCTGCGTCCCGTTCGAGCCGTTGGAGGAGAAACCGTGTCGCGGCCGTTTTCCCGACACCGCTTTTCCCGTACAGAAAGACGTTACTCGGGATCTCGTTTTGAATCACGGGCTGAAGTGCGGTGTGATACTCCCGAAGTTCCGCGTCGCGTCCGACCAGCTCGTCCGGCGTCCAATGCTCGGTCAGCGCGTTCCGATTGCGGAAGATCGAATCCTTCCGATCAAACGTGAATTCGTCGTCCATACTGGACAGGGTGACAGGCATCGGTCTTAACCTTTGGTTCCGCTGATTCCGTTGTCCCGTTTTATTTATAAATTCCGGACACCACCGGTTCCGCTGTCTTTGCTCGACCACCACTCACACCACTACTTCCGCTGTTCAGCACGGCGGACACACCGCCACTTCCGCTGTCTCTGGTCGGTCCCACACACTGACGGTTCCGTTGTCCCCATGACTCCCCCACACCACTGGTTCCGCTGTTCAGCAACAAGCCGACATGGCTAGTGGTCTTTATACCACAGGCTCCGCTGTTAGTCGAGAGAGACACACCACTACTTCCGCTGTTCAGCGACGATCGACGTGGCGATGGCCAGCTCACACCGTCGGTTCCGTTCCGGCGAACGAACGCGTGAGGATACTCCATCCACAGCAGGTGCGCAGTTCAAGCTACAGGAGACACACCACCGCTTCCGCTGTTCAGCAGTGTCGCTAGCGCTAGCGGTCCTCTGTGAAACTTCCCTACACTCATCGGTAGTGTTCAGATTAGCTGATTCCATGCGAAGCTGAACGATTTGAGCCAGTCGTCAGCTGTGTCTGCGTCGGCATTGCTAAAACAGTTTGAAAACGAAGATGTTCGTCGTTTTACTTCTCGAAAGACACGTTCGACACTGTTCCGATTTCCATGTTTTTCGTATCGGAAATCGAGGCCGTGTCGTGAACAGGCGTCTTTCAGCGAGAGTGAGCCATCGATGAGAAACACGGCGTCGTCAACGTCGTGTTTCTCGCGTAGCTTCGTGAAGAACGAGTGAGCGATCACTTTGTTTGTGGTTGGCTCAAGCGTTGTATGGAGTAATTCGTTGGTTTTGGGATCGACTGCGGCGTACAGCCAGTATTGCTCGTCATTAAGTCGGATCACGGTCTCGTCAACTGCGATGTGATCCGGGCTGTGTCCATCTTCGGGCTGTAGATCGGCTTTGTGAACCCAGTTATGTACGGTTGACCGTGCCCGTTCGACACCGAATACCTCAAGAATAGAAACAGTATTCGAGAGCGATAATCCAGCGAGATGCAGCTGAATACTGAGCTTCATCAGCAGGCGCGGTGTCGCTTCTCGTTCAACAAACTCTAAGTCGATCTGGTCGATACTACCGCCGAGGCGGGCGTTTTCCGGCATGGACACCTGAAAACCGTCCCGCCTCACCTTTCAATCCTTATCTGAACACCGCCCACTCATCCATACACAAGTTTAAGTGAATCCGCTAAAAATAGTAACCGCACTGCGCTAGTGCCGTGATGCAACCCCTCCCGAGAAAGGCTCGGGAGGGGTTGCAGAACACGCTGAACAGCGGAAGTAGTGGTGTGGGGGTGTCCGAGCTTCGATCAGAAGCTCTTCTCGAATACGTTATATTCGGCAAGACCGAGAGATCGGCCGCTATTTGCCCGGTGCGCAGTAGAGTGACCTCAGACACGGCCTCAAAGAACTGTCAGAGGTCCGCGAACGCCCCCTCGAAGTCGCCGTACTCGGTCAGTTCCGACAGGAGCCCGTCGAGTTGGGTGCGGAGCTCCTCGCCCCGCTCGACGAGTTCGGCGTAGTCGTCGTTGTCCGACAGTTCCGCATTCGTGAACTCCGTCTCGAGCGTCGCGCGCTTGGAGGCGACCGCGAAGTACTCCTGCAGGAGTTCGCCGTAGTTGCCCCGGGCGACCATCGTCTCGACGGTGCTGATGATCTCCTCGCGGTCGACCGGCTTGGTCACGTAGGCGTCGAACTCCATGTCGATGATGTCGACGTCGGGGTCGACGGCGGTCAGCATGACGACACGGCAGTCGATGCCGCGGCCGCGGACCTCCTCCAGCACGGCGTCGCCGGGCAGGTCCGGCATCCGGCGGTCGAGCAGCAACACCTCGACGGACTCGTCGACGACCGCGAGCGCCTCGTCGCCGCCGGAGGCCGTTCGCACGTCGTACGCGTCGGACAGCCACGTCTCGTAGAGGTCGAGGACCTGGTCGTCGTCGTCGACGACCATCACGGAGGGACGGCTCTCGCCCTGACTCATTGTTGTATCGTTACGCTTACCCCTCAAAGCGTTTTCGCCGGAGCCATTACATATAACACCAGTTACAATATACGACGCTAGTCGAGCGTCTCCGCGTCCCGCTCCCGGACGCGGATCCCCTTCGCCGAGAGGTGCTGGAGCTGTCGCTGTGCGTGCTCTTCCTCGGTCGTGCCCCGCGTGGCGAGCACGAAGACCAGCGCGTTGCCCGCCGGGCGCATCGCCCGGCCGGCCCGCTGTGCGCCCTGCCGACGGGAGCCGCCGAGACCGGAAGCGACGACCACCAGATCCGCATCCGGCAGGTCGATCCCCTCGTCGCCGACCCGGGAGACGACGAGCGTGTCGCGCTGGCCGTGGCGGAACTCCGAGAGCAGCTTCTCGCGGCGGGCGTGGCGCGTCTCGCCGCTGAGGAACGGGACCGACAGCGCCTCGGCGAGCGCCTCGCCGTGGTCCAGATACTCGACGAAGATCAGCGCCTTCGCGTCGCGGTGGGTCGCGAGCAGGTGGCGGACCTCCCGGAGCTTCGCCGGGTTCGTCGCCGCGACCTGCCGGCGGTCGTGGCCGCTCGTGCTCGCGTGCTCCCGCTGGCGCTCGTCGCTGTCCCACGGGACGTACCGGATCTCCACCTCCGGCTCCTGCACGAAGCCGGCGTCGAACAGCGCGTCCCAGTCGGTGCCGATCGGCGGCCCGATCAGCGTAAAGATGTCCTTCTCGCGGTCGTCCTCGCGGATCGGCGTCGCCGACAGGCCGAGGCGGTGTTTGGTCTGGAGATCCGCACTACGCCGGTACACCGTCGCCGGCACGTGGTGGACTTCGTCGTACACGATCAGCCCCCAGCGCCGCTCGTCGAACAGCTGGCGGTGGCGGTCCATCCCGGCGGTCTGGTAGGTCGCGATCGTGACCGGGCGGACCTCCTTTTTCCCGCCGTGGTACTCGCCGACCTGCGCCTCGGAGAGCGTCGTCCGCGCCAGTATCTCGTCGCGCCACTGGGTCGCCAGTTCGCGGTTCGGCACGAGGATCAGCGTCTCGCCGCCGACCGCCTCCAGCACGCCGAGCGCCGCGACGGTCTTGCCGCTCCCCGGCGGCCCGACGAGCACGCCCGACTTCACGTCGGTGAACTCCCGGACCCACTCGCGCTGGTACCCCCGGAGGTCGACGCGCAGGTCGACGTCGAGGTCGTCCCCCTCGTCCAGGTCGCGCTCGTCCTGCACCGGGTAGCCCGCCTCGTAGAGGACGCGCTTGACCTCGGCGACGCGCCCTTCAGCCACCCAGCTCACGTCGTCCTCGATGGGGGCGCGCAACTGGCCGTCGTCGAGGCGCTGCCGGGCGACGTTGCCCATCAGGTCGTCGCTGGCGGCTTCCAGCACGGTGTAGCCGTCCTCGTGGGTCCGGAGGACGAACTGGTGGGCGCGCTTCCACTGGTCCTCGATCCACTCCGCCAGGCCCGGGGCCGGCTCGGGGAGCACCTGGCGGACGGTCCCGAGCAGGTCGTCGAGCGCCTCGTACGGTGCCTGCCACACGTCCTCCCGGCGGATCTCGTACAGGTACCCCCCGGAGCCGTTCGCGTCGGTGAGGTGGGCGAACTGCGACAGCTGCGCCCGGGTGAACTGCGTCGGGCTGTCGACGACCACCTCCCGGCGCTCGGGGAAGAGCGTGACGCGCTCGCGCTCGGCGACGGCTGCCCAGTCCGACGGGAACCAGACGACCGGGTCGGTCTCCACGTCGAGGCGCTCCACGTCCCCGGCGCTCGCGAGGTCGGCAAGCGCCTCGGTCGCCTCGGCCTGCGAACAGCCGAGCGTCCGCGCCACCTCGCTGGCCGTCACGACGGGGCGGGTCGCGTCCTCCAGCGCGTCGTGGAACGCGTCCAGCGACACCGTTCCGGCGTCATCGGGCACGTCGGAGTCGTCGGCCGACGCAGCAGGCTCGGAAGGTTGCGTCTCCGGCTCGTCAGAGTCGGCAGGGGATGTCTCCGGGTCGTCGGGGTCGGCGGGCGGCGTGTCGCGTTCGTCGGGGTCGGTCACTACCGCGCGGTAACGGCGGCGGGGACAAACGGCTTGCGGGTCACGAGCGGTCGAACCGACGGTCTGTCCGCGCCGGTCAGCGACCGACGCCGCCGTCCGGGACGGAGCGGTCCGCCTCGCCGTCCGGCGTCCGCGCGTACAGCGAGTACGCGAGCACGAGGAAGCCGACCGCGGTGAACGTGCTCTGGACCGCGACGCCGGTCTCGATGGTGACGCCGGCGAACTGGTGGAGCGCGCCGGCGACGAACCCGCCGACCGTGACGAACGCCAGGCCGTAGGCGAGCGCGCGGAGGGCCGGCGACCCGGTGCGGAGGTACGCCCGGTAGGCGAGCGAGGCGACGAACCCGCCACAGAGCAGCGTCGTCGTCTTGCTCGCGACGATCAGTAGGTCCTGTGGGAGCATTGGCACATCGTCACTCGTTACTCCGACGGTCGCAGCGATATAATCCGGTGTGCGTTATCAGTAGCTGAGAACGGCGCGAGAGATTGAAGCGACCGGAGGGGGAACGGGTAGCCATGGAAACCGTCACGGTCTCCGGGACAGTCGACGGGCCGCCCGCCGTCCTGGAGGACCGACTCTACGACTTCGACGCGCTGATGCAGTCGGCCGGGTTCGACGAGGTCCACGTCGACGACGACCGGATCCGGGTCGTCAACGCGGTCGGGCTCGCAACGCTGGAACTCACCGTCGAAGTGGTCGATTCGGACGCCGCGCTGGCCTACGAACAGGTCGACGGTATGTTCGATGAGATGATGACCCGGTACGAGCTAGAGCCCGACGACACCGCCGACGACGAGCGGACGGCCGTCACCATCACGACCGAGTTCGCGCTCGGCACCGCGCTGGTCGGCGACCTGCTGGACGCCACCGTCATCACCCGCCAGCGACGCTCCGAACTCGAAGGCCAGCTGGCGTACCTCGACGGAGAGGGTGGCGGGTAAGCCCTCGACAGCCGGCGATCAGTTGAGCCGCGACGGCGAGTGGGGACCTCGCCGGTCCCAGTGACCGCTACTGCTCGGGCAGCGGCGGCCCGTTGTTCGGCTGGTCCCGGTTCCGCGTGAACAGGAAGAGGGCGAACGCGATCGGCGAGAGGAACGCCGCGACGAGGCTGGCCCCGAGCAGCGTCATGGCGTTCGAGCCGCCGCCGCTGCCGCTTCCGCCGCTCCCGCTTTCGTCGCCGCTGCCGCCGCCACCGCCGTCACCGCTACCGCCGTTTCCACCGCCGCTCCCTGCGGCCTCCTCGTCGACTTCCACGTCGCCGACGACGACAGCACCCTTCATCCCGAGGCTCTGGTGGGGGGTACAGAAGTAGAGGTAGACGCCCTCCGTCTCGAACGTGTGCTCGTGGCTGTACTCGGCCGTCTCGATGGACTCGTCGCCGCTCCAGTCGGCCTCGCCGGGTGTGGATTCGACCGCGACGTTGTGCGAGCCCTGCACCCACTCCCAGGTGACGGTCGTTCCGGGGGAGATGCGGATCGCTGGCGATTCGTACACGTTGTTCCCGCCCGGACCGACCTCGACGGTCACGGCGTCCTGGTCGCTCATGTCATCGAGCCCGTCGTAGTTGGGAACGTCGCTGAGCCAGTCGGCGTACCCGCTCTCCTGTGCGGCGGCGCGACCGGACGCCGCGGCTGGCGCGGCCGCCGCGACCCCGGCGGCACCGGTCGCTTTGAGCAGTCGCCGGCGGCTGACGCCGGCGGGCGTGTCGTTCTCGGTCATCACGTGTCGACAATTGGAGGCGGGGCACTAATACCGTCTCCGAAATTCTCACGGCGTGGGAACCTGGGGACGACCCCCTGCGGATGGCCGTCAGATCCCGCCGCAGTCATTCGAACAGGTCCGTCGAGAGGTACCGCTCGCCGGAGTCCGGGAGGACCGTGACGACGGGACCGTCCGGACCGCGCTCGACGGCGCGCTCGGCCGCGGCCAGCGCCGCACCAGAGGAGATGCCGGCGACGATCCCCTCCTCCCTTGGCAGGCGGCCTACTCCGCGTACAGCGAGTAGAGGATCACGGCGAACCCGACTGCGGTGAGGCCGGACTCGACGATAAGCGCCAGCTCGCGGTCGACCATCAGTACCTGGTCGATCGCGCCCGCTAACAGCGAGCCCAACGTGACCACCCCGAATCCGATCGCAAGCGCCCGGAGCGCCGGGGAGCGGGTGCGTCGGTACGCCCGGAAGGCGTAGAAGGTGATCATGCCGCCGAGGAACAGCGTCGCAGTCTTGAGGCCGACGATGAGGAACGGGTGCGTCATGTCTCCTTGCGCACCTCCGACCACATGGCGGCGAGCTGTTCGTCCGGCGAGCGGTCGGGCCGGGTGATCCCCACGTCGAACGAGCGCTCCTCGTCCAGAGCGATCCGGACGTCGTCGAACGCGACCTCGTACCGCGTCGTGTGCTGGCCGTCCGAGCGTATCTCGGTGCGTTCGGAGAGCAGCGACGCCTCGGTGAGGAGGTCGAGCTTCCGGTAGGTGGTCGACAGCGGTACGCCGGCCGCGTCGGAGAGTTCGCTTGCAGTCATGGGCGCGTCCAGTTCCGTGATGATGGCGCGGCAGTCGGGGTCGTCCAGCGCGTCCAGAACTGCCTGGAGTTCCGGAGTGTCGTCGTCACCGAAAGGGTCCCGCACCATTAGCGGATATGCGTCATGTGAGACGTATAGTTCGTTCGGGTTCGGCTCACTTCGCCGTCGCGTCCTCCAGGAACTGCTTGACGATCTTCTCCTCGGCGCGGTGGAGACTCTCCGAGCAGGTGGATTTGGCGATGTCCAACTCCTCGGCCAGCTCGGTCAGCGAGCAGGTCCGGGGGGTGTCGTAGTACCCCTCCTCGACCGCCGTCCGCACGAGGTCGAACTGGTGGTCGGTGAGCAGCTGGTCGGAGTCGATGGTCTGCTGGACGTAGTCGACGGTGTAGGTGACGCCGAACGTGTCGAGCTGCTCGCCCAGCTCCGACAGCCGGTCCTGCGGGGCGGTCACCGTCCACTCGGCGCTCCCGTCGACGATGTCGAACGGCATTTCGAGGGGGACGCCGGAGTCCTGCACCGCGAACAGCAGCAGCGGCATCGTCGTCTCGAACTGCACCAGCGCCTCGTCCTCGTACTCCTGGAGCAGTTCGAGGTCGATCACCTCGTCGTACGCGGCCATGTCGCCGATCAGGTCCGGCAGGTCCCGCGCGGCGATCTCGGCGAGGCCGACGCCGGCCGCCTCGTCCGCCAGCGCCGCGACGATCCGGACGCGGGCGTCGGGGTACGAGCGCGACAGCTCCCCGATCCACGTCTCCTCGGGAACCGTCAGCGTGAGTTGCGCCTGGGGCATGTGCGGATGTTGGGACGACCGACGACAATAAGTATTGGCGAACATATTCGGTTTGAATGGCGGTCGACGGGGGTCCGGGACGAACATGGTCGGGGGAACGGACAGGGGTACGAACGTCGAACGTCGAACCGGGATGAGCACCGATACGGCCGACCGTTCGCTCGACGCCAGGCAGATAGAGGGCGAGCCGTTCAGCGACATCGTGGCGGAACTGGACGCGCTCGGGGACGACGAGACGTTCGTCCTCGTCAACAGCTTCGAGCCGGAGCCGCTGTACGACGTCCTCGAACAGCGCGGGTTCACCTACGAGACCGAACGGGTCGCCGACGACGAGTGGCAGGTCGAGATCGAACACGCCTGATCGGATGTCGTTCCCGCGAACACGTTCGGGGTAATCGCCTCCCGCACGGCAGGACGAGGTGCACTCGTATGACGGAACGAACGCTCGACCTCCGCGACGTGCCGCCGCCGGAGCGCCACCCGAAGATCCACGACGCCTTCGAGGACCTGGAGAGCGGCGAGGCGCTGACGCTGGTCAACGACCACGAACCGAAGCCGCTGTTCTACGAGATGAAAGCCGAAGTCGACTCGTTCGACGCCGAGGGGTACGAGGTCGAACGCCGGGACGCCAACGAGTTCGTCGCCACGCTCCCGAAGGCATGACATCCTCCCCGTCGTGAACAGAGAGGGACTACGTCCCTCAGGCAGTCGGGCTTCGCCCGACGACGGGGTTTCCTCCGTGGGAGTCTCGGCTATGCCGATTCCCCGGAGGCAACATTCCCGCCACGGTGGACGGTACTCGGGTCTGTGCGCTGTTCTTTGGGACGTTCGTGAGGGTGTGGTGTCCCCGACCAGTTGTGGTCGTCCCACTCGAACCGCACGGGCCGTGCCATCGGCCTGACTGCTTGGTCTACGTGCCGCTTTAGGAACGTTTCTGACGCCGTGAGGTCGGCGTGGCCCTCGAACCCACACGGACAGTTCAGCGTGTTCTGGTGCCGTGTCGTTCGGTCTGTCCCCCCGCACTGCGGGCACTCTTGGCTGGTCCACGCTTCCGACCGAACCTTGACCGAGATACCGTATTCTTCAGCGGTACAGGCGAGTCGTTCGGTGAATTGCTTGAACGCCCAGAAGTTGTGGGTCTTGGCGTTGGTTTCGACCGACCAGTGCGTGTCCAGCACGTCGGTCAAGCCACCGATGTACACCGTGTCCACGCCGTCCTCGTACAGTCGTTCCAGCAGGTCACGACACAGTGCCTCTTGGGCGTGGTCGCGGCGACGGGTTCGCTTCCGGTACAGTCGGCGGATGCGCTTGCTACCGTACTGGCCTTCTTCGAGTTTCGACTGTAACCGGACGATCTCTCGTGTCGTCTCGCGGAAGCGGTCGAACAGGCCCCGACCTTCGTACAGATATTGCTCGCCGGTCGTGGTAGTACAGGCGACGAGATTGTTCGCACCAATGTCCAGAGCGGCTGTTTCGGAAGCCAGTGGAGTGTCCCGTGCATCGTCAGAAACAGTCACGGGTTGCGAAGCTCGGAAGGTGCTGTCTGTCTCGTCGTACCACAGGTCCAACCGGCCCTGTGTCTCGTAGTCGGGCCAAGTCGGGTCGCCAGCGATTTCCAGCCGGAGACGCCCGGTGTGGTCGTATCGGTCTTTCAGCTCGCTCCCGACCAGTATCTCAAGTCGGGACCGGTCGCCCCATTCGACGGTGTACGACGTGTTGCGAATGACGGTCTTGAGTTGGCGTCCATTGTCTTCATTGCCACGGAAGCCCGGCGGTTCCGGATGTTCCGTAACCGAGGTGTTCGACTCGTCGTGATACTGGTCTTTCAGGCGGAAGAACCCGCGCCACGCTTCGCTGTTCCTCCGTATCACCTGTTGAGCGGTGGACGCGCCGAGAATGCCTTTGTATTTGCCTTCGAATCGGCCAGTATCGGCGTCCCACACGTCGCCCTCGAAGCCGTCTTCATCGTTGTACCGCATGAGGCGCTGATAGTTGACTTCGTTCCAGAGAGCGGCGGAAGCGTCCAACAGGTCCCGTAGCAGTTGCTCTCCGGTGTCAGAGAGCGGGCGCACGGCGAACGTGTTGGTACGCCTCATCAGCCACTCCAACATACGCTCTCTACGGACTTGAACGTCGGCCATCCCTGGTGAAAGTAAAACTCGGCCCGTTTCGTTGGAGACTCAAGACCAGCAGTAACGTGGCGGTACGCTAACTCAGTTTACGCGATTCACGTCCGCCGTGAACGGCGGGACTCTCTCGCTGTTGAAAGTAGGCGACGCTTCCGGGGTCTCACTCCGGCCGCCAGATGGCGGTGACGACGGGGTCCTCGCCGACCGTTTCGTACTCGTACCCCCTGTCACCGAGCTTCGGGTAGAGATGCTGGGGCGCGCGGTCGTTGAACTGCACCAGCACCGTCCCGTCGTCGAGTTCCGGGAGCAACTCGAGCGTCCGCTGGAGCGGCTGGGGCGGCGGGAGGTCCCGCGCGTCCAGCGTCTCCCGCGGGCGGTCTCCCGGTACGTCCGTCCCGGCCAGCCTCGTTTCGAGGTCGGGCATACGTGACCGTACGACCGCGGCGGGGCAGGGTATTGCCCCGAACATATTCGGCGCACCCGTTTCCGGTGGGTAGCGACAACGGTCGTGTATGGGATCAGTGTCTCACGACGACGTGGAGCCCGTCACCGACCGCGTCCACGACAACTCCTGGTCGGCCAACCTGGAGAAGCCGCACCACGGCGAGGACCGCGACCTCGTCGTCGCACAGGCCAAAGAGGCCGTCGAGCACACCGCGCCGGGGAACCACGTCAACCTGGTCACCCACGGCGACCACGGCCACCCCGAGACGTACCTGTACGACGACCTCCGGGCGGCGTTCGACGGGCTGGGCCTGGAGTACGTCGAGCAGTGCGGCTGCGGGGGCCACGTCACCCGCGCCACCGTGGAGGAGTAGCGCCGTGCGGCCAAGCGCCGTCGACACGGACGAGCGACCGTTCGTGCTCGTCTGGGAGGTGACCCAGGCCTGCGAACTCGCCTGCGAGCACTGCCGGGCGGACGCCCAGCCGCGCCGTCACCCCGACGAGTTGACCACCGCCGAGGGGAAGGAGCTGCTCGACGACGCCGCCGACTTCGGCGACGGCCAGCTGGTCGTCCTCTCGGGCGGCGACCCGCTTGCCCGCGACGACCTCGTCGAACTCGTGGAGTACGGGACGGAGCGGGGCCTCCGGATGACGCTGACGCCCAGCGGCACCTCGTCGCTGACGCCCGCGGTGATCGCCGACCTCGCGGACGCCGGGCTCCAGCGGATGGCGCTCTCGCTCGACGGAGCCAGCGCCGAAGCACACGACGCGTTCCGCGGCGAGACGGGGAGCTTCGAGGAGACGGTCGCGGCCGCCGAGGCCGCCCGCGAGGCGGGGCTGCCGCTCCAGATCAACACGACCGTCTGCGAGACGACCGTCGAGGAGCTGCCGGCGCTCCGCGAGCGTGTCGCCGATCTCGGCGCTGTGCTGTGGTCGGTGTTCTTCCTCGTCCCGGTCGGCCGGGGGCGCGTTCTGGATCCCATCTCACCCGACCGGGCGGAACGGGTGATGGAGTGGCTCCACGAGGTGAGCGACGAGGCCCGCTTCGGCGTGAAGACGACCGAGGCACCCCACTACCGCCGGGTGGGTCTCCAGCGCGCGGCCGACGCCGGCGAGGGACCGGGCGGCGACGGCTCCAGCGGGCCACGCGATGGCTCCGACACACCCCGCGACGGCACCGCCGCGCCCGACGCCGACGCGATCGGCCGCCGCTCCGGGATCCGGGCCGGGAACGGCTTCGCCTTCGTCAGCCACGTCGGCGAGGTGTACCCCTCCGGCTTCCTCCCCGAGTCCGCGGGCAACGTCCGCGAGGACGACCTCGTCGACGTGTACCGGAACGCGCACCTGTTCGAGTCGCTTCGCGACCCGGACGGCTTCCGCGGGAAATGCGGCGCGTGCCCGTTCCGGACCGTCTGTGGCGGCAGTCGCTCGCGGGCGTACGCCCACACCGGCGACCCGCTGGCGAGCGACCCGCTCTGCTCGTACGTGCCAGAGGAGTACGACGGACCGCTCCCGTGGGACTCGCAGACCGAACCGACCTCCGCCGACTGACCATGTCCGGCGACGCAACCATGGCCGACGAGCGCGACCCGGAGACCGTCACGGACCGCGACCCGGTGGTCGCCACCGACCCGGATCCGGCGGCCGCGGCGGACCGGGTCCGCCGCCGTGCCGAGGCGATCCGTCGTGAGGAGGTAGCCGCCGCGCTCCGGCGGCTGGAGGCGGCGGGCGAACTCACGGACGGGCAGCGCCGCGCGGTCGTCCGCATGTCCGAACGCATCACCGGGACGCTCGTCGACGCGCCGACCGAGGCCCTGCGCTCCGCCGAGGACGACGACGCCGTCGCGACGGCGCTCGACCTGTTCGGCGACGGGAGCGGCTGACGGCTGTATTTAAATCTTCGGACGGTTCCCATCGCCCTGGGGCGGTCCGGCTACGTAAAAGGGTGCAGTCCTACGTTTCGACTGTCGACCAATGACCGAACACAACGACCTCGACAGGCGTCGGTTCCTGACGGTAACGGCTGGAGCGACCGCGTCCACAGTGCTGCTGGCTGGCTGTTCCTCCGACAGCGGCAGCGGTGGCGGCACCGGTGGTGGCGGTGACGGTGATTCCGGTGGTGGCGACGGTGACTCCGGCGGCGGTGGCGGCGCGCCCTCGGCGGTCGAGGACTACCTGAGCGAGGCGAACAACTACAGCGGCGTCGTCGACGAGACGGGGTCCGGCTCCGTCGAAGTGTCCGTCGGCGCGAACGGCGCGAACGCGTACGGGCCCGCGGCGGTCCGCGTCTCGACGGGGACGACGATCACCTGGAACTGGGTGCAGGGGTCGCACAACGTCGCGGTGGAGTCCACGCCCGACGGGGCCGACTGGAGCGGCGACGAGGCCATCGAGACGCCCGAGTACAGCCACGAGCACACGTTCGAGACGCCCGGCGTCTACCTCTACTACTGCACGCCCCACGAGACGCTCGGGATGAAGGGCGCAGTCGTCGTCGAGGAGTAGTCCCGGACCCGTCGGTTCCGGGTTCCACGCGCTGTCCGTTTTTTGCTACCTGACTGCGACGGTACGAGCAGTCACGACGGCGCAGTCATCGAGAGCCGGTGACCGAACCCGTCAGTCGGCCGTCGACCCCGTCAGTCGGCCGTCGACCCCGCCACGTCGCCCGTGACCTCCGCGTCCGTGAGGTAACACTGCGGGTCCGGCCCGAAGGGGTGGTCGTGGGCGGCGAGCGAGCGCAGGCGCGACGCGCCGCGGCAGACGTCACGGTACTGGCAGCCCGCACACTTCCCGGTGAGGTGGTCCTCGCGCTCGCGGAGCGCCCGGAGCAGCGGGTTCGACTCGTCCTCCCACATCGCGCCGAAGGAGCGGTCCCGGACGTTGCCCAGCGAGTACCCCTGCCAGAACTGCGTGAGGTGGACGTTGCCCTGGTAGTCCACGTCGGCGACGCGCTCGCCCGCGGGGTCGCCGCCGTTGCGCCGCAGGTACTCCCGGACGCGCTCGGCGTGGGCGTCGCCGAGGCGGTCCCGGGCGTACTCCACGAGGTACGCGGCGTCGCAGTAGTTGCCGACCAGCAGCGTCTCGATCTCCTCGCCGCGCTCGTGGTACTCGCGGGTCATGTCGCAGACGCGCTCGACCGCCCGGCGCTTCTCCTCGGGGGCGAGGTCCGCGTCGCGGATGGCCGCGCCCCGGCCGCCGTAGTCGAGGTGGTAGAAGCAGAAGCGGTCGACGCCCACGTCGTAGAGGAAGTCGACCACGTCCTCCAGGTCCGGGGCGGTCCGCTCGGTGATCGTGTAGCGCAGGCCGGTTTTCAGCCCCGCGTCGAGGCAGGCCTCGATCCCGCGGACGGCGGCGTCGAACGCGCCCTCCTGCCCGCGGAACGCGTCGTTGCGCTCGGCGAGGCCGTCGACGGAGACGCCGGCGTACTGCAGGCCCGCGTCACGGAGGTCCGCCGCCCGCTCTTCGGTGATCAGCGTCCCGTTCGTCGACAGGACCGGCCGGATGCCGTTGTCCGCGGCGTAAGCCACGAGTTCGGTCAGGTCGTCGCGGACGAGCGGCTCGCCGCCCGAGAAGAGGACGACCGGGACGCCGTAGTCGGCCAGATCGTCCAGCAGGCGTTTGCCTTCGGCGGTCGACAGTTCGCCGGGGGCGGCCTCCTCGGTCGCCGCGGCGTAGCAGTGCTCGCAGTAGAGGTTGCACTGCTTGGTCGTGTTCCAGACGACGACCGGCCGCCGCTGTTTCCGCCGGCGGATCTGGTCGGCGTCGGACTCGTCGGCCGCGTCGTAGCGCAGGCCGTCGCCCTCGGCGTCCATGTCACAGAGGAGTTTGCTGACCGAGATCATAGCTCGTGGGTGCGGCCCTCCCCCTCGTCCGGGTGCGGCGCGGGCGTCGCCTCGTCGTCCAGGTCGTGTGTCGAGAACCGGTGCGTCTCGTCGGCGGGGCAGATCCACACGTCCGTCGCGAACCACGCGAACAGCCGCGTCGCCTGCTCATGGGCGACTTCGGGCGACGGCGCGCTGACGCTCCCGACGTGTCGCATCGGGTCGTCCTCGTCCTCGCGGACGAACACCTCCCACTCGCGCCCGTCGCCGCCGCGGGGATGGTCGCCGACCTCGTTCCGTCGTGCCTTCTCGACCATACCTGTACGTTCGGCCGAACGCACAAAACCGGGGCCGGGCGTTCCCAGTCGCTGGGAACGCGAGTGACGCGGGCGATCGAAATGCGAACGATGTGGTCACCGCAATTTATGGTGATCAGGTTCGTTCGATCCAGTTGAGGTGATACAGTGAACACGGAGGACGGCGACCCCGGAAACGCCGAGGAGTCCCCGGACGATGCCGAGGAGTACGGTACCGCGGAAGTCAACGACCGCGGCCGCCTGACGATCCCGAAGCCCCTGCGGGACGACCTCCGGATCGAGGGCGGCACGGAGTTCCGGGTCGTCCGCGAGGGCGGTGACATCCGGCTCGTGCGGCAGTTGCCGGAACTGGAGACGCTGACCCGGGACGGGGAGTGGGGCGACGAGACGTTCCGCGACGCCGGGGCGGCGACGTTCGGCGAGCGATGACGGGCCGCCGCGTGCTGCCGGACGTGAACGCGCTGGCGATCCAGCTCGTCGAGGACCACCCCGGCCATCCGTACGTCGCGGAGGAACTGGTGCCGGCGCTGCAGGGCGACGGGACCCTCGTCGTCTTCGGCTATCTGCCGCTCCGGGTCCAGTGGGTGCTTGAGGACCTGGGTTTCGACGCCGTCGAGGCCCGAAACGCCGTCTCCTCGCTGCTCCGGTACCCGATGGAGTTCGTCGATGTCGATGGACGGACGACGCTCGACGCCTTCGAGATCAGCGCCGAGAAGAACCACGACGTCTACGACTGCTTCTACCTGGCGCTGGCGAGAACCGCGGACGTCGACGCGCTCGTCACGACCGACCGCGACTTCGAGCGCCTCTGTGCGGACGAGCCGTTCGACTACGTCAATCCGGTCCCCGAGTCCGTCCTCGCCGAGTTCCACGACGCCGGGTGACGGATCGACGACCGACCCCCACGCAGTCGCAATACTTTCCGACATCTCGGTTCGGGGAAGCTGTAAGGGGGTCGGAAGCGAACGTCCCGTCGATGACGGACGACTCAGACCGCGGCTTCGAGACGCGTAGCCTCCACGACGGCCAGGAACCGGACCCGGCAACCGGCTCTCGTGCGCCGGCGATCCACCAGACCACGTCCTACGTCTTCGACGACGCCGCCGATGCTGCGGCCCAGTTCGGGCTCGACAAGGCGGGCTACATCTACAGCCGGATCGGCAACCCGACCGTCGAGACGCTGGAGCAGCGCCTCGCCAGCCTGGAGGGCGGCACCGGCGCAGTCGCGACCTCCAGCGGGATGGCCGCGTTCAACCTCGCCACGACGATGCTCGCCTCGGTCGGCGACAACGTCGTCTCGGCGTCGTCGCTGTACGGCGGCACGTACACCTACCTCGAACACACCGCCGCCCGCCGGGGGATCGAGGCCCGGTTCGTCGACACGCTCGACTACGACGCCTACGAGGAAGCGATCGACGAGGACACCGCGTTCGTCCACTGCGAGACGATCGGCAACCCGGCCCTGGTGACGCCCGACTTCGACCGCCTCGCGGAGATCGCTCACGACGCGGGCGTCCCGCTGTTCGTCGACAACACCTTCGCGACGCCCCACCTCTGCAAGCCGATCGAGCACGGCGCGGACCTGGTCTGGGAGTCGACGACGAAGTGGCTCCACGGCTCCGGCACGACCATCGGCGGCGTGCTGGTCGACGGCGGCTCCTTCCCCTGGGAGGAGCACGACTACGAGGAGATAGCGGGGCCGAACCCGGCGTACCACGGCGTCGACTTCCGCGAGCGCTTCGGCGACGCCGCGTTCGCAATGGCCGCCCGCGCCCGCGGCCTGCGCGACCTGGGCAACCAGCAGTCGCCGTTCGACGCCTGGCAGACGCTTCAGGGCGTCGAGACGCTCCCGCTCCGGATGGAGCGCCACTGCGAGAACGCCATGGCCGTCGCCGAGTACCTCGAGGAACACGACGCCGTCGACTGGGTGAACTACCCCGGGCTTGAGTCCCACGAAACCCACGAAGAGGCCACGGAGTACCTCGACGGCGGCTACGGCGGGATGATCACCTTCGGCCTCGCGGGCGAGGGCGACGCCGCCTACGAGGCCGCCCGCGGCATGTGCGAGGAGACCGAACTGGCGAGCCTGCTGGCGAACGTCGGCGACGCCAAGACGCTGATCATCCACCCCGCCAGCACGACCCACCAGCAACTGACCGAGGAGGAACAGGCCGCCAGCGGCGTCGTCCCCGAGATGGTCCGCCTCTCGGTCGGCATCGAGGACCCGGTCGACGTGATCGCCGACCTCGACGCCGCGATCGAGTCGGTGCAGTAAGCGAGAGCGCGGTATCGGTCCGACGATCCTCCAGCTGCGGCGGACTGGCACTCCGGCGAACAGCGGAAACGGTGGCGTGTGGGGGAACAGCGGAAACGGTGGCGTGTGGGGAGACAGCGGAAACGGTGGCGTGTGGGGAGACAGCGGAAGCGGCGGTGTCGAGTGTCCGAAACGCGGGGGAAGTGGCCGTCAGCGGTCAGCGATGGATCGCTTGATCCCGTCAGCGGTCGGCCATGAACCGCTCGATCCGGTCGAACCCCGTCTCGATGCGGTCCATGCTGTTGGCGAAGCTGAGCCGTAGCTGGCCGGCACCTGCGTCGCCGAAGCCGTCGCCGGGCGCGAGCACGACGCCGTAGTCGGCCAGCAGTTCCTCGGCGATCTCGAGGCTCGACCCCTCGACAGCGGGGTCGAGGAACGCGTAGAACGCTCCCTCCGGGCGCGGGCAAGTGAGTCCGTCGATGTCGGCCACGCGGTCGACGACGTAGTCGCGGCGTTCGCGAAACCGCTCGCACATCTCCTCGACCGGCTCCCGCGGGCCGGTCAGCGCAGCTATCGCGGCGCGCTGGGCGACGCTGCCGGCGCAGGCGGTCGTGCTCTCGTGGATCTTCGCCACCTCGTCGGCGATAGCCGGCGGCGCGACGAGCCAGCCCACGCGCCACCCCGTCATCGCGTAGGTCTTCGAGCAGGAGTTCACCGTAAGGACGTGTTCGGGGTGGTCGGCGAGCGCCGCGATTCCAGTCACGTCGCGGTCGTAGGCGAGGCCGCCGTACACCTCGTCGGCGATCACGTACGCGTCGTGGTCGGCCGCGGCGGCGACCACGTCGCGCATTTCGTCCTCGTCGTACACCCGACCCGTCGGGTTCGACGGCGAGCAGAGCACGACGGCGGCGGTGTCGTCGGTCATCGCCGCCCGGACGCGGTCGGCGTCGAGCGGGTAGCCCTCGTCGGCGGGCATCGCCACCTCGACCGGTTCGGCGTCGGCGAGGTACGCCTGCGACGCGTAGTTCGGCCACCCGGGCGTCGGGTAGAGCAGTTCCTCGCCGGGGGCGGCCACCGAGAGGACGGCGAGGTGGAGCGCCTCCATCCCACCGTTGGTGACGACGACCCCGTCCGGCTCGGTCTGGATGTCGAAGTCCGCGGCCATTCGGTCGGCGATCGCCCGACGCAGTTCCGGCAGCCCCGCGTTGGCCGTGTAGTGCGTATCCCCCGAGCGCGCCGCCTCGGCGGCAGCGTCGACGACGTGTTCGGGCGTGTCGAAGTCAGGTTCGCCGACTTCGAGCCGCACGAGGTCGCGGTCGGCCGACTCGGCCATGTCGTACATCACGCGGATCGACGAGCGGTCGACGCGCTGCACCCGCTCGGTTAAACCGGTCATACGCTCCGGTGGGCGCGGTGAACGAATAACGTTCGGGTCGGTGATGCATCCGCCGGTTTCGCCGGGGAGGCCGAACCGTACACCGGGGGTCGAGGGGGGTCGGCTGAAGAGTTATCAGACGCAGGCGACAAGTCACACACATGGACCTGCTGGGGAACCTGGCGCTGGTGTTCGTCGCCGGTCTCGTCACCGCGCTCGCGACCGGGCTGGGGGCGGTCCCGTTCTTCCTCGTCGACGACGTGGGCGACCGCTGGAACGTGATCCTCTGGGGGCTTGCTTCGGGGATCATGGTGTCGGCGTCGCTGTTCGGACTGCTCATGGAGGGGCTCGCCGAGGGGACCATCGGGGACGTGGTCCCGGGGTTGGTCGCCGGCGTCGTCCTCGTCGTCGTCAGCCACCGCGTCATCAGCGGGGTGGAGCTACACCCCCGGAAGTACGAGGAAGCCGACTACAGGAAGCTCGTCCTGATCCTCGGCGTCCTCACCGTCCACAGCTTCCCGGAGGGCGTCGCCGTCGGCGTCTCCTTCGCGGACCTCAACATCGGGCAGGGGCCGGCGGTGCTGGGCTTTACGATCCCGCTACTCGCGGTGTTTATGACCGTCGCTATCTCGATCCACAACGTGCCGGAGGGCGTCGCCATCTCGATCCCGCTCCGGGCCATGGGCGTCAGCAAGTGGAAGATGGTCTGGTGGGCCGTGTTCTCCAGCCTCCCGCAACCGGTCGGCGCGGTGCTGGCCTTCTACTTCGTCCGGACCGCACGGGAGTTCCTGCCCGCCGGCTTCGGCTTCGCCGCCGGCGCGATGATCTACCTCGTCGCCGCCGAGTTCGTCCCCGAGGCGCTGGAGACCGGCGCGGACCTGCCCGGCGGCGGCCGCCGGGAACTGGTCGGCGGGATCGCGGCCGGCGTCGTCCTGATGACCCCGCTGGCGTTCGTGTGAGCGCCACGGCCGTGGGGCGGCGCAGGACGGCAAGTCTCAGACCGTATCCTCGGGGTCGTGGTGTTCCTGCATGCGGTCGACCTCGCTTGCGTACCGCTCGGCCGTTTCCTCGTCGTCGACGTGCTGGAGGTCGGCGGTAGACACCTCCCGGGTCACGTCGGCACCGGCACCGGTGTGGCCGCTCGCCGAGATCTGCCGCTGGTAGTACCGCTCCCCGTCCGGCGTGGCGTACACCAGCGACACGAGGCCGAGCTCGTCCCGGACGAACGTCCGCTCGACCAGCCAGACGCGCGTCGTCTCGTCGCTCATGCCCGGCCATTCGGTCAGGGGTCAATTAGTTCTGGCTCTCGGTCGGTCGATGGACCGGGACTGGCACAGGGCAGGCCCACCGGAGACGCTCCCGAGGTACATGGGACGCCACCAGAAAACGGTGTCAGCGGGGAACGCCGTCATCCGACGACGGTCCCCGAGCACACCCGGGAACCACGGCACGGACGTTCTGGTTCCGATCGAGTCGGGAGGGGAGCAGATCGGGTCACTACGAGACCCTTCGATGACTGCGATGACTTTCTTCCGTTGGCTTACTCGACGATGACGGCACCACGCATCCCGAGAGCGCTGTGAGGTTCACACGCGTACAGGTATGTTGCCGGTTCTTCGAACGCGTGCTCGAAGTTCACGCCCGCTTCCGTAGCGAGACCGTCCATACCGATCTCCCTGTCCCGGAATACGACGTTGTGGGGCGATCCGGGGCTCATCCACTCCCACCGGACCGTGGTCCCGGCCGATACCTTCAACACCGGCGGGGAGAACGTGAAGTCGTCTTCGGGCCCCTCGCTACCGACAGCGATCGTCGTCCGTCGGGTCCCGGTTCGGTCGGTGACAGTGCCATCGAAGTTATCCGCGTTGACGACCCATTCGTCAATGGCGTCGTTCCCGGTCGCCGGTGGCTCCGCGACGACGACTACGCCTTTCATGCCATCGTCCCGGTCGGGCTCCGAGACGAACCGATACGTACCTGTTTCCTCGAATACGTGCTGGTACATAGTCCCGGGCTGTGCGTTGGTTCGACCGCTGTCGAACGTCCCGTCCAAGGCGACGACGTTGTGCTGTCCGCCCTGCCCGGTCCAATCCCAGACGACGCTTGTCATCGGCGGCACCTCGATCGCGGGCGGTGAGAACGCGAACCCGTCGTCCGTTTCCATGCCGACGTGGATGAGTGGCCGGGTCCGCGGGCCGAATCGTTTCACTTCGCCACGGTATCCGTTTGCGTCTTCGAGCCACTCCTCAAGTGATTCGGAGGAGGGCTCGGGAGTTGGATCGCTGCCGGACGGGGGGTTACCGCTCTGGCCGATATCACCCAGCGAGAGGCGGCTGGTTACCGCACCGATACCGAGCAGCGAGGAGCTTTGCAGGATCTGTCTGCGGGTTGGGGACCGTTTCATCGCGTCCGGAGTATCGGAGGGAGAAGTAATAATTTCCGAGAACGCTTTCCAGATTCTGGAAAGCAAAGCCGATGGTTTATACAGTTACCCTGTAAATTCTGAACAGACTCGTATCCGTCCCTGACTACGGATGAATAGCACCGAGACGCGCTCATCTCAGTTGGCAAACGATGTTGGATCATCCCCGACCGAGTACCGACTTCGACCCGCCGGATACGCACCGCCCTCCCTCACGGATACTGTCCTCGCTGGACGGCCGGCCACCATGACCGGCGGCACATCCGCGGAAGACAGCCTTCAGTCCGTCCTTGAGTCGCTCGCAGACCCGGACTGCCGCCGAATCCTCTCCGAACTCGACCAGCCACGAAGCTTTCAGGAGGTAGCCAAACGGTGTGACCTCCCGGAGACCAGCACCTACCGGAAACTCGAATCGCTGTCGGCGGCCGATCTCATCGCTGAAGGGACGAAGGTTCGTAGCGACGGCCATCACATCAAAACATACGAACGCGACGTTTCGGGCGTACTGGTACTGATAGACGACGACAGCGGCGTCGAGTTCGAGTTCGTCTCCGAGGTGTCGAGCCCGGACCGGCAACTTGCAAGGCTCTGGTCGCAGGTCAGCGAGGAGCTATGAACACGGATATTCCCCCTATCGTCATCGCGTTCAAGGTAGTGACGTTAGTTATTGGTGGGCTGATCACGTACATTGCTGCGATCGCGGCCCGAACGTCCCCGTGGAGCGGGCTTTCGCATCTCGCGGTCGGCTTCGGTATCGTAACGCTCGGGTCGCTTCTCGGCGGCATTGCGGACCGGTTCCTGTTTCTCGATACGGCCAGCGCCCTCGTCGTCGAACACGGGCTAACGGTGGTCGGCTTCGCCGTTATCGGATACTCGTTGTATCTGACGAGCAAAACTTCGGGTCGTACTCCGTAGACACTGTCGGCTTCTGGGTTCCGGAGGGCTGCTCACAGACCTCCGTTCAGAGGTCGTCGACGCCGAACTCGTGTACCTCGGGCCGGCCGTCGGTCAACACGTTGATCGACTCCATGGACCCGTCGACCAGGTCCGGGAGCCGGTCGACGAACCGTCGGTAGTGGTCCGTCTCCGTGTGCGCTCGCCACGCCGCCTCGTCCTCGTACTGCTCGAAGAACCGTATCGTGCTGTCGTCATCGAGGTCGGTCATCGCCCGGTAGCGGACGGTTCCGGGTTCGTCGCGCGACCGCTCCGCGAGGTCCGCGACGAGGTCCTTCGCGTCGTCGATGCGTTCGGGGTCGAACGGGATAGTGGTGTGAACGTAGATCATGGTTGAGCGGTCGGCGGGGTCAGGACCCCATCTCGACTGCGTCCGCATTGCGTGCGAGCCACTTCGCGTCGCGAACCTGAGCGTTGAACTTCCGGAGGTGCTTCGACACGTCGCCCCTGTGGTTCGGGCCGCGGTCACCGGTCGCCTCCACGATGTCGCCGTAGCTCAGTCCCCGCTCGCGGAGCGCGACGATCTCCGCCCGGCGCTCGGGGACGCCGTGGTCGCGGAGTTCCATCGCCCGCTCGTCGGGGTACTGCTCGCGGACGAGCACCGTGTGGGCGTCGGCGTCGACATCGTGGACGTGGATCACGGCGTAGCCGTCGTGGAACCAGCGGTTGACGTGGACGCCGTCGGCCGGGTCGTGGCGCTCGTGGCTCCCGCCGTAGTCCGCGACGGGAGGCACTTCGAACCGGAGCCTGCCGGCGGGCGTGTCCACGTCGAGACCGTCGGAGGCGGCGCGTGCGTCGGCCCCGCTCACGTCGACGTCGAACTCCCCGCGGTCGGCGAGGTCGGCCAGCAGGGACTCGTCCGGCCCGTCCTCGTCCCACAGCGTCGGGTCGTCGTCATCGGTCATCCGAGTTGGCGTTATCGGGCCAACAGTATATGTGTTGGGGTAGAAGAGCCAACACCACTCCGAGATGCGTTTTTACCAAGGATGCGTTCCCACCCAGGAGGCGTTGCCATCCGAGATGCAGTTCCATCGGAAATACGGTCTCATCCGGGACGCATTCAGATAGAGGGACGAACGTTCGGCCGGGCACTGGTAACCAGGAGGGAGTCAGTCGTTCCCGGTGACCAGTCGGTCGTTCCCCGGCAGCCCGTCCGTCACTCCTCGGCGAGCGCCTGCAGGACGACGTCCGTCTCGCGCATGAGCTGATGTTCGAGGTAGCTGCCCTCGCTTTTCCCGCCGCCGGTGTGGCGCGATTCGGTGACGCCGAGGAACGACTGCTCCTTGAGCAGCCGGTACACCCGGTCCTGACCGAGGGGGTCGCTCCCCTCGTTCGAGGCCGTCGAGCGGTACTCCTCGTATATTTCGCCGGTCGCGAACGCGTCCGCCTGCCGTTCCTGGGTCAGCCGGGCGAGCGCCCGCAGCAGGTATTTGACGTGGGGCGTCGACCCGGAGACGAGTTCCTGAAAGCGCTGGACCTCGGCTTTCTGCTGGCCGCGCTCGACGTGGGCCTCTGTCACGCGGTCGTCGTTCTCGCGCTCGGCGAGTTCCCCCGCCTTCTGGAGGATGTTTATCGCCTTCCGCGCGTCGCCGTGCTCCCGGGCGGCCAGCGCCGCGACCTTCGGGATCACGCCGTCCTCCAGAACGCCGTCCTTGAACGCGTCCCGGCGGTTCTCGAGGATGTTCCGGAGCTGTCCGGCGTCGTACGGCTGGAAGATGATGTCCTCGTCCTGCAGGCTGGAGTCGATCCGCTCGCTGAGGCGGTCGCGGAACTCGATCTTGTTGCTGATCGAGATGACGCCGAGGTAACAGTCCGTCTTCCCGGTCTCCTCGGCACGGGAGAGCTGCATCAGCACGTCGTCGTCCCGCAGGATGTCGATCTCGTCGAGCAGGACGATACAGACGTCCCGCGATTCGAGCAGGTCCCAGAGGTAGCGGTAGTACTCGTTCGCGCCGATCCCCTGCTGTGGGATGTCAGGGGCATCGTCCGTGTTTGCCGCGAGGTTCGTCGTGATCTCGCGAGCGACCCGCGTCTCGGTGTCCGCGTCGGAGCAGTCGACGTAGACGTGGGAGAACGTCACACCGTTCTCCGCGGCGGTCCGGCTCGCTCGCTGCGTGACGTGCCGGGCGACGAGACTCTTTCCGGTCCCCGTCTTGCCGTAGATCACCACGTTCGAGGGCGGTCCGCCGTCGGTCGCCGGACCGAGGGCCTGGCCGACGCTCTGGAGTTCGTCGTCCCGGCCGACGATACGGTCCCTGTCGGGGACGTGACCGACGCGGAGGAGTTCGCGGCGGCGGAAGATGTCGCCGGTCGCGAACAGGTCGGCGTCGGCGTGCGCGGAGCGGCCGTCGTCGGTCATATCCGGGACATCACCGACGACCGGGATAAAGCTATGGGACCTCGGACCGAGTGAAAACCCGAAATTAACCCGGTATCGGCGTTGGTAGGACAGAGCAGGCTCGGGATGGTGGGAGACACACACCCCAGAGACCGAGTGAAAACGGGATCGGCGGGGTGGGGGGAGGGGTCGGTCGAGCGGTGTGGATGATCGGTCGTATATAAAGCCGTCCTCGTTGTCAGTGTTCTATATCTATATCTTGGCTAGATCTATCTTCTAGAGCACTCTAGCGTAGTTTCTACTCTATCTTATGTATGTATGTATTGCTTGTACACCTAGATATATAATAACTCGAAGAGATAGTTCCTAGTTGTAAATGTGTAATAATTGTTAGATTGGGCTGTTTTCAGACTAGAGCGATCAGTAAGTGTAGTTGATAACTAATAGAAAAGTCCTGTGTAGGTGGTGTAGAACGACGTTTTTCTGGAGGCCAATTCCATAGCCTTCGACCACTCACAACCACGTACCACCCCTCCCCCACGGGGGCTCCTGTTTCCGTTTTCACTCGGTCTCTGGGGTGTGCGTGTTACCCGTTTATCCCCTGTTTTCACTCGGTTTCCGGGGTGTGTATCCAGTTCGTTTCCGTCCTTCTATCGCCCAATCACCCGTTAGAACCGATATTGCGGCTGTTTTTCACTCGGTCTCCGGGGTGTCCTCCACCGACTTCACTCGGTCCGAGGTGTCCGCCGTCCGGGACCCTGACTGATCCTGGCTTTCACTCGTTCCGTGGGGTGTGCGTGCTCGACTTTTCGCCCGTGATCGCCCCTGCTACCTGCTTCGGGATCAACCTACTTCGGGATCAACCTGCTCCGTGGTCAGGCCTGCTTTTCGGCCCGTCAACCCCCGGACGAACACGTTCGCGGACGTTCCCAGGCGTTGAAAACCTGCGCGCCGTTTGAACGGAGGGCAGCGGTTAGGCCACCGTGTATGCTACCCGAACGATCCGCCACGCGAGGTGGTTCGCGGTGAGCCTCTCGCGGCGTGACTTCCTCGCGGCCGCCGGCGCGGGTGCGGTGGGAACTCTCGTCGGGTCCGCGTGGAACGCGACCGAAGCCGTCGACCCCGTCACGTCCGTCGACAACCCCCTCAAGTCCTACCCGAACCGGGACTGGGAGGAGGTGTACCACGACATCTACGCCTACGACGAGGTCGACTGGACGGTGTGTCACCCCAACTGCACGCAGTCGTGTGCGCTGAACTTCTACATGAAAAACGGGGTGCCGATCCGCTCCGAGCAGATCTACCACGAGGAGGAGGGCAGCCCCGGCCCGGGCAGCCCCGGCGGGTACCAGCAGGCGAACGTCAGCCGCCACTGGAACCCACGAGGCTGTATGAAGGGGCTGACGCTCCACCGGCGGACGTTCGAGCCGAGCCGGATCAAGTACCCCATGGTCCGCAAGGGCTGGGATCCGGACGACCCCAGCCCCGAGGGGCGCGGCGAGGACGAGTTCGAGCGCGTCTCCTGGGACGAGGCCATCGACCTCATCGCCGAGAAGATGGCGAGCCTGGAGGACGAGAAGAACTTCCACATCTTCAACGCGATCAAGGCGGACGGGCTGATCACCCGCCACGGCGCGGGCCGTCGGCTGGCCTCCATCTTCGGCGGCTGCGAGTGGACGGAGTACGACTGGTACGCCGACCTCCCGCCGGGCCACGTGATGACGACCGGCTACCAGACCAGCGACTCCGACGCGTCCGCCTGGCGGGCCGCCGACTACACGATCATGCAGGGGAAGAACCTCATCCACAACAAGCTCGCGGACAACCACTGGCTCCAGGAGAGCCGCGAGCGGGGCGGCGAGATGGTCGGCGTCTACCCCGACTACTCGCCGACCGTCCAGAAATGCGACCGCTGGCTCCCGATCCGGCCCGGGAGTGACCCCGCGTTCGCGCTGGGGGTCGCCCACGTCATCATCGACGAGGAGCTGTACGACCCTGAGTTCATGCGGAAGTTCACGAGCCTTCCGCTGCTGGTCCGCAAGGACAACGGGAAGTACCTGCGCGCCCACGAGGTGTTCCCCGACCACGAGCCGCCGGAGGGCGGTACGGAGGGTCAGGAGGGGATCGCCCACCACGGCGGCGGCGACGACTGGGGCGACTTCGTCGCGCTGGACCGGGACGGGACCCTCGTCCCGGTCACCCGCGAGGAGGTCGGCGACGAGACGCCGGCGACACCCCAACTCGAAGTCGACACCGAGGTCGACCTGGCCGACGGCGAGTCCGTCGCCGTCCACACGGACTTCACCCGGCAGAAGGCGAACATCATGGAGAACTACGCCCCGGAGACGGTCGAGGAGATCACGACGATCCCCGCCGACAAGCTCCGGCAGACCGCCCGCGAGTTCGCCGACGCCGAGAAGGGCCAGTGGTTCACCGGCGAGGGGATCAACCACTGGTTCCACTCCAACGACGCGCTCCAGCGGACGATCTTCTTCGTCCAGTCGATGCTCGGCAACGTCGGCGAGCGCGGCGCGGGCTACTACAACTACTCCGGGCAGTACAAGATCGAACTGCTCGACGGCTATCCGGCGTACGTCAACCCCGACGGCAACGCCGCCCACGGGATGTACCCCGGGTACGCCTTCGCCTTCTTCGGCGGCGAGTCGCTGGACCCCCACGACGTGCGCGGCGACTTCGACGGCGACCTCGACCTCGTGCCGCAGGGCGACGCCGACGAGCCGGTGATCCCGGAGGGCGCTGACTCGTACACGATGTCCCGGCCCGAGGTGCTGTGGACGATGAACTGCAACCTCCTGAACCAGACGAAACACCAGGAGCACGTCATCGAGAACTTCGTCAAGCACCCGGACACGGGCAACGAGCTGTTCATCGTCTCGGACCTGCATATGACCTACTCCGCCAGACACGCCGACATCGTGCTCCCGGCACCCTCCTGGCTGGAGTGTGAGTACCCCGACATCACCGTCGGGCCGGAGAACCCGTTCCTCCAGATGGACAGCGGCGTGATGGACCCCATCTACGACACGATGCAGGACGGGGAGGTGTGCGCCCGCGTCGCCGAGAAGTTGGACGAGAAGATCCCGCCCGAGGAGCGCAACGTCGACTCCTACCGCGAGTACTTCGCCGAGTTCCTCGACGAGGACGGCGACGTGCGCAACTACATTCAGGAGGCCCTCGACGCCGGGATGACGACCCGCGACATCGACGTCGAGGACCTGGAGGACGGCCCCGAGCGCCTGCAGCTCAAGACGTACCCGCGCGTCCCGTTCTACTCGCAGATCCACGAGGACCGGCCGTTCTACACGAAGACCGGTCGGATGGAGTTCCACAAGGAGAACGACCGACTCCTCGAACTCGACCGGGCCGACCTCGACCACATCGAGAGCCCGGAGGGGACGCCGTACGGCGTGAACCAGAAGTGGGACGAGGCGAAGGAGGAGGAGAACCCGCTGTACCACGACGAGGAGTACCAGTTCTACTACAACACGCCCCACCCCAAGTACCGGACCCACTCCTCGTGGGGGATGACCGACTGGAACCTCATCTGGTCGTCGCGGGACTTCGGGTCGACCAACGCCGACCCCGAGGGCACCGAGCGGCTCGTCGAGGACTTCTCGTTCCCGCAGGGCGAGGGCGAGACGGAGGACGCGCCGCCGCTGGGCGAGGCGTTCGTCGAACTCCATCCCGAGGACGCCGCCGACATCGACGTGGAGAACGGCGACTACGTCCGCATCACCGGCAAGCGCGGCGACCTGGTCGTCCGCGCCATGGTGAGCGAGCGCCAGCGCCCCCGGTCGGCGGGCGACATGGGCCAGCTCACCATCTGGCACGGCTGGTGGCCCCAACACTTCCCCGACGACGAGGAGAACGACGACTCGATCAAGGGGTACAACGTCACGACGAACATCTGGCTCGACCCCGCACAGGAGACCGACGACCTCGTCCACAAGGCGGTGTTCGGCGACCCGAACATCTCCGAGGAGGTCGAGGAATCGATCGCCTGGCACGGGGCCGAACTGGAGGCCGGCTACGAGGAGACGGTGTGGGCCCCGACCGGGACGAACCGCGACGACCTCGTGACGGTCGAGAAGTACGAGGAGGCCGACTGGTGGCCCGGCGACGCGCGCCGCGACGACCTCGTCCGGAACTACATCGACGGCAGCCTGCAGGGAGGCGATAGCTGATGCCACAGACACACAACCCGCAGCTCGGCCGCGAGCACAGCTACCCCTACGAGCACCGCCAGGAGGAACGGGACTGGCACTGGGGGATGATCATCAACACGAACCGGTGTATCAACTGCAACACCTGCTCCTTCGCCTGCAAGTCCACCTGGACCAGCGGCGAGGGCGAGGAGTACATGTGGTGGATGAACGTCGAGACGGAGCCGTACGGCGGCTACCCGATGGGCTGGGACATGCGCCTGCTCGACGACCTCGGCCCCGACCAGACCATCTTCGAGGCCGCCGACGAGGGCGAGCAGGTCCGGGGTTACGTCGCCGAGAAGGAGGAGTGGGAGTACCCCGCGCTCGGCGACGACCAGGCCCACGGCGAGTACCCGACCGGCGAGGTCGTCGAGAGCGACCTGGAGAACGACGAGTACCACGACATGTGGCAGTTCTACCTGCCGCGGCTCTGCAACCACTGCAAGAACCCGGCCTGCCTCGCGGCCTGCCCGCGGAAGGCGATCTACAAGCGCCAGGAGGACGGCATCGTCCTGCTGGACCAGGAGCGCTGTCGCGGCTACCGCAAGTGCGTGAAGGCGTGTCCGTACCACAAGCCGATGTACAACCCCGAGACGGGCGTCTCGGAGAAGCCGGTCGGCTGCTTCCCGCGCATCGAGGAGGGGAACGTCCCCCGCTGTGTCTCCTCCTGCATCGGGAAGACGCGCCTGCACGGCAACATCAACCGCGGTCCCGACGCCGGCCACCCCAACGGCAAGCAGTCGGCGGCGGCCGGGCGGAGCCCGACGAACTACCTCGCCAAGAGCGACGAGAAGGTCGCGCTCCCGCTGTACCCGCAGTTCGGCACGCGGCCGCAGGTGTTCTACATGCCGCCGTACCACGTGCCGCCGGAGTTCCTGACGCAGATGTTCACGCCCAACACCGAGCAGAAGCACAACGACTGGCCGGGCAGCACGTACGAGGAGTCGGTGAAGATCGTCCAGGAGCGGGCCCGGAACCCGAGCCACCACGTGCTCGGCATCCTCCAGCTGTTCGGCGCGACCACCCGGCTCATCGAGACGTACAACGTCAAGGAACACCGCGTGAAGGGCTGGGACCGCAAGGGCAAGCTCGTGGTCGACATCCCGTTCCAGGAGGAGATGGAGGTCCGCGAGGGCGAGATGTGGACCAACCAGCCGTAACCGACCCCACATCCAACCAATGAGCCGAAACACCGACCCCGAGTACCACGCCGCCCGGGCGACGCTGTACTGCGCCGCCGCGGCGGCGTTCACGTACCCCGACGAGCGCACCGTCAGCGAACTGACCGACCCGGAGGCGCGAGCCGGGATCGAACAGGCCGCCGAACGGCTCACCGTCGCCGACGAGGCCGAGCGCCTGCTCGACGCCGTCGAGTCCACGCCGCGCGAAGACATCGAGTCGGCGTACAACGACCTGTTCGGCGTGCCCGACGACGAGGGGACGTACGCCGTGGTGCCGTACGAGGCCCACTACACCACCCGCGACGAACTCAGCATCGAGCAGCGCCGGATCGCGACCGTCGTCGGCCTGCTGGAGGAGTTCGGCGTCGAGCCGAGCGAGGACTTCGCCGAGCGCCAGGACCACGTCGCGGCCGAACTCGAACTCGCGCAGGTCCTCGCCGGCCAGCGCGCCGTCGCGCTGGAGCAGGGCGACCGCGCGGCCGCCGAGCGCGTCGAGCACGCCGAGGCGACCGTGCTGGACGACCACCTCGTCGAGTTTGTCCCGGCGCTCTGCTACGACGTGCGGCAGACGGCGGACCACCCGCTGTACCTCGCGGCCGCCGACCTCGTCGAGGAGCTGGTCACCTACGACAACGGGAAACACCCCGAACCGACCGCGGGGACGGCCGCGAACGCCGACGGGGGTGAAGCGCCGTGATCCCGCGACTCCGGTTGCTGTCGCGGCCGTCGCTGGACCGTCCGGCGGCCAGGCAGGCGACGAAGCTCGCCGTTGTCGTGATGTGCCTGATGATGGTTGGGCAGGTGGCGTTCATCAGCGTCGTCACCGCGGGCCATCAGGAGATGACGGCGGTCGACCGCGTGCCCGCCCAGCCCGACGCCGGGCAGTGGGCGGACGCGCCCACCCGGAACGTGACGCTCAGCGAGCAGCAGATGGCGCTCCCCCACGGCGGCGGCACGGTCGACGAGATGACCGTCCAGTCGGTGACGAACGACACGCACGTCGCTTTCCGGCTGGAGTGGGAGGACCCGACCCGCGACACGAACATCAGCGAACCGGGGGCGTACAGCGACGCCGCCGCCATCATGCTCCGGGGCGGGAGCAAACCCCCGATCACGATGGGTGCCAGCGGCGACCCCGTCGACATCTGGTACTGGCGGGCGAGCTGGCAGTTCGCCGAGTCCGACCCCGGCGGCGACATGTACACCTACCCGCACCCCGACAACCGGACCAAGCCGGGTCGGGCGGCCGGCAACCCGCTCTCGAAGTCCAGCTACGACCGGTTCGCACAGAACTACTACGCGCGGGGGTACGGTTCGCTCTCCCACGCGCCCAGCCAGACCGTCGCGGCCAACGCCGAGCGCACGGTGGACGGCTGGTCGGTCGTGTTCGTCCGCGAGCGCGGCGCTGAGGGGCAGTTCGACGCGGCGTTCGACGAGGCCGACCAGATGTATCTCGCCTTCGCGGTGTGGAACGGCAGCGCCGACGAGGTGAACGGCCAGAAGTCGATCACGCTCCGCTACACCGTCCTCGACACGGAGAACGGCGAGTTGAGCGCCGCACAGGCCGGCGGTGGCGGCTCCGGCGACGGCGGCGACGGTGGCGGTGCAGCCGGCGCGGCGGGCGACGCGGGCGACTCGGCGATGTGGCTCGCCCGCTCGGCGACGAACTGGGTCACGGCGCTCGTTCTCGCGACGGCGGCGGCGTGGCTCGTCAGCTACTGGAGGCTCAGACGATGACCGAGTACGCCAACCGCAGCGCCCGGGGACGGGCGCGCACGGACGACGAGGCACAGCTTCGCGAGCAACTGCTGTCGGCGCTGGAGCGCGAGCGTCGCGACGCCGCGCTCGGGCTGGTCGACATCGCCGACGGCGGCTCCCTGCAGCCGTCGACGGTCGCGCGGCTGGCGGGCCGGGCGACCGACGACGACGCCGCGGACGTGCGCCAGTTCGCCGTCGAGGCGCTCGGTCTCGCGGCGCAGGGGGCCGACGGCGAGGGCGCGGCCGAGACGGCGATCCGGACGGCGCTCGACGACGACGAGGACTGGGTTCGCGCGGAGGCCGTCGTCGCGGCGTCCCGCGCCGCGCCCGACGACGAGGCGACGCTCCGCGAAGCCCTGAACGACGAGAGCGGCTACGTCCGGCGGAACGCCGTGGTCGCGCTGTCGAAGACCGGCGCGGCCTCACAGGAGCTGCTCACCGAGCGGATCAAGTCCGACCGCCACCCCGCCGTCCGCGAGTACGCCGCGGACTTCCTCCGGGAGTACGCCGCGGACACGGCGGAGGCGGTCCGGATCCTCGCGGCGGTGCTGGCCCGGGAGCCGGAGGCGTTCGTCCGCGCGAAGGCGGCGGCGAGCCTCGGCGACCTCGGCACCGACCGCGCCGAGGAGGCGCTGGAGCGGCACGGCCTGAACGACCGGAGCGACGACGTGCGGCGGTCGGCGAAGCGCGCGCTCGCCACCGCCCGCGGCGTCGACCCGAAGCAGATCGACGCCGGACTCGACGACCCCGGCGCGCCCGGCGGCGGCCCCGGGTCGCGGACGGGCGACGGGCCGGACGGTCCCGGTGGCGGTCCGGGCGGGCCGGGCATGGCCGGCGTCACGGACGGACTGACCCAGGGACAGCGTGAGAACCGATGACCGACGCATACGACCTCGACACGACAGGCGGGGCGCACCGCGCGGACGATCAGGTGCAGGACGACACTCCGGACGACGGCCACAGCGGTCGTGTGACGGACGGCGACGCGGCCGGCGGACTGGAGGAGTCCCTCGGCGTCACCATCCCGGACGAGCACGTCGGCGCGTTCGTCGCGCAGGCGTTCGAGGACGCCGAGCGCGACACGACGTGGGGCGAGGCCGTCGACGCCGTCGTCGCCGACGAGGCCCGCGACGCCTGGGCGTCGCTGTCGCCTCGCGAGCAGGTGGTCGAACTGCTGAAGCTGGCCGACCGCTTCGACGAACGCGCCGTCGACGAACTCGACTCGATCCCGCTGGACCGTGGCAGTCCGACCGAGGACATGCGCGAGCGGTTCGAGGAGGCGAAGCGACTCCGACGCAACGCCGACACCCTCCGCGACGGGATCGCCGCGGCCTACGACGAGGGGTACGTCGGCGACGGGGCGCTCGTCGACGCCGTCGAGTCCTTCGACTTCGACACGGCGACTATCGCCGAGCGTGAGGACTCGCTCGACGCCGTCGCCAACGCCTACGACCTGGACTTCCGGCCGTACGGCGGGACGCTGATGACCGACGACGAACCGGAGGAGGACGCCGAGGAGTTCGAGGCCTGGTAACATGACCGGAACCGACACCGACGCCGACCGGAGGGACGACGCCTCCGAACGCCTCCGCGAGGCCGTCGCCGCCGTCGAGGACCCCGACCTCGGGACGAGCGCTGTCGAGTCCGGGCTCGTGACCGACGTGACGGTCGCCGACGGCGTGGCGACGATCACGGTCGACCTCGCGGGGTTCGACCCGGAGACGGCCGAGGAGGTCACGGAGGCGCTCCGGCGCGAAGCGCTGTCGACCCCCGGCGTCGAGCGCGCGCAGGTCGAGGGTGACACGCCCGACGGGGTGGACGACGGCGTCGACCGACCCGACGGCGTCGACACCGTGATCGCCGTCGCCAGCGCGAAGGGCGGCGTCGGGAAGACGACCGTGTCGACCCAGCTGGCCCGCGCCCTGGCGGCCGACGACGACCGCGACGTGGGGCTGTTCGACGCCGACCTGTACGGCCCGAACGTGCCCGAACTGCTCGACCTCGAGGGGCCGGTGACCGCCGACGACGACGGGAACGCCCGGCCCATCGAGACGGACGGGCTGGTCGCGATGAGCGTCGGCCTGATCGCCAACGACGCGCCGCTGGCGTGGCGCGGCGCGATGGCACACGACGCCGTCACCGAACTGTTCGAGGACACCGCGTGGGGCGACCTCGACACGCTCGTCGTCGACCTGCCCCCGGGAACCGGCGACATCGTGCTCACGGCGCTCCAGGGCCTCCCGGTCGACGGCGCTGTGCTGGTCAGCACGCCGTACCCGACGAGCGTGGCCGACACCGGCCGGAGCGCGACGCTGTTTGAGGAGAACGCCGTCCCGGTGCTCGGGACCGTCGTCAACATGGACGGCTTCACCTGCGACTGCGGCCGGGAGCACGACCTGTTCCCCGACGCCGACCTCGAGTCCGAACTCGACGCGCCCGTCCTCGCGGACCTGCCGTTCGACGAGCGCGTCCGCGCGGTCGACGGTCCCGTCCCCGAGGCGTTCGGGGCGCTCGCGGGGCGCGTGACCGCCCGGCTCGACGACGTACACGACGTGGACGTGCCCGACCACGCGCTCGACGTCCGCGGCCTCCCGCCGCAGGTCCGCCACGAGCAGGCCGTCGAGGAGTTCAGGGCGCTGGAGCCGGGCGAGACGTTCTACCTCGTCAACGACCACGACCCGTCGCCGCTGGCCGCGATGCTCGCCGAGGTGGTCGGCGACGCTGAGTCGCCCGACGAGGCGTTCGAGCGCTACGACGTGCGCCGGCAGGCCCCCGACGAGTGGGTGCTGGCGGTGTCCCGACCCGCCGTGCCCGTGTAGACATATCTACTCTACACCGAAAATATATCCTCCTGGCGGTGCAAGGACGCTCCATGAGCGAGGAACCGCGCGGCCCCGTCCCCGCGGACGGAGGCGACGCCCGGTCGCGCTGGCGGGCGGACAGAACCACGTTCCAGCGCGTCTACGACGTGGTGACGGGGACGACGGAGCCGGCGACCGCCGACGAGATAGGCGACCGCGCCGACTGCTCCGCCGACGGCGCTCGTTCGGCGCTCGAACAGCTCGTCGAGATGGGGGTCGCGGAGAAGCGCGACGGCCGCCCGGCGACGTACCGACGGAACGACGCGTACTTCCGGTGGAAACGGGTCGAGCGGCTGGCCGAAGAGCACACGGCGGCCGAGCTCCGCGAACGGGTCGACGCGCTCGTCGAGGAGGACGAGGCGCTCCAGAAGCGGTTCGGTGTACCTGACCCCGACGCCGTCTCCCCGGGAGCGTTCGACGGCGGCGACCGGTCCGCGGTTCACGACCGCTGGGAGGCGCTGACGCAGTGGCGGAGCGTCCGCCGCGACCTGCGGGTCCTCCAGCGGGCGGCCCATCGCGCCGCGGGCCGGGACGAGCGCGGGACGCGCGACGGCGCGTCGGTCTGACCGATGACCGACGGTTCGGGCGACCCAACGCCGACGGGGCCGCTCGACGTTCCGACGCTGGAGACCGTCGCCGGACGCGCCGGCAGCCATCCGCTTGTCGAGCGCTGGGTGTTCGACCCATCCGGCGCGTCGCCGCGGCTTCTCCGGATCGAACTCGACGGGAACGCGTATCCGCCCAGCGTCGAGGCCGCACGGCTGGACGTCCGCTGGTTCGTCACCGACGACTACTCCGTCCACTACGTCGAGTCGCAGGACGGCGGTCGATACGAGTGTCGCTGGGACCGTCATCCGAAGGCGTCCGCGCCGCGGACCCACTTCCACCCGCCGCCGGACGCCGGGGAGGCGACGCCGTCGCCGCTCGACCCGCATCATCTCGACGTGTGCTTCACTGTTCTCGACTGGGTCGCGGAGCGGGTCGAGGAGCTACACGACGGACCCTGACCGGGACGTAGCTTCCCCCCCCTCCTGGCGAACATATTCGGGGAGACGCCGAGGGAACGCGGCGACGTAGCCACGCCCATGAGCGTCGTTCCGGGGGAGGTAGAGACGGACGCACAGCCGCCCATGGCGGTGCCGCTCCGCCACTTCGTCGTCGCGCTCGGCTTCCTCGTCGCCGGCGGCGCGGTCGGGGTGGCGGTCGACGCGCCGCTGGCCGGCCTCGCACAGACCCACCTGCTGCTGGCGGGGTGGGTCTGTGTCACGATCATGGGCGCGATGACGCAGTTCGTCCCGGTGTGGTCCGGCACCGAACTCCACTCGCGGCGGCTCGCGACGGCACAGCTATGGCTCGTGACCGCGGGACTGACCGGCTTCGCCGCCGCGCTGCTGACGGAGCGATACGACCTGCTGCCCTACGCCGGCGGCCTGCTGCTGGCCGGCTTCTGGACGTTCGCGTACAACATCGGCCGGACGCTGGCGACGGCCCGGCCGCTCGACGTGACCGAGCGCCACTTCGCGCTGGCGCTCGCGTACTTCCTCGCACTCACCGTCCTCGGCGTGTCGCTCGCGGTCGGGTTCACGAACCCCCTCTTTCTCGACCTCCCGGTGACGCGAATCGACGTCGTGGCGGCCCACGCCACGCTCGCGGTTTTCGGCGCGGTGTTGACGACCGTGTTCGGCGCGCTCTACCAGCTCGCGACGATGTTCACGCAGACGGAACTGGGCGGCGTCGACCGCTACCTCCGCGGCGTCGAGGAAATCGGCTACCCGGTCGGCGTCGTCGCGCTCGCCGGTGGCCGCCTGCTCCGGGATCCCCTGATCGCCCGCGCCGGTGGCGTGCTCGTCGTCGCCAGCGTCCTCGCCGTCGCTGCCATCCTCGCCCGGCGGCTGCTTGAGACGGCGGTCGAGTGGACGCCGATGCTGTCGCGCTACGCCGTCGCCAGCGCGGCGATGGCGGGGTGGGTCGCGCTGACCCTCCCGGCGTGGCTGGCCGACCCGCTCGCCGTCGATGCGCGCTTCGGCGCGCCCGGCACCGTCCATCTGCTCGCGCTCGGCGTCGTCGGCTTCGTCGTGCTCGGGACGCTGTACCACGTCGTCCCCTTCATCGTCTGGGTCCACCGGTACAGCGACCTGCTGGGCTACGAGCCGGTGCCGATGATCGACGACCTGTACGACGACCGCCTCGCGGCGGCCGACTTCGCCGCGCTCGTCGGCGGTGCGACGCTGATCGTCGCGGGACAACTCCCCGTCGTGGCCGGCGCGCTCCCGGTCCAGCCGGGGTTCCTGTGGGCCGTCGGCGGGACGTTGTGGCTCGCCGGGAGCGTCGCCTTCGCCGCCAACCTGCTGCTCGTCCTGCGGCGACACGGCCGGCAGTCCCTCCCGGCGGTGCTTTTCGGGTCGCTCGGCGGCGGAGCCGACACGGCCGAGGACGCCGGCGACGACGTCGGCGTTCCCCCAAGCGACGACCCGGAGCCCGCGGACCGGTAGCCGAACACGTTCGCCCCAATCCCCACACCCGACGGCCGCGTACCGTCGACCGATGGCCGAACTGACACGCGTCGACGACCTGACGGAATCGCCACACGCCGAAGTGTTCTCGGAGCAGCAGCCCCGGACCGTCCGACTGGCCCTCGACGCCGGGGAGTCGGTGCCGGGCCATCACCACCCGGACCACGACATCGTGCTGTACGGGATCGCGGGCGAGATCGAACTGACGCTCGACGACGAGACGTACGCGGTGTCGTCCGGCGACGCCGTCCAGTTCAGCGGCGAGCGGGAGATCTCGCCGGCGGCGGTCGAGGACGCCGAGGCGCTGGTCGTGTTCGCGCCGGCCGAGTAGCCGGGTACGGAACCACCCTTCTCCACGGACCCCCGCGTCACCCTCGCTCGTGGAACAGCCCGAGGACGACCCACGCGTACATCAGCGCGCCGAACAGCCCAGCCGTCCGGCCGGCGACGACAGCAGCGGGCCAGCGCGTCCACAGTCCCGCCACCTCGACCAGCAGCCCGCCGGCGATCCCGGCCGCGGCGGCCCGCGCGACGCGCTCGCCGACGCCGGGGAGCCGGCCGACGGCCGGCGGGTAGAAGTGGTACGTGACGCCGACGACCGTCAGCCCGAGGAAGCCGAGCAGGTTCAGCCGCAGGTGCGCCGGCACGAGGGCGGCGTCGCCGAAGCCGAACGCGAAGCCAGCGCCGAGCGTCACGCCGACGACGCCGAATCCCGGCCCGGCGACGACCGCGCCGACCCCGACCCGGCGTCGGTCGGCCGTCGCCGCGAGCACGATGACGGCCGCCGCGAACCCGACGACTGCGACGCCGAGCAGTGCCGCGCCGGCCCGCAGCGTGCCCGCGCCGCCGACGCCGGCGGCGACCAGCGCCGGCCCGAGCGCGCCGGCAGGGAGGACGACTGCGACCAGCGGCCGCGGCGGCGACGCGCCGAGCAGCCGGGGGAGGAGGCGGAAGCCGACGGCGAACAGCACCAGCGCCGCGCCGCCAGCGGCGAGCAGGTGTGACGCGGTCGCCGCGAGGCCGAGCGCGGGCAGGGCCGCGGGGACGGGAACGACCCCGGCAGCGGCGGCGGTCCCGTACGCTCCGGCGGCGAGGTAGAGGACGGCGACCGGGAGCGCGGCGTTCGCCGCGCGGTCGACGCCCCGTCGGTGGGCGTTCGCCTCGCCCGTGCCGGTCTCGGCTCCGATGGGGTTGTCCCGGACCGTGACGGCGAGGACGCCGACGAAGACCGCCACGCCGAGACTCCAGCAGGTCGCGCCGACCGCGCCCACGACGCCGGGAACGCCCGCTAGCGGCGCGATCGCGAGGCCGGCGACGCCGGCGACCGAGAGCGGGAGGTGGACCGCCGGCGCGCGCGGCGCGGCGAGCCGCCGGTCGAAGTACGACGGCAGGAGGGCGTACGCCTTCCCGAACACGACGTGGAGGACGAACCCGAGCGCGCCGAGCGCGACGCTCGTCCGGCGCGGAACGCCCGCGAGCACCGCGGCCTGCCAGACGACGAGCCCGCAGACCCCGACGGCGACGAACCGGCGCGACCCCCGTGACGCCGTCGAAGCGTGTCCCGACGTGCTCATGTGTACCCTTCCGACCGCCGTCGCGGTAGCCGTTGATGCGAACACGTTCGGCAGTGTCTGTTTCGCGTCCCCGGTCCAACGCCGCCGTATGCGTTCCGACGCCCCCGCGGCGAACGGCCCGCGTCCAGCACTCCCTGCCGCAACTGCTCTCGCGGGTGCGAGAGCCGCGGGCGCGACACGTCGCCCGAGCGCGATGCCACCTGCAGGCGTACCGGGAGACGGTCGAGGCGGTCTGAGACGGTTGGTCGGGGATCGGTTCGACGGGACCGCGGCCGCTTAAAAAAACAGCCCCCGTACCTGTTCGCCCGGTTTCCCAGGAGCTGAAACGCGTTCTCGTGGGCTGAGAACCGTAGAACCGCTTGTTAATGTCCCGGCCACTACGTTCACCTGCAAGGAGGCACCCACCAATGTTCGACACTTCCCGGCGGCGCGTGCTCCAGGCGATGGGTATCGGCGGCGCGACGGCCGTGGCCGGCTGTGCGAACGCGCCCACCGCCCAGGACCGCACGGAACAGCGCGAACGGATGGAGCAGGCGGCGACGCCGGAGGTCGACCGGGTCGCCGCTGACCCGACGGACATTCCGGGGCCGATCGACCGCGACGAGCCCGCCGAGGTCGACGTGGAGCTCGTCCCCCGCGAGGTGACCGCGGAGATCGAAGGCGGCGTCACCTTCGACTACATGACCTACAACGGGCAGGTCCCCGGGCCGTTCATCCGGGTGCGGCGGGGTGACACGGTCAACGTCACGTTCCGGAACCCCGAGGAGAACACGATGCCGCACAACGTGGACTTCCACGCGTGTGCCGGCCCCGGCGGCGGCGCTGAGGCGACGATGACCGCGCCCGGCGAGACGGCGCACCTGCGGTTCAAGGCGACGTACCCCGGCGCGTACATCTACCACTGCGCCGTCCCGAACATGGACATGCACATCAGCGCGGGCATGTTCGGGATCATCCTGGTCGAACCGGAGGGCGGCATGCCCGAGGTCGACGAGGAGGTGTACCTCGGCCAGCACGAGATCTACACCGACAAGGAGGCCGGCACCGAGGGCCACCACAAGTTCGACATGGCGTCGATGGCCGACGAGGAGCCGACCTACGTGGTGATGAACGGCGAGGCGTACGCGACGACCCCCGACAGGTACGGGGCGGCCGCGACGGTCGAGACGGGCCAGACCGTCCGGACGTACTTCGTCACCGGCGGCCCGAACATGACCAGCAGCTACCACCCCATCGGCAACGTCTGGGAGAGGCTCTACCCCGAGGGGTCGCTGACGACCGACCCGCAGACCCACATCCAGACGAAGCCGGTCGCGCCGGGCAGCACCGCCATCGCGACGATGGACTTCCCGGTGCCCGGGAACTACAAACTGGTCGACCACGCGCTCAGCCGTGTCGTGCGGCGCGGCTGCATGAGCGTCGTCACTGCCGAGGGCGAGGAGAACCCCGAGGTGTTCGACCCGGAGCCGCAGTGACGGGCGCCCGGTAACCGACGGCCCGTCCCCGGCGACCGCCGATCCGATCTGTCATCCCCACTCCGAACTCGTTTTCGCTGTCCCGACTCGACGGCGGTGCGACCGCTCAGAACGGTGAGGTCGGGCCGCGGCCGCCGCCCGCCGAACCCGTTCCGGTGTCGGTGCCGTCGCCGCCGGAGTCGTCCGAGACCCGCGTCACGGAGTCGGTCTCGACGAACGTCTCCTCCAGCTTTCGCATGTCCTCGTTTATCTCCTCGCTGTTGTGGTGCATCCCGTCGACGCGCACCCGAACGAGGTCGTAGTCGTGGCGGTCGGCGAGGCCGTTCCACGCCCGGAACGACCCGCGGGCGAGCGTGTCGCTCTGCGGGCAGAACTCCGTCGTCGGCGTGAACTCGGCGCGGAGAACCGTGTCGCCGTCGGCGGCGGGTCCCGCGGCGTCGGCCGCCTCCTCGGCGTACCGGTACCCCGCCGACGGGTGACGGCTGTCGAGGTTCAGCCGTGCGAGGTTGTAGCCGAACGTCATGTCGTACACGCCCCGTTCCTCGAACAGTTCCCGCGTGATGTCGTGGAACGCAAGGTGGTCGTCGCCCGCGAGCACGTCGTGGCCGTCGAGGAACGCGCCGGGTTCGGGCAGATGGTCGGGGACGAACTCGTCGTACTCGTCGAACGTGTCGCCGCCGTCGTCGCCGTCGTCCGAGAACGGCGAGGGGATTCCGGGCATATCGGCGCTACGGTCCCGCCCCACCTCGCCGTGTTCCCGAACGTGTTCGGCGTAGCTGGCAGTGATGGGTGTGAGCCCGGCCCTCGCATCCGGGTTCCACACGGTTCTCCAGCGTTCGGGTCGGTTCCGGGCGCTTCCGTCGCGGTTCGTCGGCCGTGGGCGAGGACCGGACGACGGGGCTGGTCTTTACACTCGTATCGCTGTAATCGGGCGTCGCCGGCACGTCGGCTTCGGGCCGGGGACGGTTCGCCGTGGAGTCGTTCCGGCGGGGCTACCGTCAGTTGCCTCCGTTTCGCTGGTAGTAAGCCGAGGTTTCCCGAAGTAATCGGTACCTACCGTTTTCGGCTCCGTCCCGCTGTCACGCCTCGAACACCCATTCGGACTGATTTCGGACTGTTTCGTCCCGAACGTATCGGCGCTCACGACTACTCGGCTCGGTGCCAGATCGATCGACGACAAGGTTTATTACTCGGGTCCGGTGTAGTCGGCTTGAGTTGGACACGACCCAGCCATGACTAGCGACACTAACAGCACTATGATGCCGACGTCTGCTACCGGACAGCAACCCGACCTTCGACGGACGACCGTCTCCCGGACGGCGACCGCGAACGAACAACTGAGCACGACGATCGTACTGGCGGTCGCGGAGGCGCTCGACGCGGACCCGGTGGACCTGTCGCCGGCGCTGTTCGACGTCGTCGACCCCGACGCGCTCGACTCCCTTTTCGCCTCAGCTTCCGACCCCTCGGACGTGGCGGTTCAGTTCTCCGAGTGGGGCTGTTCGATAACCGTCTTCGACGGCGGTCGAGTGCACGTCACTCCGGACGAGTGAGACCACATTCGTAGCCGTGGACCGATCCGCGCCGACGCCGGGTCGGCGAGCGCCGGAGCTGGCGGTAGAGTCCCGACTGCGAAAGCTGGCGGCCGACGGAGCGAGCGGACCGTGCCTGACGCGTCTGGCCGAAGCGACGGACCGACCGCACACCGTCTCTTCGAGGGAGTAGCCGACACCTGCGACCGGTTTGTTGCTCTTACTTCGGTGAACCACCGCGGCCCTTTTTATCTACAGCGGCGAAATCGGGAGCTAATGACGGGACGACTGTCAGGAGACGACTGGAAACGCATTCGACAGTTCGCCGAGACGCCCACCTACGACCGGGAGCCGGAGATGCTGATACCGGGGAACGACGATGACGAGGAGTCGGAGTGATCTCCCGCCCGCCTCGGACGCTCTGCGACGACGACATCGGGGCTAACTCCTAGAAACATCAACTTTACTGCGGGTAGTTGATCTCACCGTTTTCGGTGGTCGCCCGCACCGGTACCGGCGACCACCGGGAGTTCGGAACTGGGGTCGCTCCGCTCGGGAGCAGCGCCGTTCCGTTCGACGCAGCGGTTGCTCACTCGGGCCGGAACCCCGCAGTGACCGCGACGGCCGGGCCTACTCCTCCAGCATGTTCTCGGCCTGTATCTGGCCCCAGATCTGTTCGCCGCGGTCGGTGATCCCGTACACCCGGCCTTTCTTCCGGTCCTCGGAGACGAGCAGTTCGACGAGGTCGCGGTCGCGGAGCCTGCGGAGGCTCCTGGAGATATGCGCTATCGAGAGCTCCGAGTCGGTCGCGATCTGTGACGGGGTCGCCGGTCCCTCGGCCAGTCGCTTCAGGACGGCGACCCGGTACCGCGAGCTGATGACGAACCCGATCTCGTCCCACACCTCGGTCATATCCACCGTACGACGTTGACGACCTTAACTCGTGTTTATAGTCGTGTTTGAATTACCCGATTCCGTTCAGTTTCGCGCGGGAGCGTTGTCGGGTACGGCCACGCAACTACCAGACCGTTGTGTCCCAGTTACCACTCGCTCCGCCGTGCGCACCGGGGTACCGGCCGTCGCCCGGCGTCGAGCACGGCCGGGACCGGCGGTCAGCGGAACTTCCGGTAGAGGTGCGCCATCGTGTTCATCACCGGCGTCCCCTGCTCGACGCTGTAGTACGGTTCGAGGTTCGGCCCGAACTTCGCCTTGTACCGGTTGATCCGCGGCGAGTCCGCGCCCACCAGGTCGTACGCCGACCGGCCGCGCGCCATCGCGTCGCGCATGACCCGCCAGTCGAGCAGGTCGTTCGGGGCCACGTCGACCTCGGCGTCCGGCCGGACGCCGCCCTGCCACCGGTAGACGCGGTCACCGTCGTCGACGACGAGGATCCCGCCGACGAACTCGCCGTCGACGCGGAGGGCGTACGGTCGGATGCTCCCGGCCGGCAGGCGGTCGAACAGGTCGGCGACGAACGCGGTCGGCAGGTGAAAGGACACGTCCTGTGCCTCGTACCGACTCCGGACCTGCTCGACGATGCGCTCTATCGCGGGGCGACCGCCCTCCTCGACGGTGTAGTCGGCGTCCTCGCCGTCCCGGATGTTGCTGCGGGCGTCGCTGCTGAACCGGCTCTTGACAGTCTCCTCGTCGGCGGTCAGGTCGACGAGGTACGTGTACTCCGGCGTCACGTCGTGGTCGTTCCAGCCGAACGGGCGCAGGTCCTCGAACCGGCCGTCGGTGCGGAAATGCGCGTACTTCGGCCCGATCTCCTCCTCGACCCGGTCGAGACAGCCCTCGACGAACCGCTTCACGCGGCGGTCGCGCTTGCGCCGCTTCAACTTGTCCACGTTCAGGGTCGCCGGCCCGAGATAGGGGACCCGGATGTCGGGCGGCGGCGAGAACGCCGTCGACACCGGCCCCTTCCGGATCTCGAAGACGGGGAACAGGCCGACCGCCTCCTGTCCCTTGAACCCCGCGAAGGGGTACAGCGTCGCCTCGGCGTACTCCGCCTGCACGGCGAGCGCGCCGTAGCGGTGAAACGGGGTCGTCCCGTCGGATCGTTCGACGTAGCGGTTCCACTCCTCCTCGTCGTCGACGGTGCGGATGTCGATGCTCATTCCATGTACCCCAGGTTCGCGAGGCGTTCCTTGACTGCGTCGTCCGCGGTGGTTGCCGTCCGCCTGCCGTAGTCCGGGTAGCTCCGGTCCCCGACGGGGTCGACGGCCGGGAGGACCGACCCGTCCATCCGGTCGGCTGCCGGGACGCCCATCGTCGCCAGCACCGTCGGCGCGACGTCGAACAGGTGGGCGTCCGAAAGCGACGCCGACTCGTCGACGCCGTCGCCCGCGATGGCGACGACCCCGTCGCGCTTGTGGTTCCACGGCTCCGACGGCTCGCCGAACTGCGACCCGGCCAGCCGGGCCGACAGGAAGTGGTCGAACGCCGCCGGCACGGTGACCACGTCGACCGCGCTGTCGACGTGGGGCCCCTCGTAGTACGCCTCGCGGCGCGCCACGTCCTCGAACACCGGTTCGCCGTCGGGCGTCCGGACGGCCGACAGCCGCTCGATCAGGTCGTCGCGGACGGCCTCGTACTCGTCGGGCGGGACGACGCCGGACGGCTCACGGCCCTGCAAGTTGATCCGGACGCCGCACTCGATACGCGAGCGGACGTACGCCCGCGAGGCCGGGAAGTCGACCTGCTCCGTGCCGGCGCTGGCGACCGCCGACGGAACGCGCTCGGCGACCGCGTCGGCGAGTCCGACCGCGTCGAGCGCGCGCTCGATCCGCTGGCTGGTGAGGCCGACCTTCGCCAGCCCCGCCATCGCGGCGGCCGCCACGCCGTCGGCCGCGGTGGATTCGCGTTCCACTTCCGCCTCCCCCGCCTTCAACTGTCCGTCCCGGACGGTTGCCCACGTCGGCATCCCGTCGCCGCCCCTGACTGCGCGCACGTCGCCCGACTTCCGGAGGAACTCGTTGACGCGGAACTCGTGACCCCGGTACCGGCCCATCCCGTGGTCGCTGGCGAGGACGACCGTGTCGGGGTCACACTCCCGCCGGATCGCGCCGACCTGTTCGTCGACCGCCTCGTACACCGCCCGGACCGCCTCGCGGTCGCCCGGGCGCTCGTGGAACACGGTGTCGGTGACCTGGAACTGGACGAAGCCGAAGTCGGGGTCGAGCCGGTCGACGAGATACCGGAACGCCTCGCCGCGGGACCGCGCGGTCCGCGCGTACGCCCGCCGCTGTGCCGCGTCGCCGTCGACCGTCTCCGGATAGACGCGGTACTCCCCGACCGCGTCGCGGAGTTCCCTGAGCAGTCCCGGCGGGTGGCAGTCGGGGTCCTCCGGCGCGACGTACCCCGGCACCAGCGCGCCGTCGAACTCGTCGGGCGGGTGCGTGACGGGGACGTTCACGACGACGCTCGACCGACCGGTCCGGTCGAGGTGGCTCCACAGCGGCCGCTCGTCGACGTGGGTCGCGTTGACCACGTCCCAGTCGTAGCCGTCGAACGCGAGGAAGTCGAACACGCCGTGTTTTCCGGGGTTCGTCCCGGTGTACAGCGACGGCCACGCGCTCGGCGTCCACGGCGGGACCTGCGATTCGAGCGGCCCGCTCGCGCCCTCGAGCAGCTCAGCGATGTTCGGTACGGCACCGGCGTCCACGAGCGGGTCGAGGACGCCGCGGCACGCGGCGTCGATCCCGACCAGCACCGTCGACGGTCCGGTCCGCTCCCGGCTCTCCATACCCGGGATGTCCCCCGATGTTCCCTTTGTTATGTCGCGTATAGGTCGCGCCGAGCCGGCGGTTAAGCCGCCGATACCGGCACCGAACCGCCGACCCAGTCGATCGCGGCCGACGGCACGGTGACCGTACGGAGGCGGCGGTCGTCCCGGCCGGCCTACCGGTTGACGTTCACGAGGTCGGCGTCGATGTCCGGTTCGCGGAACCGATTGTAGAGGTAGTGTGCGACCGCCGAGAGCCCGAACGCGACGATGATCGCCACGAACGCGACGTTCTCCGGCACCGCGGCGAAGACGGACACGTCGAACGCGACGAGCGTGTACAGCAGCGCGCCGACGACGGCGACCGCCAGGTAGTACATCTGCCACGGGACCTCGGACTCGTCCGTGCCGAGGTAGCTTCCCAGCTCGTCCGCGCGTGCGGCGAGCGCGACCATGCCGCTGTCCTGGTCGTACTCGATGATCCCCGCCTCGTCGAGTTTCGGGACGTGCGTCTGGTACAGCGAGACGTACACTCGCTTTCGCTGCTGGCTCGTGAGCTCCTCGACGCGCATGTCGTTTTCCCAGGCGGCCACCTCGTCGGCCAGTTGCCGGAGTTCGACCGGCTCGCCCTCCTGCCGCAGGTAGTACAGCACGAACCTGCGTCTGGGGCTGCTGAGAAGGTCGAACACGATGTCCTGCGATAGTTCGCTGGTGTCGGATTGAGACATTAATTGGACGCGGTCTGTCGTCGCTGATCTTGCCACATGCCCGTTCGGACGACTCCTAGAGCGTGGTATCCGGGTATCACCACTTTGTTACATACCGGTTACAGTCACGGTAACAATGCTATACGCCAGTGTACCCCGGCAGTCGACCGAACGGCCGGAAGGGCGTCGCTCGCGCCGCGCACCGCCACGGGCGGCGTGAAGGGCGCTCATACCTGTTGGAAAGGCGCTCAATAACAAAGGTGACCGCCTGATAAGCAGGGAGTAGCCTTTCATGCCGCTTGCACAGGGTGTCCGGGGGCGTACTGCCCGGCATACGTCATCAACCAGCAACGGACCGTCCGAACAGCGCCCGCCACCGGCGGGTCGGGAACCGTCGCCGGAGGTGATCCCGTGGCGTCGGTCGTGACCGGCGACGGCACGCGGATCGACGACGGCGCGACCGTCGGCTACGACTACTGCGACGACCCCGGGCCGACGGTGCTCGGCGACGACTCGGTCGTCCGTCACGGGTCGATCGTGTACGGCGACGTGGAGGCCGGCGACGAGTTCGTCACCGGCCACGGCGTCCTCGTGCGCGAGGACTCGACGTTCGGCGACGACGTGGTCGTCGGCACCGACACCGTCGTCGACGGCCGGGTCACGGTCGGGTCACACGTCAGCGTCCAGACGGGCGTGTACGTGCCCCCGGAGACGACGGTCGGGGACAACGTGTTCCTCGGGCCGCGGGCCGTCCTCACGAACGACGCTTACCCGGTTCGGGGGACGACGGAGCTGGAGGGGCCGACGATCGAGGACGGCGTCTCCGTCGGGGCGAACGCGACGATCCTGCCCGGCGTCACCGTCGGCGAGGGGTCGTTCGTCGCCGCCGGCGCGGTCGTCGACCGGAACGTCCCGCCCGACACGCTGGCGATGGGCGTCCCGGTGGAGTTCGGGCCGCTACCCGAGCCGTTGCAGGAGGGGAACGCGATAGCATGAGTTCGATCCCCATCGCAGCCCCCGACATCGGCGAGGAGGAGAAGCGGCGCGTCGCCGACGTGCTGGACGACGGCTACGTCGCGGACGGCCCCCTCGTCCGGCAGTTCGAGTCCGAGTTCGCCCAGTACTGCGGCGCGGACCGGGCGGTCGCCACCTCGAACGGGACGACCGCGCTCCACGCGGCGTTCGAGGCGCTCGGGATCGGCGAGGGCGACCGCGTCGTCACGACGCCGTTTTCCTTCATCGCGAGCGCGAACGCCGTTCGCTTCGCCGGCGCGGAGCCGGTGTTCGCCGACGTCGACCCCCGGACGTACAACCTCGACCCCGACGCAGTCGAGCGGATCGCCCGCGAAGGCGACGTCGACGCGGTCCTCGCGGTCCACCTGTACGGCCTCCCCGCTGAGATGGACCGCCTCCGCGGGATCGCCGACGAGCACGACCTCGCGCTGGTCGAGGACGCCGCGCAGGCACACGGGGCTGAGTACCGCGGCGACCCCGTCGGCTCGCTCGCGGACGCCGCCTGCTTCTCGTTCTACCCGACCAAGAACATGACCACGGGGGAGGGCGGCATGATCACGACCGACCGAGAGGACGTGGCCGAGCGCGCCGCCCGCTTCGTCAACCACGGCCGAACCGACACGTACGAGCACGCCGAGGTGGGCCACAACTTCCGGATGACCAGCATCGCCGCGGCCATCGGCCGGGCACAGCTGACGAAGTTGCCGGACAACGTCGAGGCGCGGCGAGCCAACGCGGCGACGCTGACCGACGCGGTCCGCGAGGTGGAGGGGGTGACCGCACCCGTCGAACCCGACGGCCGGACGCACGCGTTCCACCAGTACACGGTTCGGACGGCCGACCGCGACGCGCTGCGGAGCCACCTCGACGACCGCGGCGTCGACACCGCGGTGTACTACCCCCGACCGATCCACGACCAGCCGGCGTACGCGGACGCCGACGCGGACGCCCCGAACGCCGAGCGCGCCGCCGAGACAGTGCTGTCGCTGCCCGTCCACCAGGGGCTGGACGGGAGCGACCTGCGCCGGATCACCGACAGCCTCCACACCTACGACAATGTCTGAGATCAGAGCCGGAGTCATCGGCGTCGGCAGTATGGGACGCCACCACGCCCGGGTGTATCGCGAGCTACCGAACGTCGAACTGTTCGCCGTCGCCGACCAGGACACGGAGCGTGCCGAGGCGGTCGCCGAGGACTACGACGCCCGCGTCCTCTCGACTGAGGGCGTGCTGACCGCCGTCGACGCCGTCTCGGTGACCGTCCCCACGGAGTACCACTACGCGGTCGCGAAGGACGCGATGGACCGCGGCACCCACGTCCTCGTCGAGAAACCGTTCGTCGAGGACCCCGAAGCGGGTCGGGACCTCATCGAGACCGCCCGGGCGGCCGGCCTGACGCTGCAGGTCGGCCACGTCGAGCGGTTCAATCCGGCGGTCCGGACGCTGCAGGACATCGTCCCGGACCTCGACGTGCTCGCCGTCGACGCGCGTCGCCTCGGGCCGCCGGTCGACCGCGAGATCGGCGACAGCGCCGTCCTCGACCTCATGATCCACGACATCGACGTGGTGCTGTCGCTGGTCGACGACGACCTCTCGACCGTCGAGGCGTTCCGGTCGCCCGACGACCCCTACGTGACCGCCTCGCTCCAGTTCGACGGCGGCGTCGTCGGCACGCTGACGGCCAGCCGCGTCACGCAGGAGCGGGTCCGACAGCTCTCGATCACCGCCCGGGAGTGTCAGGTGAACGTCGACTACATGAAACAGACCGTCGGCATCCACCGCCACTCGCTCCCCGAGTACGTCGAACGCGACGGCGACGTGCGCTACCGCAACGAGACGGTCATCGAGCGCCCGACCGTCGACAACGGCGAGCCGCTGAAGAAGGAGCTGGCGGCGTTCGCCGAGTCGGTCGAGACGGGCGGGGAGCCGGTCGTCACCGGCGAGGACGGGCTCCGGGCGCTGTCTATCGCCAACCGCATCGACGGGACCGCCGCTGACCGGGTCGAGCGGCAACAGGAGGTGCGTCAGGCGTGAAGCTCAGGGAGGACGGGGCGGCGAAGCTGTACGGCGTCGGCTCGTCGCTCGCGGAGCGCCGCGACGCCTTTGTCGACGGCGACGTGCCGGTCGCGGTGTACGGGCTGGGCAAGATGGGCCTGCCGCTGGCGGTCGTGTACGCGGGCGTCACGAGCAACGTGGTCGGCGTCGACGTGGACGAGGAGGTCGTCGCGCGGATCAACGACGGCGACTGCCACGTCGAGGGCGAACCCCGGCTGCCCGAACTCACCTCCGCGGCGGTCAACGCCGGGGCGTTCCGCGCCTCGGCCGACCCTCCGGCGGCCGCGAGCGAGGCCAGCGTCCACGTCGTCATCGTGCCGACGACGCTCCGCGAGGACCAGCATCCGGACCTCTCGAACCTCCGGACCGCCGTGCGCGACATCGCCAGCGGGCTGGAGGCGGGCGACGCCGTGTTCGTCGAATCGACCGTGCCGCCGGGCACCTGCGAGGACGTGGTCGAACCGGTGCTGGTCGAGGAGAGCGGCCTCGCGGCCGACCAGTTCGGGCTGGCGTTCTGCCCGGAGCGGACCTCCAGCGGCCGCGCGCTGAAGGACATCCGCGGCGCGTACCCGAAGGTGGTCGGCGGGACCGACGCCGAGAGCACCGCGGTCGCCGAAACCGTCTACGGCGAACTCACGGTCAACGACGTGGTGCCGGTGAGCGACGCGACGACCGCCGAGTGCGTGAAGGTGTTCGAGGGGGTCTACCGCGACGTCAACATCGCGCTGGCCAACGAGCTGGCGACGTTCACGGACGAACTGGGGATCGACGTCAACGAGGCCATCGAGGTGGCGAACACGCAGCCGTTCTGCGAGATCCACGACCCCGGCGTCGGCGTCGGCGGCCACTGCATCCCCTACTACCCGTACTTCCTGATCCGGGAGCTGGCGAGCGACGCGCCGCTGCTCCGGACGGCCCGCGAGGTCAACGACGGGATGCCGACCTTCGCCGTCCGCAAGCTCGTCGAGGGGCTGCAGCGCGTCGGCACGCACGTCGAGGACGCGGCGGTGCTGGTCCTCGGCGTCACCTACCGCCCGGGCGTCAAGGAGACGCGGAAGACGCCCGCCAGGCCGATCGCCGAGAAGCTGAACCAGTTCGGCGCGACGGTCGTCGCGGCCGACCCGATGATCGAGGACTTCTCGGAGTTCGACGCCTACGGCGCGTCGGTCGACTCGCTCACCGAACTCGACCTCGACGCCGCCGTCCTGGTCACCGACCACGAGGAGTTCGAGGGGATCGACTGGACGGCGTTCGACGACGACCTCGTCGTGGTCGACGGCCGCGACGCGCTCGACCTTGAGGACACCGACCACCACGTCTACACCGTCGGGAGCGGATAACGATGTACCGGGGCAAAACTGTCGGCGTCGTCGTGCCGGCGTACAACGAGGCGGGGTTCGTCGGCGAGGTGATCGACACGCTCCCGGCCTTCGTCGACCGCGCGTACGTCGTCGACGACCGTTCGACGGACGACACGTGGGCGGAGATCCGGCGACACGCCGCGACGGCGAACGCCCGGCCGGCGGACCCGCCGGTCGCGGACGGCGGCGTCGCCTTCACTCCGCGGGTGGTGCCGATCCGCCACGAGGAGAACCGCGGCGTCGGCGCGGCGATAAAGACCGGCTACGAGCGCGCCCGGGAGGACGGGCTCGACGTGACCGCCGTGATGAACGGCGACGGGCAGATGGACCCGGACATCCTCCACCGGATCATCGAGCCGGTGGTCTCGGGCGAGGCCGACTACGCGAAGGGGAACCGGCTCATCTCGCCGGAGCACTGGGACGGGATGAGCCGCTGGCGGCTGTTCGGCAACTCGGTGCTCACCTTCCTCACGAAGGTGGCGAGCGGCTACTGGCGGATGGTCGACCCGCAGAACGGCTACACGGCGGTTTCCCTGCGGGCGCTGGAGCGGCTCGACTTCGACAACCTCTACGACCGGTACGGCTTCTGCAACGACATCCTCGTGAAGCTCAACACGCGGGGGCTGCGCGTCGCGGACGTGCCGATGGAGGCTGTGTACGGCGACGAGCAGAGCGGCATCCGGTACACCGAGTTCGTGCCCCGGCTGTCGGCGCTGCTGCTCTCCGGGTTCCTCTGGCGGCTCAAGACCAGATACCTCGTGTACGACTTCCACCCCCTCGTGTTCCTGTACGCGCTCGGCGTGTTCGGGGGGGTCTCGGGGCTCGCGCTCGCGGGGGCCGCGGTGACCGCCGGCGCGGGACTCGTCGGCGGCGCGGTCGGGCTGCTGTTCCTGCTGCTCGGCGGGACGCTCTGCACGCTGGCGATGATCTTCGACAAACGACACAACGAGAGCCTCGAACGCGGCGCGTGGGGTGACGGGCGATGAAGGTGCTCACCGTCGTCGGCGCGCGCCCCCAGTTCGTGAAGGCGTTCCCCGTCTCGCGTGCGCTCCGGGACGGCCACGACGAGGTGCTCGTCCACACCGGTCAGCACTACGACGAGGGCCTCTCGGACGTGTTCTTCGAGGAACTCGACATCCCGGAGCCGGACCACCACCTCGGCGTCGGCTCGGCTTCCCACGCCACCCAGACCGCCGAGATGATGACCGGGATCGAGCGGCTGGTCGACGCCGAGGAGCCCGACGCCGTGTTGCTCTACGGCGACACCAACTCCACGCTGGCCGGGGCGGTCGTCGCGGCGAAGGAGGACGCGACCGTCGCCCACGTCGAGGCCGGTCTCCGGAGCGGCAACTGGGCGATGCCGGAGGAGGTCAACCGCGTGCTCACCGACCACGCCGCCGACCTGCTGTTCGCGCCCAGCGAGGACGCGGCGGCGAACCTCCGCGCGGAGGGGCTCACCGACGGGGTCACCGTCACCGGCGACGTGATGCAGGACGCGATCCTCCACGCCCGGGAGCGAGCCGCCGCGGAGTCGTCTATTCTCGACGAGCTCGGCGTCGACGACGGCGGCTACGTCCTCGCGACGGTCCACCGCGCCGGGAACACCGACGACCCCGACCGCCTCGACGCGATCATGTCCGGGCTGGCCGCCGCGCCGCGGCCGGTCGTGTTCCCGGTCCACCCCCGGACCGTCGGCGCACTGGAGGAGCACGGCCTCTGGGAGACGTACGCCGACGAGGTCCGGCTGATCGAGCCGGTCGGCTACCTCGATTTCGTCCGCCTGCTCGACGGGGCCGAGCGCGTCGCCACGGACTCCGGCGGCGTCCAGAAGGAGGCGTTCTACCTCGACACGCCCTGCGTGACGCTCCGGGACGAGACGGAGTGGACCGAGACGGTCGACTGCGGCTGGAACGTGCTCGTCGGGGCGGCCGAGTCGGCGATCCGGGAGGCGCTCGCCGCGGACTTCGCCCCGCCCGACCGGCCGCCGCTGTACGGCGACGGGACCGCGGCCGAGACGGTCCGGGAGGTGCTGGACGGTGCCTGACGGGAACGCCGGGCCGGACGGCGGAGACGGCGACGCGGTCCCCGACGGCCACGAGTTCGCGCTCTGTCTCACCCACGACGTGGACCGGCCGTACAAGACGTACCAGTCGATCTACTACGCGCTCCAGGAGCGCCCGGGCTACCACCTGCGGACCGCGCTCCCCGGTCGGAACCCGTACTGGCAGTTCGACGAGATCCGGGACCTGGAGTCGGATCTGGGGGTGCGGTCGGCGTTTTACTTCCTGAACGAGCCACACCTGTTCCGCGACCAGCCGCCCCGCGAGTGGCTCCGGCCGGAGCGGTGGATCCAGCACCTCGGGCGGTACGATATCGAGTCGCCGGCGATCGCCGACGCGATCAGAGGGCTTGACGGGGACGGCTGGGAGGTCGGCCTGCACGGCTCCTACGGGTCGTACCGCGACCCGGAACGGCTCCGCCACGAGAAGGCGGTGCTGGAGGACGTGCTCGGTCACCCCGTCGTCGGCGGGCGACAGCACTACCTCAACCTCGACGTCCCCGACACCTGGCGGCACCACACCGAGGCCGGACTCCGGTACGACGCCAGCCTCGGGTCGGCCAGCGAGTACGGCTTCCGGCACGGCTACGACCCGGTCCGGCCGTTCGACGACGAGTTCGTCGTCTTCCCGCTGACCGCGATGGAGGTCGCGCTCCCGGACCCCGGCCGGTCGTTCGACCGCGCGTTCGACGCCTGCGAGGACCTGCTGTTCGAGGCGGCGGCCAACGACGCGGTCATGACCGTCCTCTGGCACCCCCGGTTTTTCAACGAGGACGAGTTCCCCGGCTACTGTCGGCTGTACCGCCGGCTGATAGAGCGAGCGCAGGAGCTGTCCGGGTGGGTCGGTCCGCCCGGCCAGCTGTACCGAACCCTCGCTCCGGCGGACGGCGACGCCGCGCCCCCCGACGAGGGTATACGGCGGATAACAAAGCCCCGGTCCGACGAGTGACGGACACCGAATGAACATCGAACACCTCTCCCTCGACGACTGGGGGGACGCACTGCCGTCCGCCGGGTTCGACGTGTTTCACACGCCGGAGGCGCTTCGCGCGCTCGACGACCACACCGTCGCGGACCTCCGGCTGCTCGGCGGGTTCAAGGGCCAGCAGGCGGTCGCGCTGTTCCCCGCGTTCGTCCGCGACGGCTCCATCGGCCGCGTCGTCACCTCCCCGCCGCCGTCGATGAGCGTCCCTCACATGGGGCCGATCCTGATGCCGAACTCGCCCAAGCGACGCAAGCGGGAGAAGCTGAACCGGCGCTTCGCCGAGGGGGTCGTCGACGAACTGGACGCGACCGCCTCGAACACCCTGTTCCGGACGGTCACGACCCCCGACTACGACGACCCGCGGCCGTTCGACTGGTCGGACCTCTCGGTCGACCCCTCCTTCACGTACCGGCTCCCGCTCGACGGCCGCTCGCTCGACGACGTGCTCGGCTCCTTCAGCAGCAGCCTCCGGCGGGAGATCCGCGACGCGCAGGCGTCCGACGCCGAACTCGCCGTCGAGGGGCGGACGGCGGCCAAACGCGTGTTCGAGCGCACCGCCGAGCGCTACGACGACACCGACTCGTCGCTCCCCGTCTCGTGGCCGTTCGTGCGCGACCTCGTCGACCGGCTCGGCGACCGCTGTCGCGTGTACGTCGCCCGCGCCCCCGACGGGGAGTTCCTGAGCGGCATCGTCGCGCTCTACTCGAACGACTCGGCCTACTTCTGGCAGGGCGGCACGCGCGCCGAGTACGACGGCACCGGCGTCAACGGGCTGCTTCACTGGGGGATCATCCGGGACATCGTCGAGGACCCGGCGCTCGACTCGGTCCACCAGTACGACCTGGTCGGCGCGAACACCGAGCGGCTCTGTCGCTACAAGGCGAAGTTCGGCGCGGACCTGCGGCCCTACTACGTCGTCGAGTCGGGCGGGACCGGGATGCGCCTCGCCAAGAGCGCGTACAACCTCGTCAGCTAAACTGGCCGCCGCGTCCGGGCCGTACTCACGGCCGCGTCGCGCCCGCCTCGGCGTCGGCGAGTTCCGTCCGGTCGGTCGACAGCCGGCGCGACAGTCCGGGGACGGCGTCGATCGATTCGGGGTCGGTCGCCACGTCGACGATCACGTCGGTGAGGTTCACCGTCTCGGCCATGAACCGCTCGCGGCGCTCGGCCCAGCGCGCTGGCGCGTCCTCGTCGGCCAGCAGTTCAGTTGCCGCGTCGAGCACGTCGTCGAACGACCGCAGGTTGCGGACGAGGCCGCGCCGTTCGAGTTCGAGGAAGTTCCCCATGTCGTCCTCGCCGACCCACGAGTTCGACCGGATCGCGGGCGTGCCGAGCAGCGCCGCCTCCGTCACCATCGTCTGGGTGTCCGCGACCAGCAGGTCGGCCTCGGCCAGCGCGTCGTGGAGCAGCGCCGGGTGGCAGTCGAACTCGCGGGCCGGGAGCGTCGCCACGTCGACCGCGTCGCCCTCGTCGGAGAGCAGCACCGTCGCCTCCGCGGCCAGCGTCTTGACCAGTTCCCGGCGCTGTGCCGGGCTGAACCCACCTTTCCCCACGTCGTGGTGGGACCCGAAGGCGTTGAACCGCAGGAGGACGAACCGCTCGTCGTCGGCGAGGCCGAGGCGCGCCCGCACGTCGCCGGCCGGCTCGTAGGCGTCGGGGTGGAGGTACGCCGACTCCTTGAAGCCGGGGAACTCGTAGTGCTTCTCTCCCAGGTCCTTCCGGAAGGCCGAGGGGGTCAGCATGGCGTCGGCAAAGGGCGCGGAGATCCGGTGGTCGAGCGTCGTCGGTTCGGAGTCGAGCAGGAGGACGACCGGCGTCCGCGTCACCGCCCCGGCGTGGGCCGCGTACGCGCCCATCCCGAACACGAGGTCGGGGTCGAACCGGACGGCGGAGGAGAGGATGTTCCGGTAGTGGTCGACGACGTTGCGCAGGAGCGAGAACTTGCTCGTCCCGCAGTAGCCGTACGTCTCGTAGGGCAGGTCGTACCACTCCAGCAGCGGGATCGTACAGCCGTAGTCCCGCGCGAGGATCCGCGCGTCGTGGCCCGCCTCGCGGAGCCGCCGGACGGCGTGTTTGTACAGGTGGACGTGCGCCGGGGTGTTCGTAAAAAACAGCTGTTTCATCGGTGGTACGTCCGCCGTCTCGACCCTTTGTTAGCCGGAACTTGTGCCGCTGCCCCGCACCGGTTCGGACCGGATAACGCCCGAAACAGACGGCGGGTCCGAGCCGTCGGTGCCGCCTCCCGCCGGGGCCGGCGCGCCGCCGTCCCGGTCGCGTTCGGCGCTGGAGCGCGTCGCGGCAGCTAAGAGGTCCATTACAAACCCGGTTGCTGCCGTAGGGAACCGTCATGAGACCCGGATTTCGGACGGACGGTCCCCTGAACGGCCACACCCTCCACCGTATATGACTCTGCAATCCCCCAACGCCACGGCAGACCAGCATCGCGCGGCCGACCGGCCGCTGGAGAACGGGCCGACCGTCCTCCGCGTCCTCCGGGACACGCTGACGTACGCGCGTCGGCGCGACTACACCGGCTGGGACTACGGCGACGGGATGTCGAGCCGGATCCGGCGGGCGCTCCCGTTCGACAACAAGTGGGTGAACATCGCCTTCCAGGAGACGATCAAGCGCGCCCCGGTCAACGTCCGCCCGCTGTTCCTCGTCGAGCAGCGCCGCAACTACAAGGGGACGGCGCTGTTCGCCATGACGAACCTGAACTTCCACCGCCTCACGACCGACATCGACTACGACCCCGAGGACGGGACCGACTACCTGTCGGAGGCGCGCGACCTGCTCGACTGGCTCGTCGAGGAGCGGTCGACCGGGTACAGCGGCTTCTGCGGCGGCCACAACCACGAGATCCAGCACCTCGACGGCCGCGGCGTGCCGAACGACCCGGACGTGGTGTCGACCTCCTACGCGGTCAAGGCCCTGCTCGCCGGCGCGGATCTCGACTCCCGCTACCCGGAGATGGCCCGCACCGCCGCGGCGTTCGTGACCGAGGACCTCGACTACCGCGAGGTCGACGGCGGCGACGGCGCGGTCATCGACTACCACATGAACCACTCGGACGACTACTACACGATCAACGCCGGCGCGCTCGGCGCTCGCATCCTCGTCGAACTGTACGACTTCTTCGGCGAGCAGGTGTTGCTGGACCGCGCGACGAAGATACTGGACCACATCGCGCGCCTGCAGACCGACCTCGGGGGCTGGCACTACCGCGACCCGGCGGACGCCTCCCATCTCTCGATGGACAGCCACCACAACGGGTTCGTCGTCGAGGCGTTCCAGCAGTACCACTCGCTGGTCGGCTCGGCGCGCTACGGCGACACGCTCGACCGCGCGCTGTCGTTCTATCGCGGGCTGTTCGAGTCCGACGGCGCGCCGCGCTTCGACGAGGCGAACGCCTACCCCCGGGACATCCACGCCGCCGCCCAGGGGATCCTCGTGTTCACCTACTCGGGCGACCTGGACGTCGCCGAGCGGATCCTCCGGTGGACGCTGGACAACCTCTACGCCGGCGACGGCCGGTTCTACTTCCGGAAGGGGCGGTTCTACACGAAGCGGATCACGCTCATGCGCTGGTGTCAGGCGTGGATGGCCTACGCGATGTCGGAGTATCTCACCGCCCAGCGGCTCTCCGGCGCGCCGGTGTCGGAGCTGTAGGCCGCGGCGCACTGTCGGCCGGGTCCCGCGACCCGATCACACGCTGTCGCCGAGGTTCCGGACCGCGTCCGGCTCGGCGACGATGAACGCCTCCTCCTTGATCAGGTCCTCGTCGTTCGGCAGAAACATCAGCTGCTCGTTGCCCGCCGAGCGCGCGTCGACGACCTCCCAGTCGTCCAGCCGGTAGTCGAGGTCCCCCGTCAGGTCGGGGTCGGCGTCCTGCTGTGCCCACTCGACCCGCACCGATTCCTCCTCGCCCGCGGCGCGCTTCGACATCAGCGCGCCACCCCGGTTCGTCCGGCTGCGCCGCGGTCAGTAAGCTCATTGTACCGTTCGGTCGGACCCTCGTTCCCCGGTCCGTCGCGCCCGAGCGTTCCCATCACGTCTACGGCAGGGGCACCTTACCTGAATAACGTTTGCGACCGAGTACCATCCACGACGGTCGGCATCATAGCCAGTTCATAGCCGGATACCTGCGAATACGTTTCGAGTAGTTACCAACATTCGCTAAGATCGGCTTACTCGTTCCGTCCCTATCGCTTCGCGGCACACCCCCGACGGGCCGGCAGTAAGGCGACGTTGTAGCCTGCGGTCGGACCGACGGTCGCCGGTAACGCCGTCCTACCGACGGAGCGGCCCCGGACTGCCGTGGCACGGTCGCGGCCGTTGCCGGGTCGGCCGACCCCGCTGCGCGCCCGCCCGGGATCGAGACTGGCGCAGTTGTCGGGCGAGTGTAGGGTCAGTATAACAAAGGGAACGACGGCGCAAGCGGACACGAGTACAGTATGCCGGGACACGTCGCCGAAGCGCCCGTACAGCTCCGCTACCGCTCGCTGTCGACGACCGGGGCCGGATGAAGTACGAGCAGTCAAACGGCTCCCGGCGGAGCCGGCTCGCGTTCTTCCCGTTCGACCTCGCCGCCGCGGTTGCCTTCGCGCTCGCGGGGACCGTCGTGCTGTTCATCTGGGACGGTTCGCTGCTCCGCGCGGCGGTCGGCGTGCCGCTTCTCCTGTTCCTGCCGGGGTACGTCGTCGTCGCGGTGGCGTTCCCCGGGTCGGCCGACACGGCCGCGTCCGACCAGCCGTTCGACCCGTCGCCGGACGACCCGGCGGCGACCGTCGACGGCGTCGAGCGCGCGGCGCTCTCCTTCGGGATGAGCGTGGCGCTGTTGCCGGTGGTGGCGGTCGCCGTCGCCGCGTCGCCGTTCCCGCTCTCCCGTCCCGTAGTCGTCGCCGCCTTCGTGGGCCTGATCTGCGTCGGCGCGGTGACCGCGGCGGTGCGCCGGGCACGGCTCGCCCGACACCGCCGATATCGCGTGCCGGTTGGGCGCTGGGTCGCAGACCTCCGTGCCGGCCTGTTCGGCACCGACCGGCGGTACGCCGGGCTCGTCAACGCCGCACTGGTCGTCAGCGTGCTCCTCGCGACGGCGACGATGGGGTACGCGCTCGCGGTGCCACAGGACGGCGAGTCGTACAGCTCCATCGCCCTCCTCACGGAGAACGAGTCCGGCGAACTCGAGGCGACCGACTACCCGACCAACCTCACGGCCGGCGACCCCGCCGAACTGGTCGTCAGCGTGGAGAACAACGAGGGCGCCGAGACGAACTACACCGTTGTCGCCGTCGTCCAGCGGGTCGAACCGGCCGCCGACGGGGTCAGAGTGCTCGAACAGCGGGAACTCGACCGGTTCGAGGCGGCCGTCGGACCCGGGGAGACGTGGCGGCGGACCCACGCGGCAGTGCCGGACCTGGTCGGGGACCGCATTCGCCTCCACTACTACCTCTACCGCGGCGACGTTCCCGAGGCGGTGAACGCCGACACCGCCTACCGGAGCGCGTACCTCTCGGTCGACGTGAACAGGGGGGCGTGACGCGTGTGGCCCTGGGAACACCTCGCCGTCGGCTACCTGCTGTTCTCCCCGACCGTCCGGCTGTCCGCGGCCCGGACGCCGACCGGCGTCGAGGCCGCGGTGCTCGCCGTCGCGACGCAGCTCCCCGACCTGATCGACAAGCCGCTGGCCTGGTGGCTGGGCGTGCTCCCGAGCGGGCTCTCGCTCGGCCACTCGGTGTTTTTCGCCGTCCCCGCGGTCGCCGCGGCCCTGGCGCTCACGAGCCGTGCCGGCGTCCCCGGGGTCGGCGTCGCGTTCGGCGTCGGCTACCTCTCGCATCTCCTCGGCGACGTGATCTTCAACTCGCTCGGCGGGACGCTCCGGGTCGGGTTCCTCTTCTGGCCGGCGGTCTCCCGGGCGAGCGACGGCGGGACGGCGCTGCTCGCCCGCGTCGCGGAGCTGTGGGGGTCGTTCCGGCTGTTCCTCGGGACGCCGGTCGGCCGGCTCTACCTGCTGGTCGAGGCCGCCGTCCTCGCGCTGGCGCTCGCGCTGTGGGTCGCCGACGGCGTTCCGGGCGTTCGGCGATAGCGCCGGACGGCCCGGGGAAGTGTTGCGTTACCCGGGGAACACCCAACATAACAATGACGCGCAAGCCGATTAGTTGTCGTATAGCCACAGATGAACCGTCGCAGGTATCTGCAGTCGCTCGCCGGAACCGGCGCGCTCGCGGCCCTCGCCGGCTGCTGGGACGGTCCGGACGGCGACGGCCCCCGCAGGACGACGGACGCCCCAACCCGCCGGCCGCCCGAGACGCCACCTCCTCCGGAGGACCCGGATACCGAGGAACTCGCCGACGAGTACGGGACCGTCGTCGACATGGTCGCGGACGCGGGCTGTGACCCGGACGGCGACGAGCCGTGCGACGCCGCCTTCCGCGACGCCGCCGCCGCCGACACGCTGCTCCGGTTCCCCGCCGGAACCTACCGGTTCGAGCGGACGAACCGCCTCTCCGGGCTGACGAACCTGGGCGTCGTCGGCGACGGCGACGTGACGTTCGAGGCACCGGCCGGCCACAACGACAAGTGGATCGTGATCGACGGCGGCCGGGACCTGCTGTTCCGGAACGTGACGGTCGACGCGTCGGCCGACAACTGCGCGCCGACGCTCCAGCTCGGCGTCGAGGACGGGCTGGACGTCCGGGACGTGCGGGTCGTCGGCCGCGGCACCCGCGACGGGAGCGCGCCCGAGGGCGAAGGGGGGAACGTCCCCGTCGGGAACGCGCTGCTCCCCATCGTCCGGTCGCCGGACGGCGAGGGCGTCGTCAGGCGGTTCGTCGCACAGGAGGGCGGCCGGATCGGGACGTACAACCACGGCGACGGGCGCGTCGGTATCTACGTCGGGCCGAGCCACGCCGGGACGCTCCGCCTCGTCGACTGCCACGTCGCGGAGTTCCCGAACAACGGCGTCTACGCGAGCCGGACCACCGGCGTCGTCCACGTCGAGGGCGGCACGTTCCGGAACAACGACATCTCCCAGGTCCGGCTCGGGAGCGAGGGCAGCGTGGTGGAGGGGACGACCGTCGAGGTCGACATCGAGGACGTGGGCGGGCCGAACGCTCCGGCCGACTACCTCAACCCCCGGGGCATACGGATCGAGAGTGGCCGGGCCGGATCCAACGCGGGGCGCTCGCCCGGCGGGGTCACGGTCCGGGACGCCGACGTCAGGATGTTCGCCGCGCCCGCATCGCCGGGGATCGCCGTCGGGACCAACGGCGGCGACTTCACGATCGAATCCACGCGGGTCCGCGTCGACGCCGACGGAAGCACGGGGATCCTCGCGAAGGCCCCGACCGGGGGCCAGCATTACGACCCGCCGCCGAAGCCACACAGCGGCACCATCACCGACGTCCGGATCCTCGGCGAGTCCGCGACCGGCCACGCGGTCTGGGTCATCGGACGGGGCGACACCACGTTCGAGAACCTCCGGGTCGACCAGGCGGGCGAGCGCCGCGACGGCCTGTACCTGTCGCGGTCCCCGAACTGCACGGTCAGCGACTGCTCGCTCCTGACCGGCCGGTATCCGGTCTTGCTCCAGCCGACCGAGGAGCCGACCGGCGACTGTCTGGTCAGACTCGACACCACGGAGTTCCTCGGCACGACGGGTGACATCGAGGACCTCCTCCGGCGGCTCCCGGTCGACCTCGGCGGCTCCCGCACGCTGTGTGTCGACCCCGACTACGCGGACATGGGCGGGGTGACCGACCCCGTCATCGCGCTGACCGACATCCGCGGCGGCGACGTGCTGAAGGAGGTCATCTCGCGCCGCTCGCTCGACTCGTAACCCCCCGGGACCGCTTCTCACCCGGGGCGCACGCTCGCGGTACGACCAGCACGAACTCCCGAGCGATCGCTACGCTGTGGTGACGCGGCCAACTCGGTAGGCCGCCGTTATCCGCACCGGTGTTCTCTCACTGTCCGCTATCCGCCGCGTAAGCAGGCCTTACTTCCCGTCCCGGCTGGATCGACCGCGCGAACCGGAGGGTGTGGGACTCTGACACATGCTCCGTTTGCGTGCTCGCTCTCGGTAAGGGTGTATTACCGCAGAGTAGGACAGTGTTGCCGCCGATGGCAAGTAACCGGTAGCAACGGGGGGAGCATCGCAACGCTAGTGGAGTCGACTGGAGTACAATCGGTCGGAACCCTTAATCAGGTTACCTGCCGCTTACCCGTCGATGGCACCAGACAACGACGCCGACCGTGGAGCGAAAGACGACGTTACCGGGACCGACGCCGAGAAAGGGAGCGTTACCGGTCGCGGCACGCTCGACCGACGCTCGTATCTCAAGCTTACCGGCAGCGCCGCCGCGGCGGCGCTCGGTACGGCAGCGGCCGCGGGCAGCGCGGGTGCACAGACTTCCGTCGACGGCATCTCCTTCGACCGGACCGTCGACATCGTCGAGGACCTGGGCGCGGACAACTCCGGCAGCCAGGCCATCGACGGGGAACTGAACGAGGCGATGAGCGGCGGGACCCTCATCCGGTTCCCGGAGGGGACGTACAAGATCGCGAACAGCCACCGGCTGCCGAGCGGCGCGAACATCGGCTTCGTCGGCGAGGGCGAGGTCGTGTTCGCCCCGCCTCAGGGGTCGAACTTCAGCATGTTCGCCAGCGGCGTCGGCAGCCCGGCGAACCAGGTGCTGTTCAAGGGCATCGACTTCGACATCCGCCCGGACAACACGGTCACCGGCCTGCGGTTCAACACGCAGAACGGCGTCCACGTCGAGGACGTCGAGTACGTCGGCCGCGGCACGCACTCCAGCGGGAGCGTGGCCAACGCGCTGACCGTCACGATCAGCAACGCCGACGCCACCGGCGTCGTCAGGAACGTCGTCGCCACGCAGGGGTCCAGCTGGGCCCGGTACAAGAGCGGCGACGGCCGCATCGGTATCGGCGTGTTCCAGCCCCACTCGGGGACGCTGAAAGTCATCGACTGCCAGCTAGAGGAGTTCGGGAACAACGGGATGTACGCCTCCCGGCACAGCGGCAAGGTCCAGATCGAGGGCGGCACGTTCCGGAACAACAACGTCGCCAGCGTCCGCATCAGCGGCCAGGGCAACTACGTCGAGGGCGCGACCATCGAGATCGACCCCGAGAAGTACGACGGCCCGCGCGAGGACAGCCACGAGCGCAACGCGTTCGGCATGCGCGCCGTCTGGATCAACGGCCGGAAGTTCGACAAGCAGCCGGGCGCTGAGGTCCGCGACTGCGACATCGTCGTGCGCGACCACCCCGCCCCGAACAGCGCGATCCGGGTGTCCGACAACTCCACCTCGCTCGCCGTCCGCAACACGCGGATCCAGCACGACCTCGACAGCATGGCGGCCGTCCGGAGCGAACCGAACGGCCACCCGATCGAGCTGGAGGGCGTCAGCATCACCGGCAACGCCAGCGGCGGCGCGGCGGTCAACGCCTCCAACTCCCCGGACTCCGTCGTCCGGAACTGCTGTATCGAGCAGTCCGGCTCCAACCGCAGCGGCGTCGTCCTGAGCGGCTCCGACGGCAGCACGGTCCGCGACTGCAACATCAACGTCTCCGGGGAGGCGGTCGACGTGAGCAGCAGCGGCGTCGAGACGGCGAACATCACGAACGGCGACTCCTGCCCGGCACCGTCCCTGGACGGTGGTTCGGGAAATCCGAATGAGGGGTCCTGGGGGTCGGACCTCGACAACACCGTCACGGTGGAAAGCACGGGCACCGAGCGCGCGAGCTACGAGTTCAGCGTCAGCGAGACGCTAGAGGCCGGCCTGGACGCCAACCTCTCGGGCGCGGAGTACCCCGACGCGGTCGAGGGGACGACCGGTACCGGCTCCGTCGCCCAGTACGGGAGCGACAACTACCGGTTCGCCGGCGAGATCACCGACTTCGCCGTCGACGGCCCGGCCGACGTGCTGGTCAACGGCGAGGCGATAGACCTCGCGCAGTTCGACTCCGGGTCCGACGGCGGTTCGGACGACGGCTCCGGCGGCGACGGTTCCAGCGGGGACGGCTCCGGTGACGACTCGACGAGTGACGGCTCCGAGTCGCCCGATCCCTCGCGGATGCTCCGGATCGAGAGCACGGGCGAGGACCGCGCGAGCTACGAGTTCAGCGTCAGCGAGGCGCTGGAGCCGGGCGACCGCGCGAACCTCTCCGGCGCCGACTACCCGGACGCGGTCGACGGGACCGACGGCTCCGGCTCCGTCGCGCTCTACGGGGCGGACACCTACGCCTTCGCGGGCGAGGTCACCGCGCTCGCGGTCGACGGCCCGGCCGACGTGTTCGTCGACGGCGAGCAGGTCGACCCCGCCGACTACGTGTCCGAACCCGACGACGGGTCGCCCGAGCCGTCCCGGACTGTCACCGTCGAGAGCACGGGCGAGGACCGCGCGAACTACGAGTTCGCCGTCACCGACGTCGTCGAACCCGGCGACAGCGCCAACCTCTCCGGCGCGGAGTACCCCGACGCGGTCGAGGGGACGACTGCGTCCGGCTCGGTCGCGGTGTACGGGAGCGACGACTACCGGTTCGCCGGCGAGATCACCGCGTTCACCGTCGACGGGCCGGCCGACGTGTTCGTCGACGGCGAGCAGGTCGACCCCGCCCAGTTCGACGACACCGGCGGTTCGGGCGACGCCACGTACCCGAACCTGCTGGTCATCGACGGCGAGGGCGCGGACGCGACGACCGAGTACTCCTTCACGGTCAGCGGCGACCTGGAGAAAGCGCCCGACACCGGCTCGGTCGAATCCGACGACGTGGTCTCGGACCGCTCCGCGACCGGGCAGGTGGTCGGCGGCGTCGACGCCTACCGGTTCTCCGGCGACATCACGTCGTTCCTGCTCTCCGGAACCGCGGCCGTCGACTTCGAGAACGGGGAGTAGCCATGTCGGAGAACGGCGACGAACGAAACCGGTCGACGAACGTCCGGGGCCGGGAGACGGCTCCGGACCCCTCGGCGTCGGAGCTGAAGTCCCTCGACGCCGACCCCGACCTGGACGCCGACCTCGGCTACGAACTGATCGAACTCGACGTGGTCCGCACGAACAACGGCTCCGGCGACGTGCTTCTCCTGCCGGCGGACGAGGACCTGCTGAAGGAGGACGCCTTCGTCGTCGCGGACGCCGAGACGGTGTGTGACGTGAGCGACTGGTGCTGACGGCGCGACCGCCCCGCTGACGCTTCTCCCTCCACGTTTCGCTTTTCCGTACCCCGCCGCGCTACTTGTACCCGAGCGCCTGCAGTCTGTCCTCGACCACCTCGGGCGCGTCCCGCGGGTCCTCGTGGACGCCGCCCCGGATGTCGTCGCGCGACAGGAACTCGTCGAGCTGGCGTTCGAGCGTCCGGACTCTCGTCGGCGGGTCCCCGTCGTACAGGTTCCGCGTCTCCCCCGGGTCCGATTCGAGGTCGTACGCCTCCGTGGCGACGACGGCGTCGGTGTCCTCGTCGAACGCCTTGAACAGCTTGTGCCGCTCCGTCCGGATGCTGCCGTACGTGCGCCCGAACTGCGGGGAGTGGTTCAGCGTGAACGCCGGGAACGGCTCCGCCTCGCGGCCGGGCGACCCCTCCCACCCCGCCGGCACCGAACAGCCGACGGCGTCGAGGATCGAGGCGGGCACGTCGAGGTGGCGGAGCACCCCGTGGTCGCCGAACGAGGCCGACAGTCCGGGGCTGGAGAGCAACGGCACCCGGACGCACTCGTCGTACGGGCGCGCGTGGCCGAACTCGCCGTGGTCGAACTCCTCGCCGTGGTCGCCGGTGAGCACGACCAGCGCGTCGTCGTCGAGGAAGCCGAGCACGTCCGAAAGCTGCTCGTCCAGCCGCTCGACCGAGCGCCAGTAGAAGCGTTCCAGCGTCTCGTACTCCGCGGGGGAGAGCGACTCGGGGTCCCGCATGAACCGCAGGTGCGAGCGGTAGCCGTCGAGCAGCCCCTCGTCGACCCCCTTCCGCAGCCCCGGGAAGAAGGGGACGTGTACGTCCATCAGGTGCATCCAGAGGAACCGCGGGCCGGACTCGCGCTCGTACCACTCTCTCGCGCGCGAGGCTACCTCGGACGCCGGCACGCGACTCCGGAGCCGAACGTAGTTCAGCGCGTGCCGGAGCGTCGACGCCCCGGCGCGGACCGACTCCCGGAGCTCCGACCCGTCGGACTCGGCGTCCATCCCGTCGTTCCAGAAGCGGTCGAAGTCGTCGGCCCAGGTGCTCAGGAACGGGTTCGACCCGACGATCCCGCAGGTCGCGTAGCCCGCGTCCGACAGCACGGCGGGGAGCGAGCGCACGTCGTCGTCCACCGCGTCGAACCCGGTGTACGCCTGCGGGTAGTACTTGCTCGCGAGCAGCGCCGGGAACGCCCCCCGCGTCGCCGGTGCCTGACAGACCGCGTCCCGGCGCTCGTACCCGTCGGTCAGCGCGTCGAGCGCCGGCATCCGCGCCGGCGCGTCGTGCCGCCAGCAGTCGATCGTGACCAGTACCACGTCCCGCGCGTCGTCGGTCGCGGTCCCGCTGGCGCTCGTCGCGGCCCGGTCGGTCCCGCCGGCCGTGGGTGCGTCGGTGTTTCGGGGCATCGGTCAGTCGGCGTACCCCAGCTGCCGCAGGCGGTCCTCGACCACGTCGTCGGCGACGGCGTCGGGGGCGGCGTCCGGCTCCCCCTCGGTTATCTTCCGTCTCGGACCGTTCTCGTGTACGAGCCACGGCACGGTGACGAGCTGGTCCGTGTACATCCCCGGCGGGTGGCCCCACTCGCGGATCGGCACCGGCGCGGCCCGCTCCCCGACCATGTTCCCGTGGTCCGACGTGACGACGGTTCGGCCGCCGAGTTCGTCGAGCAGCGCCGCTATCTCCGGCAGGACGGCGTTCAGGTTCCGGAGGTACGCACGCCACACGGCGTCCGTCGAGGCGTCGAGCCGGCCGCGCATCAGCTGGGCCCACACGTCGGGCGACTCCGTTTCGTCGTCGCCGTCGAACGTGCGGGCGTTGAGCCGGTCGTCGCCGTCGATGAAGGGGTAGTGTGGCTGGAGGAAGTGGCCGACGATCCGCTTTTCCGGGTACTCCTCGACGGCGCGGCGGACGTGGTCGGCCATCGTCTCCGGCGTCACCGTCCCGTGTTCGTCGTCCCAGCCCGCCTCGCGCCAGACGTCGACGACCGCGTGGAACTCGGCGTCCATCTCGTCGCGCCAGTTGTACAGCTGCGGGCTCGCGGTGACGTAGACGGTGTCCCGGAGCGTCCGCCCGCCGAAGTTGGCGATGAGGAACTCCGAGGTGTGTGACCCCCGCGACTCCCGGCGCTCCAGCCGGCCGGGCAGGTCGTGGAGCCGCTCGAACATGTCGTACCGACAGGCGTCGAGCACGAGCAGCGTGTCCCAGTCCTCGGCGACGACGTCGACGCCGTCGGTGTTGTACGGGCGTTGATACAGTCGACGATGGTACAGCCGGTTCAGTTCCCGTCCGAAAAACGACGGGTTCGAGAGCCCGCGTCGAACCCCTCGCCGCACCTGCGAGAGCGAGTACATCAGTGGTCCCGTTGGGGCACCGTCGTCATTGTAAATGTGTAGTTAACGCCGACCCGGGGCGTGGTCGCGCCCGCCGGAGCCGCGGCCGGGACGACCTGACCTGTCGGGGGCCGGAGTAGGCTGTTTTTTAATAAGTCCACCCCCGGCCAACGGGGCACAACGCATGGATGCCGAAGCGAACGCCGACACGATCGACCTGCTCGTCGTCGGGCCGGAGAGCCGCGCGACCGGTGGGGTCGCCCGGTACGTCACCGAACAGCGGGCGCGACTCCCGGACGATGTCGACCCCCGGGTGTACGACGTCGGAACGCCGCGGGGCGAGGGGCTGCGGTGGTTCCTCGCCGCCCTGCTGGTCTCCCTGCGGGCAGCGGTGCTGTTCCCGTTCCGCTCCCGCCCGGACGCGGTACACGTTCACTCCTCACACGGCTTTGCCTTCTATCGGGCGTCGTTCTACGTGCTGTTCGCCGCGCTGGTCTGGCAACGCCCCGTGGTTCTCCACATCCACGGCTCCTCGTTCGACGACTTCGTCGTCGACGCCTCGCTCCCCGTCCGCCTGCTCCAGTCGGCCGTGTTCGACGCCTGCGACCGGATCATCGTCCTTTCGGCGTACTGGCGCGACGTGCTCGCACACCGGGCGTCGCCGGAGAAGCTCGTCGTCGTCCCGAACGCGGTCGACGCCGACGAGTACCGCCCCGAGTTCGACGCCGACCCGCACGTCGTCTTCGTCTCGAACCACGTCGAACGCAAGGGGATCGGCGAACTCGCCGACGCGGTCGACGACCTGAAACGGGACGGCGCGCCCGAGTTCCGCGTGAGCATCGCCGGGGACGGCCCGCTCTCCGACCGGGCCGAGGACCTGGCGGCGCGCCACGACGGCGTCGACTACCTCGGCTACGTCTCCGAGACCGAGAAGCGCGAGCTCATCGACTCGGCGTCGATATACGCCCTCCCGACGCACGGCGAGGGGCTGCCGATCGCCCTGCTGGAGGGGATGGCGGGCGGCAACGCGGTCGTGACGACCGGCGTCGGGAGCATCCCGGAGGTCGTCGGCGAGACGAACGGCCTGCTGGTCGACCCCGGCGACAGCGACGACCTCGCCGACGCGATCGGGGAGCTCGTCGCGAACCCCGAGAGGGCGGCGGCGATGGGCCGGACGAACCGCGAGGCCGTCCGGGAGCGGTACTCCTGGCCCGCCGCGGTCGACCGGCTGACCGAGACGTACCGGGCGGCGATCCCCGGGGAGGGCGACGGATGACGGCGGCCGCACGGGCCGCGGACGCTCGTCGGGGGGACGACCGGATCCTCCTGAAGTCGGCGCTCGCGGTCGGGTTTCTCGCGCTCGCGGCCGCCGCGCTGGTCGCGCACCGGACCCCGGCGACCGGGTACGAGCAGTCCGTCTACGCGGGGACACCGACCGCCGTCTGGATCGGGATCGAGGTGGCGTTCGCGGTCGCCCTGGTCGTCGCGCTCCTCGCCGGCGCAGGGCGGTTGCGGGGTGCGGCGATCGCGCTCGGCGTCGGCACGACGACGCTGCTTGCGGGGCTGCCGGTCGTGCGCGGCTACCATTTCTACGGCGGGGCGGACTCGCTGACCCACCTCGGCTGGACCCGCGAAGTCCTGGCCGGCGACCTGAGCCCGCTGGAGATCATCTACCCCGGGATCCACACGTTCGGCGTGCTCCTGACGGAGGTGGCTGGCTTCGAGGTCACGCACTCGCTGATGCTCGTCGTGCTCGTCTTCGCCCTGCTGTATCTCGTCTTCGTCACGCTCACCGTCAGACTGCTCACCGACACGACCGTCGGTGCCGTCCTCGGCGGCTTCACGGCGTTCTTCCTGCTCCCGATCAACCACATCGTCACGGGGCTGAACCCCCACCCGATAACGCAGGCGAGCATGTTCTTCGCGCTCGTCCTGTTCCTGCTTGCGAAGTACGCGCTCGGCAGCGCCGACCGGGGCACGTTCGCCGGCGTCGGCGCGCTGCTCGCGCTCACCTCCGTCGGCGTCGTCCTGTACCACCCACAGCAGTCCGCGGTCGTCGTGCTCTTTTTCGCGACGGTCGCCGCCCTGCAGTTCGTCCGGGGCCGGTACCGCGACGCCGACCCCGGGCGGCCGCTGCTCGGGCAGACGATGGTCGCCGCGACGGCGTTTGCCGTGTGGCTCCCGTTCCACGGCGCGATCACCAGACAGATGCGGTCGATCGCCACCCGGATCGGCGGGTTCCTCCTCGGCACGAGCGACCAGTCCGTCGGGGCCGTCGTCGGCGACCGCGGGGCGTCGCTCACCTCGGTCGGGTCGGGGATCGGCGAGATCTTCGTCAAGCTGTTCTTCGTCAGCGCGGTGGTGTCGGCGCTGGCCGGTCTGCTCTTCCTCGCGATGCTCGCTGGACGGATCGACCGCCCGTCCGTCGACCGCGCGGTGCGGTACCTGTTCGCGGGGCTGCTCACGCTCGGCGTGTTCGGCGGGTTGCATTTCGTCGGCAACCTCTCGTCGCTGTTCTTCCGGTACTTCGCGATGATCATGGTCGCCGCCTCGGTGCTCGGGGCGGTCCAGATCACCCGACTGAGCGGGCGACGGGAGGTGCTCTCCGGCCGCCGGTTCGCGGCCGTCGGGCTCGCGATACTGGTCCTGCTCGCGCTGTCCGGCGCGACGCTGTTCGCCTCGCCCTTCATCTACCAGCCCAGCGAGCAGAAGACGGCGATGCAGATGGAGGGGTACGAGGCGACGTTCGAGACCGTCGAGTCGGACGCCGACGTGCTCGGCGTCGGCTACGACACGTGGCGGTACCGCCACGCCGTCTACGGCCCGACGGGCGTGAACTGGAGCGGCGCGACCGTCTCACAGCCCGTCCTCCGGACCAACCTCACGACCCACTACGGCGACGGCCGCCACGTCGTGCTGACCGAGTACGACCGGCAGCGCGAGACGGTCGCGTACCGCGGCATCCAGTACAGCGAGCGCGACCTGGCCCGGTTCGAGGCGTACGACGGCGTCCACCGCGTCCGCTCGAACGGCGAGGTCGACCTGTACTACATCGGCGACAGCTGACGCGCCCGGCGCGGCCGGTCATAGTGTGTATTCTCACTGTTTACCGGTGCTCGCCCGTATGGTCCCGGCGAGCACCGGTAAACAGTGAGAATACACACTCTCACTCGATGTAGCCCAGGTCGGCGAGCTGGTCGCGCATCTCGTCGGAGAACGACCCTTCGCGCTGCTCGTCCGAGACCGGCTGGCCGACCGTCTCCAGCCACTCCGAGAGCGTCGCCTCCATCTCGGCGGCGACCTCGGGATGCTCGGCGGTCACGTCCCGCTCCTCGTCCGGGAGCCGGAGCAGCTCCCCGCCGTCGTCGCCGCGCTGGTACTTGAACCGGGCCGTGCGGAGCGCGTGCAGTTGCCCGGTGTGGTACCGGTCGGCGTCGAACTCGGGGTCGAACTCGCGGAACGTCTCGACGTTTTTTTTCGCTCGCTTCCACCCGCGCTGGAGGACGGCGTGGTCGCGGGTCTCCGACCGCATGTCGATCCCCTGCATCCCGTCCGTGTCGGCTCCCACCTCGCGGAGGATCGTCTCCATCAGGTCCGCGTGCTGCAACAGCTCGCCGTCGTGGTCGGTCAGCGCGTCCATCCCGTGGACGACGGCGGGGACGTGCGTGACGGCGTCGTCGACGACGACCTTGTGCGCGAGCATCCCTCCCTCGCCGAACAGCTCGCCGTGGTCCGCGGTGATCACGAACACCGTGTCGTCCAGGTCCAGCCGGTCGGTCGCGTAGTCGAACACGTGGCCGATCAGCCGGTCGGTGTAGGCGATCTCCGCGTCGTACATCGCCAGCAGCGCTTCCCACTCGTCGTCCGAGAAGGGACAGCCACGGGCGATCAGTTCGTTCAGGTCGTCGTGGTGGTCGAGCGCCAGTTCGGCGGCCTCGCCGGAACTGAACTCGATGTCGTCGGTGAAGGCGTCGTGGTACGGCAGCGGCGGGTAGTAAGCGTGGTGCGGGTCGCCGTAGTGGGCGTAGAGAAAGAAGGGCTCGTCGTCGCCCGCAAACGAGCGCAGCCAGCGCTTGACCACGTCGGTGATCACGTAGCCGGTGCTGTGTTTCGCCGTGTCGGTCGTCAGCCCGGCGCTGTGCCGCCACAGGTTCGCGGCGTACTTCGCCAGCGTCCGCGGGCCGGCCACGTCGTACAGCGACGACTTGCTCAGCCACTCGAACTGCTCGAACCCGCGGTCCAGGTCCGTCGCCGAACTCAGGTGGGAGTTCGGCGAGAGGCAGGCGGTGTGGTAGCCTGCGTCCCGGAGGCGCTCGGGGGCGGTGTCCAGTTCCTCGGGAAACGCGTCGCTCTCCATCCCGGTGTCGTGTCGCGACGGGTACGTCCCCGACAGGATCGAGGCGCTGGACGCGAGCGTCCAGACGCCGTGCGCGAAACACTCCCCGAACGCCCGCCCGTCCGGGCCGCTTGCGATCCGACGAAGCTCCGGGGTGGTATCCCGCTCGTACCCGTGGAGCGACGTGTGGTCGGCTCGCGTACTCTCTATCGTGAGCCAGATGATGTTCGGCCGGTCTGCCATCCCGTTGCCCGTCGCCGTATCGGGGGTTAGTAATGCCCGGCCTACGCCGCCGGCCGCCGGGCGCTTGCTCCGAATCGGCTGGAACCGCGGATCATCGCTCCTCGACGGTCGTGGTGTCCCCGCCGTCGACCTCGACCGTTCGCTGCCGGGACTCGCTGCGGACCCGTGCCAGCGACTCGAAGTAGTGGTCCAGCTCCCGGTCGCGCTCCGCGAACACGCTCTCCAGCTCCGCACGCGACGCCGTCACCGGGAACGTGACCGCCAGCCGCACGTCCCCGGCGTCGATCCCGACCGCGATCCGGTCCTCGGAGCCGCCGCTGTACCAGTCGACGCGTACCTCGTTCGGCTCGTCCGGCCCGTCGTCGGTGCGGTTCGACATCGTCACACCACCATCACTCGACGGTCACGCTCTTTGCGAGGTTCCGCGGCTTGTCGATCGCCCTGTCTAACCCCTTCGCGACGTGGTAGGAGACCAGCTGGAGCTGGACGTTCGCGAGGACCGCCGCCGCCTCCGGGGCCGCCTCGGGGTAGGTCAGCGTCTCGTCGGCGACGTCGAGCGCGGCGTCGTGGTCCTCGCTCGCGACGGCGATGACCGGCGCGCCGCGGGCCTGTACCTGCTCGACGTTGCTCAGCGTCTTCCCGTCGTGGCGGCCGGTGAACACGGCGAACACCGGCGTCTCCTCGGTCACGAGCGCCAGCGGGCCGTGCTTGAGTTCGCCCGCGGCGAACCCCTCGGCGTGCTCGTAGGTGATCTCCTTGAACTTCAGCGCGCCCTCCAGCGCGACGGGGTAGCCCACGTCCCGGCCGATGAAGAAGTACGACGGCCGGTCGGCGTACGTCTCCGCGACCGCCTGTGCCCGGCTCTCGTCGACGACGCGCTGGACGTTCCCGCCGAGCGCGGCCAGCGAGTCGAGCAGGTCGCCGACGCCCTCGCTGGCCAGCCCCGTCAGGTCGCGGACGATCCGCTCGCCGAGCAGCGTCAGGGTCGCCACCTGCGAGGAGAACGTCTTCGTCGCCGCGACGCCGATCTCCGGACCGGCCCGGATGAACAGCGCGTCGTCGCTCTCGCGGGCGGCCGTGCTCCCGACGACGTTTGTCACGGCGAGCGTCCGGGCACCCTGCTCGTTCGCCACGCGGAGCGATTCGAGCGTGTCGGCCGTCTCCCCGCTCTGCGTGACGGCGACGACGAGCGTCCCGTCACCGATGGGTGCCGGGCTGGTGGCGTACTCGCCGGCGCGGTACGCCGACGCCTCGACCCCGCGGCTGGCGAGGACGCGCGTGGCGTACAGCGCGGCGTGGTAGGAGGTGCCACAGGCGACGAACTGGACCGACTCGACGCCGCCGAACGCCCCCGGCGGGAACTCCTCGAGTTCGACCGCGTCGTTCCCCGCGGGGGGTGACGCGCCGTCGGCACCCTGTCCGCCGCCGATCCGTCCCTGGAGCGTCTGGGCGAGGGCGGTCGGCTGCTCGTGGATCTCCTTCAGCATGTAGTGGTCGTAGCCGCCCTTCTCCGCGTCCTCGGCGACCCAGTCGACGGTTTCGGGCGGGCGCTCCACCGGGTTGCCGTCGAGGTCGGTGATCCGGTGGTCACCGGGTTCGAGCGCGACCACGTCCCCGTCTTCGAGGTAGACGACGCGGTCGGTGAACTTCAGGAACGCCGGCGCGTCGCTGGCCAGATACCGCCGGTCGTCGGCCACGCCCAGCACGAGCGGGGAGCCGTTCCGCGTGGCGTACACGCCGTCGACGCCCTCGACGACCATGGCGACCGCGTAGCTGCCCTCCAACCGGCCGACCGTGCGCCGGAACGCCGCCTCCGGCGACAGCCCCTCATCGCGGTACGCCTCGACGAGATGGGGGACGACCTCCGTGTCGGTGTCGCTGTCGAACTCGTGGCCGTCCCGCTCCAGTTCGCGCTTGAGCCCCTCGTAGTTCTCGATGATCCCGTTGTGGACGACGGCCACGTCGCCGGTGCAGTCCGTGTGGGGATGGGCGTTCTCGTCGGTCGGCGGCCCGTGAGTGCTCCACCGCGTGTGGCCGATCCCGACGTTGCCGCCGCCGTCGACCTCGCCCCGGATGCGCTCCTTGAGCTTCGAGATCTCGCCCTGGCGTTTGCACACGTCGATGCCGACGCCGTTTTTCACCGCGACCCCCGCGGAGTCGTAGCCGCGGTACTCCAGGTTCTCCAGTCCGGTGAGCAGGTCCTCGACGGCCTCGTCGCTGCCGACGTGAGCGGTTATTCCACACATAGCTGGTCAGGTTCGCGGGGCGCGGTCGCGGTCCACCCGCGACTCGCTCCCCCGATGTCAGTTGCGTCTTTCATGTCGGTTACCCGTGCTGTCCGTTCGGCCTCGGGGGCCGAAGTGTCACGTAGTAACACGGGGTTGCCCGGGGCAACCCTTTGTTATTGAGTTGTTGGCGCGGTAGCAGAACGAACTTAGTTCCGGTAGGAGGGCACTTCGGCGGCGACGTTACTCGGCCACCGCCCGGTCGTGGACCAGCGCGCAGGCGGCGAAGGCGACGATGACGACGGCGGCCACCACCGTCGTCAGCCAGGGGACCGGGTACAGGCCGAACTGGCCCAGCCCGAACAGCGTCCCGCCGGCGGCGGCGATGCCGAGGTAGTACTGCGGCCAGGGCCGTTCGGTCGTCTCGTCCGTGTCGAGGTACTCCGTCAGCAGGTCGGCGTTCTCACCCAGTTCGATCCGCCCCCGGTCCCGGTTGAAGTCGACGATGCCGGCGTCGTTCATCTTGGGCAGGTGGCACTGGTACAGCCCGACGTACACGCGCTTTCGCTCCCCGGACGTGAGTTCGCGCTCGGGCTTGTCGTTTTCCCTGGCCGCGACGTGCTCGGCCAGGTCCCCCAGCGCGACCGGGCCCTCGCGGTCCTCGAAGTACTGCAGGACGAACCGCCGCCGCTCGTTTTTGAGGATCTCGAACATCACGTCCAGCGACAGTTCGGTCTCCGACTCCGTCTGCTCCTGCTCGTCGGGGGTCGACTCCTGTGACACCTCCTCTACCTGCTCCCCCTCGCCGACCGGTTGCGAGACGCTCACGGTCGCGTCACCTCCGTCGGTTCGCTCTCCCCGGACTGCTCGTTCGTCGACGATCCTCCCCGGCTATCGTGTTCCCCAGTTCGTGACATGCGTGTGCGGTGTTGCGGCGGTCATGAGTCGGTCCCCCACCCTTCCGGGGCCCGTACGGTTCTTCGTGTCGATTCAACGCAATAGATGACACCGCATTGTATAAAGTTAACTAATATATAATTATACATGTACCTGAGGATATATGTTCGACAGGCGGAACCTGTGATCGGAGTAGGATCGGCTTGCGGTCGTCCGCGGACCAGTCGTGCTATTTTCCCGAGACAAACTACGGATAAAAGACGGTGCTCTCGATCCGGTCCGTCAGATGTCCACGCCGCCCGTCGATCAGGTATCGACCTTTATATGGACATCCGTCCATCGGCACGCTGCCCCGGGCTGGTGGCGGGGTCCCGCCGGCCGCGTCCCCCGGTCGCGGCCGGTGTGTGGCTGCCACGCCGGTCCCCAGCCGGCACGGCGGGGCCGTCGCACGCCGCGTCCACGGGTCGGTCGCCGCGGTCCCCGCCGCCGTCGCGAGCCGCCACCAGCGAGCGATCCATCGGACGAAATAGGAATAAAACGGCGTTACTGTTCGGGCGGGTTTCATGTCGTAACGTCCGGGTAAGGGACGCTTTCGTCCGGATCACCGACTCCCGATGCGATACACCTCCCGTCCGCCGACGAACACGCGCCGGACGGTGGGCCGCGGCGTCGGGTCGACCAGCACGAGGTCGGCCAGCGTCCCCGGTTCGACACGTCCCCTGTCGTCGAGTCCGACGGCGTCCGCCGGGGCGGCCGTCACCCGGGCGACGCGCTCCGGTAGCGGTTCGCCCGTGTCGACGAACGCCGCGCTCACCAGCGACTCGGGCCGGTAGTCGCTACAGAGCACGTCGAGAGCGTCCGCCGCCGCCGCCGTCCTCGCGTCCAGGTTGTCCCAGAGGCTCCCGCCCCGCACGAGGTTCGGCGCGCCCATCGCGGTCGTCATTCCGAGGTCCGACGCCCGTTCGGCCGCGGCGGCCGTGGTGGGGAACTCGCTTATCGCCACGCCGTGTCGGTGGACGCGCTCCACGTCCTCGGCGGTCTCGTCGTCGTGGGACGCCACCGGGATCCCCGCCGCCCGCGCGCGTTCGACCACGCGCTTCGTCCGCTCGCGGCGGACCGACTCGTCGCAGTCGCGCCGCTCGGCGAACGCGTCGACGTCCCAGTCGGCCGTCCCGCTGCCGTCGGCGTACCGCCGCTCGAACGAGTCCACGTCGTCGAACTGCGCCCCGCCCGGGGCGTGGTTCATCAGCGACACGAGCGACACGTCCCCGCCGTCGACGGCCCGCAGGACGGTCTCGACGCAGTCCGCGTCGCTCACCTCGCAGCGCGCGTGGCAGCGGTGGCGCGCGAGCTGCCCGTCGGCGTCGGCGATCCGGTCCCGAAGCTCCCGGGCCAGATGCAGCGACCGGTTCTCGTCGGGCGTCTCCTCGAACGCCACGGCGTGGAACTTCGTCGTGATGCCGGCGGCGACCGTCGCCCTGTCGCACGCGGCGAGCGCCTCGTCGGTCGGCACCCGCGCCTCGGGGCGCGGGAAGACGTGCCGCTCCACGTCGTCGCCGTGGAGGTCGATGAGACCGGGTAGCAGGTAGTTTCCGTCGGCGTCGATCCGGCGCTCCGGGTGCTCGGGGGGGTCCGACGGAGCGACGGCGGTGATCCGGTCGCCCTCGACGACGACGCTGCCGCGCTCGACGGCGGTCGGGGTCACTATCCGCGCGTTCGCGATGACGGTGGCCATCGTCACGGAGCGCGCCGCGCGGGTCGGTGCGGGCGGGCAATGGTTGGTGGTTGCGTACGTTGCATACGGCTGTCCGGTGTTCCCTATCGGACGGCAGTCGAACGCTTTGTAATACCCCACCTATAGTAGCGCCTGCAACGGTTTCACACCGGTCGCGTCGTTTCCGGAGGCCCGACGGTCAACGACGTTCAGGCGCTACCGCGGACGACGGTCGGCGGGCGGAGAGCGACGCCGAGCGCCGCCGCGACCACGAGCAACAGTCCACCGACGGCGGCCACGCCCGGGTCGGGCGGCCCCGCCGCGGCCGCGACCCGCAGGTCGTGGAGGCCGTCCCCGACGTACACGAGCGCCGTCAGCCAGCCGAGCGCCACCGCCGCCCGCCCCGTGTCCGAGACCTGGGCGACGACGAAGTACGCCCAGTAGCCGACCGCGGCCACGGCGACCCGGAGCGGCACCATCAGTTCGAGCCCGATCACGTCGATGACTGCCCGCAACACCGGGTTGAGTTCGCGCGCCGGCCCGCCGACGTAGGCGAACGTCAGCACCGAGCTGACGAGACAGCCGGCGAGCGCCGCCGTGTACGCCGGCCCGAACCGCCGGACGTCGGCGTCCGGTCCGTCGCCCGTCGTCCCGTTCATCCGGTCCGGCTACCACGACGGCGGAGTTAAGTAGCCGTCCGATACTCCGGTTTCACCCCGTCTACCGTCGGATTGGTGGTTACGCACAGCACCCGACGGCTGACGGCCCAACCCCCTGCCCCTGTCACGCGTAAACGATGCGTACCGGTCCGTAACGAGACTATACTTATCCGAACGGCTGTCCCTTTCGTTCTCGATGGACGAGGACTGGACGCCCGGCGACGGTCGCACGGTGGCCGACGACGACCACGTCACACCGGGTGCGATCGATACGGCGTTCGACCTTCTGTCGGTGGAACGGCGGCGTCACGCGCTGTACTGCCTCCGTGGACGCGACGGGTCGGTGTCGGTGTCCGACCTCGCGGACGCGGTCATCGACCGGGGGAGCACGTCGCCGGCCGATCCGGAGCGCCACCGCGAGCGGGTCGTCATCTCGCTCGGACAGGTCCACCTCCCGAAACTCGCCGACGCCGACGTCGTGGACTACGACCGCGCCGACAGCAGCGTCTCGTACGTCGGGGACCCGGTCGTCGACCGGTTTCTCACCCGCGCCGCGGAACTGGAGCGTTGACCGCTGCTACCGGAAAGTACCGTCCCGTTCCTGATCCTTTTAGTGGTCCCGCACACGTCCGATTACTGATGTCTGTAAGTACACATCGTGTACGGGGGAACGGGTCGAGCGCTTCGGGAGGGGGACGATGACCCGGTCGGGGATTTCTCAACCCGACGATACGGTCACGTACGACCCCGAAGCCGACGCCTACTACGCCGAACACGACTGGGATCGGAACGCGTCGCTGAGCGTCACGCTCGTCGCGGCGCTCGCCGAAGTCTCCGACAGCGACCCGACGGACATGGACCCGCTCGACTCGTACGTCGACCCGGACGCGCTCGACGACCTGTTCCGACCGCACCCCGGGATCCGGCGCGCGAACGTCGGCCGTCTCGAACTCGCGGTTGCCGGCTACCGCGTCACCGTCTACCCCGACGGGGAGATCGTCGTCCGCCCGTGAGCGGAGAAATGGGTCACGGATTTACCGATCCGAGTTCGGTCGGCAGTTCGAACGCTCGACGCTGGCTCCGCCCGGTTTTCTCGAACGACTTTCACTCGTTTTAAATGTTCAATTTATTTTCAGTTCTCGCGCCGTCGGGGCTGGCATCCCGCATAACTTACACTCCTATGTGTGTAATCTACTGCTGACATTCGCAGCCGCCTCGCTCCAGCAGGGTTCCGATGTCGAGATGGCGGCCACACTCGCGGCAGGTCACGTTCACGTCGACGAACACGTCGAACTCCCCGAGCGCGACGGCGTCCGCGTCCCGGAGCTGCGAGAGCGTCCCCTCGGTGACCGCCGCCGTCCGGTTCTGGAGCGCGAACACGGTGTTCTCCGCCGACTCGATCCGGTCCTCGTCGTCGCGCTGGTCCTCGTAGGTCGTGTCGAGGCAGTCGCGGAGGTGGCTGTGGACGGACTGGTGGGAGACGAAGTCGTCCCTGACCGCCTCGACGTCCACGTCGGCGCGCTCAAGCCGTTTCCGGACCTCGACCCGGACGCCCTCGCTCGTGTCGTCGTCGACCAGCAGGTCGTAGAAGTTCTCCACCTCGCCGTCGAGCAGTTCCATCCCGGCGTCGCGCATCGCCGCGCCGAGCAGTCGCTCGTTGACGTAGCGCTCCAGTTCGCGGAGGCTCTCCTCCCCCCAGCGTTCGGCGAGTTCCTCGTGTAGATCCGGCACTCCGTACCGGTCGACGACGCGGCCGACCTTGCAGTTGCAGTCGACGGTCACCGTCTCGGTCCGACTCATCGTGTTCATGATGGGTTCTCAGTCGCTTAAACCTTCCTCGTTCGGGATCACTCCAGCCGCACCCGCGGGTTCGGGTGCTGGTCGGCGTCCTCGGCGAGCGGGCCGGACCGCCGTAGCTCCTCCAGCCGCGCCTTCGCGTCCTCGCGGTCGAGGCCGCCAACGACGGCGACGGTGTCGAGCAGGAACTCCTCGGGCACGCCGCTCCCGGCCCCGCCCTGCCCGATCGACGCCTCGGCGTCGGCGAGGAACTCGACGACCGCGACGAGGTCCGTCGAGCCGCCGAGTCGGTCGTGCCACTCGGCGGGGTACTTGCTCACGCGCCCGTCGCCGAGGTCGTAGATGGCCCCGTCGTCCACCCACGTCTCGCTGGCCGTGCGCTTCGAGTCGATCCGTTCGAGCACCACGTCGCCGTCGAGCTGGCTCATGCCCCGTTCGTCGAGCGTCTCCGCGTACGCCTCGACCACCGCCCAGTCGACGCCCGGGCCGTCGGTCGGGTGGTGGCGTTCGATGAGCGAGAGGAACTCGTCGGCGAGCAGCGCGTCGCCGCGGTGCCCGAAGGCGTCGAGGACGCGATCGCTGCGTTCGACCATGGCCGACCGACGACGCCGAGTTCAATAAACGCGGGGCGTCGTACACCATCATCAGTACGGTGGAAATCGGCTTCAAAACCGGGGTTCCCCTGAGCCGGCGATCCCCCGGTGTGTCGAATCGCAGAGACCAACACTCTACTTCGCCGCCGTCGAACCGTGTCTATGGAGACCTGTCCAGTCTGCGGCCAGGGGATCGAGGCCCGGAACCCGACGGAGACCGACTACGAGGACGAGGCGTTCGCGCCGGCCGAAGCCGAGTACGACGGCGAGACGTACCGGTTCTGCAGCGAGGACTGCAAGCGACGGTTCGAGGCGTCGCCCGAGGAGTACGCGTGACGGCTTTCCCGGGGCCTTCGCCGGCGAACTCGCGGCCGTGCCGGACGAGCAGTTCGACCGCGAGCGGTTCGTCCCCGATGTCGGCTCGTCCGACGCCGACGCGGTGCTCGTCGGCGAGGCTCCCGGCTGTGACGAGGTCGCACAGGGCGAACCGTCCGGCCGACGTTCCATCCCGCTGCGGCGCTGTACGACCGGAGCAAGGTGGCGGCGATCACGGCCGACCTCCGCAGAGCGCTCGGGAACCGGGACGGATGACCGCCGGGTGACCCGAGTAAGCCGTGCTTTGGCCCGGTTGAAACGACGCCGTCGGGTCGGCTGTGCCCGGCCGGCTCCGGCGGAAACGGCCCGTTACCGGGGGAACCGTGAGAAACGACCGGGCCGGTTTATCCTCGGAACCGATGTAGCCCGGTTCGCCTCGCGGGACCGGTGCCCGCGACGAACGACCAAGGAGTGATTCCAATGTCACAACAACAGCTGCCAGGGACGGGCGCACAGGGAACAGGAATGCAACAGGGCGGACAGCCGACGCAGATGAGCCAGCACGGACAGCAGGCCGACCTGCTCCGGCAGCGTGGCCGGGACTTCGAGAGCGACCTGACGGGCGAACTCCGCACCGCGCTGGAGGACTTCGAGACGGTCACGGACATCACGGAGTGGTGCGTGGACCAGATGATCGAGCAGGGGCCGGGGATGGCGACCTGCATCCGCGTCTGCCAGGACATCGGCGAACTGGCGGACCTGAACGCCCGGCTGATCGCCCGCGACTCCGTCTACGGGCTGGAGGCGGCGATGCTGTTCGCCTCCGTCGCCGAGGACGGTCTGGAGGAGATACAGCGCCACGGGAACCCCCACTGTCAGGAGACGGCGGCGGCGGTGAACCGGGCGATCGACAGCACCTACCGGCTTCTGGAATCCTTCGGCGAGCCACAGCTCATCCAACAGGTGCAGCAGGGACTCCAGCAGGCACAGGCGCAGTTCCAGGGGACCAAGCAGCCCGCCCCGGCAGTTCAGGGTGACCGTCAGGGCGGGCAGATGAGCCAGCAGGGGCAGCAGGGCGGGATGCAGCAACACCAGCAACCGCAGGGCGGTCAGCAGTCACACCAGCCACGGGAACAGCAGTCCCAGCAGCCACAGCAGGGCGGCATGCAGCAGCCTCAGCAGTGGTAACGTAGCCTGTCGGCACGACCGGCTGGATACTCGGACACCTGGACCGTGTCCGCTTCTTTTCGCCGCTGTACCAGATCGTTCTCGGAAGTACGTACCACGCCCTCCCGGGGTACTGTGACGACGGCCGGTACGGCGCATGGATGGAGTTCACCCCCGTGGCACCGGTCGGCACCGGTCGACGTCACCAGCTGGCAACCAACCGGGACCCAGCCTTTTCCGCGTCACGACGGTACGGCCGACCATGACACGGGACCAGCCGGACGCCGAGGACGTGAGCGAACGCGCGGGGGAGCGCCGCCGGGAGCGGGCCGAGAGCGTCGAGCGGATGTCGGCCGACGCGGGCGCGGCCTTCCTCGACGAGCACAAGTATCCCGCGACGAGCGAGGAACTCGCCGCGGAGTACGGCGACCGTGAGATCGCCCTCGCCAACGAGACCGAGTCCGTCGGCGACGCCCTGGACCGGCTGGTCGACGAGCGCTTCGGCTCCGCCGACGAGGCGCGGGAAGCGATCTTCAACGAACTGACCGGGGAGGCGGCGGGCTCCGAGGAGTACAACGACGAGCGCGCGCTGTCGGATCTGGACGACGAGGAGGCGTCGGGGCGGCCGCCGGAGTGACCGTCGGTCAGTCGCTCCGGTCGCCGACGTACCGCCAGCGTCTGTCCCCGCCACGCTCGACGCCGGGGAGCCGTTCGAACACCGGTTCGACGCCGTCACGCCACCAGGTGCCGGCCGACGCCTCGACGGACACCGCGTCGTGGGCGCGCTCCCGCAGTTCCGCCGTCGTCGCGCCGCCGGGGGACCGGAGCAGTTCGAACGCCGCGACCACTGCCGTCCGCTGCCGGCTGTCGACGTCGAGCGACTCCAGCGCGTGCTTGACGCTCCCGAACCGCTCGCGGTCGGCGGAGCCGAACGGCCGGCGGCCGTCCCCCGTCTCGTCGACGATCCCGCCGCCGGCGTGCCGCCAGCGGTCGCCGTCGTGCTCGATCCCCGGGAGCGCCGCGAGCGCGTCGCGTATCGTCTCGTCCCACCAGTCGTCGCCGTCGACGTAGCCGAGCGGGTGTTCGCTGAACACGGCGTCGACGGCCTCGGCGCGGGTCGCCTCGCCCCAGTGACTGAGGAAGGCGTACACGGCCAGCACCGCGTCCTCGTGGTCCGGTCGCAGCCCCAGCCGGTCGAGGGCCGCTGTCACATCGGGCGGGGCGTCGAGGTGCGAGTCGGCCGGCGGGTCGTCGGGCGACGCGAGCAACCGTTCCCCGCTGTCGGTGAGCGCGTAGCCGTCGGCCGTCGGCCGGACGAGTCCCGCCTCGGCCAGCGCGTCGAGGCGGATCGGCGCGTCGTCGACCCCCGCCCTCTCGGTGACGGTGTCCGGGTCCGCGAGGCCGTCAGACAGCGCCCGCAGGACGGCGATGTCGTCGTCGGTGACGGTCGGGGTGCTCATCGTCGTCCGCCACGTCGCCGGCGTGCTAACGTGTTGTGCTACCTGTCAAACACCGATACCCGTTAGGAACCGCTTCCGGATGGGGTAAGCGCGGCCTGGTCACGGGGCCGGCTAGCGTCTTCGACGCGCCGGCCGGAAGGTGAGGGTTACGCCGAGCAACGGCCGTGAACCGCCGTCAACGGTCGGGCCGTTTTACGCCTCCGGGGAGTGACAGTCGAACCATGGGACGCTATCCACGCGCGGCGCGGAGCGCGCGCATGAAGTGTGTCGAGTGTAACGCCCCCGTCGTCGAGACGACGGGCGACGAGTACGTCTGTATCGCCTGCGGGGAGTCACCGATCGCCAGCGTCTGACCGGGTTCCAGCGGACGCGGGTCACGGCCCTCCCGACGAGCCGACTGTTGAAGGTCGGTCGTCGGAACGCGTATGTATACATATAGCCCCCGCTAGCGGGCGCCCTGTATGACTGTAGCCACGCGACACAAACCCCCGGGCGCGTAACGGGGAGACAGTGATGAGCGCGTACCCTACATCCCCCGTCGAACGAACCGCACGGGACGAACCGATCACCGAAGCGATCGTCTGGGCGGTCGCCGAAGCCAAAGACGTAGACCCGCTCGACATCGACGTTCCGCTGTACGACAGTATCGACCCCGACGCGCTGGAGCGCATCCTCGATTCGGACAGTTTCGAGGGCCGGATCGGCTTCTCGGTCGCCGGCTGCGACGTCGTCGTGTACGACGACCGGCGCGTGGTCGTCAGTGAGGCTCCGGACACCGGCACGGAGCCGTCCGCACCCCCCGTTCCGGGGGAGTGATCGAGGCGGGCTCGATACGGTTCGAAGGATCCCACCCCGACCAGCGACGGCTCCGTCAGCGCGTCACCGACTGGCGGTTCGCCGCGACCGCTTCAGCGGCGGCCGACGCCACGCCGACAACTGCTGACCGACGCCGCCGGCCGGCGCTTGCGGGCTACTCGCCCCCGGTGTCGGTGATGGTTCCGTCGACGTACACCTCGGCGGGACCGTCGACGTCGATGCTGTCGAGTTCGCCGGTGAACTCGTAGTCGTCGGTGCCGTACAGCGCGACCGAGCCGGACGCGGTGGAGCCGCTGATCTCGTCGAGGAAGTCGGCGTTCGACGTGTTGGCGCGGTCGCCCGCCTCGATCTCGCCCGTGACGGTGAACTCGTAGGTGGCGCGGGCAGAACCGGTGCTCGACACCTCGAGCGTCTTCGTCGGCTCGGCCGTTTGGCCGTCGTCGTTCGACTCCTCGCCGTCACCATCGCTGCCGTCGGTTTCCTCCGACGGTGCCTGCGTCTCCACCTGCTCGCCGTCGACGTACGCCGCCGCGGGCCCGTCGACGACGACGGACTCCAGTTCGCCGGTGAACTCGTAGTCGTCGGTGCCGAACACGGCGACCGAGCCGGACGCGGTGGAATCGCCGACCTCGTCGAGATACTCGGCGTTCGACGTGTTGGCGCGGTCGCCCGCCTCGATCCCGCCGGTCACGGCGACCTCGTAGGTGGCACGGGCCTCGCCCGTGCTCGTCAGTTCGAGCGTCTTCGGCGTCGGCTCCGGCTCCGGGGCTTCGGTCTCGACCTGCTCGCCGTCGACGAACACGTTCGCCGGGCCGTCGACGACGGCGGATTCCAGTTCGCCGGCGAACCGGTAGTCGTCGGTGCCGTACAGCGCGACCGAGCCGGAGCCGGTCGTGCCGTCGACCGCGTCGAGATACTCGGCGTTCGACGTGTTGGCGTTCGACCCGGCTTCGAGCGCCTCGGTGACGCTGAACTCGTAGGACGCGCGGGCCTCCCCCGTGCTCTCGACGGTCAGCGTCCGGTCGAGGGTGTCGCTCCCTGATCCGTCCTCGGAACCGGACCCGGAGTCAGGGCTGCTCACCGACTCGCCCGGAAACTCCTCGGGGATCTCCGGGGCGGCACAGCCCGACCCCGAGCCGTCGAGCGAGTTGCAGACCCGGCGGACCTCGACGCCCCCGCCGCTGGCGACGGTCCCGGAGCTGCCGGTGAACGCGGAGTTCTCCACGGTGACGGTGCTGGACCCGCTGCCGGCACGCACCGCGGCCCCGCCGGCGTTGAGTTCGAACCGACTGTTGCGGACCGTCCCGCCGCTTGTGTACCGGTTCCAGTGCATGCCGCCGTCCCCCCACTGGAGGTTGTCGACCTTCACGTGACAGTTCTCGACCGTCGGGCCGGCACGGGCGTACGACGAGTTCGTCTGCGCCCAGAGCGAGCGGGTCGACGCCTGCGACGGCGTGCCGCCGCCGCGGACGTGCGAGTCGGGGTGCCACTGGGTGTCGTCGTACCACCAGGTGCAGTTGCGGATCGTCGTCTCGCTGCCGGTCACCCGGACGGCCTTGTCGTGGACGTGCCGGAAGTGGCAGTTCGCCACCTCGATAGGGGCCATCCGGTCCTTCCCGAAGTAGATCACGGAGCCGGAGCCGCCCCGGACCCACATGTCGCGGAACTCGGCGCTCCCGGTCGCTCCCGCCGCGCCCCAGAACATCGCGCGGTTGTTCGGGTAGTCGTCGTACTGCACCGGCGTCAGGTCTACCCAGTCCTGCACGACGATGTGACCGCCGCTGTTGACGAACTGGAACAGCATCGGGTCGCGGTTCTGACTGAACCCGCCGACCGAGCGCTGGGACGGTTCCGACCCTTCGAGGCCGCAGCCGACGATCTTGCAGGCCCCGCCGTTCGGCGAGAGCAGCGCCCCGAGCATCGTGTCGAACGAGTCGTACTGGTCGAACACGAGGTTCGACAGCAGGAAGTCGCTGCCGGACCAGTTCAGCCACCGCGCGTACTGCCCCTGGTCGGTGACGAACCGCACGTCGCCGCGCGCGTCGCCGGTGCCGCGAATACCGACGCGGTTCGACGAGACGGTGACGCTCGGCGTGTGGCCGTTGCCGGGCACCCTGTACGTCCCCGGCGGCAGTTCGAGGAGCGTCCCCGACTGGGAAAGCGCCTCCTCGATCTCGGTGTGAACGTAGTCGTTCCCCTCGGGGTCCATCCCGAGGTCCTCGACGCCGTTCACGACGCGGTCGAACTCGATCCCCTCGACCGTCGTCGCCGCGGCCGCGCTTCCGGAGAATCCGATAGCGGCGGCCGTCGCCGTCCCCGCGACCTTCAGGAACGAACGCCGGTCGACGCTGTCCGCCGCGCTCCCGTTGCCGGCCGATTCGTCTCCGGTAAGATCCACTTTCTCGTGATCCCGCTCGGGAAAGTCATCGGTGTCGGTATTCTCGGATCGCTTGTCGTTTCCCATGCTCGGGTAGGTGAACCTTACCCTCAAAAGCGTGTTTCACGCTTGGTTAATTTTCGTGGGCACTTACTTACCAGATCTTTACGCTACCGTTACGACCACCGTATTCGGTTGCTACTGTAAAACGTCCGCTTGGTAGCGCCGGCCACACCCTCGGACCGCCGTTCACCGCCCCGATCGGCGGCCGAAAACGGCCAGCGACGCGCCAGTAAGGCCATCTTACCGCCGGACTCGGCGCTTGGAGCGCGCCCACGGACCGCGGACAGGTCGGCGACGCGACACGCCGGTCGCAGCGTCTCCCTCCGGGATCGGACGGGTCGGTTCCGGTACCTGTAAGCCAGCACATACTGATAACCGTCTGTCCTGTCCTCCCCGGCATAGTATGTCCGGTATCATCGGCGGGACCGTCGACGGCAACGCGCTCCCGCGCCTGCTCGGGCAGTTGCATCACGAGGAGTGGTTCGAGACGGAGCGGTTCGCGCACGGACCGTTTGGACTTGGCTTCCACCACCACGGCGACCGGGACCCCGCGGGCCACACGTCGTGGGACGGCGGGAGCCGGTTCGGCGTCGTCAACGGCGCGGTGTCGAACCGGGACGAACTGTCGCTCTCCGACCGCGAGCTGATCGAGGGCGTCCTCGACAGACCCGACGAGGTCCTCCCCGAACTGGAGGGGTCGTTCGCCATCGCCGCCGTCGACGCCGCCGAGCGCCGGGTCGTGCTGGCACAGGACAAGATCGGCACCCGACAGTGCTACTACGCGACCGACGACGGCCTCGTGTTCGGCTCCGAGGTGAGCGCCCTGCTCGACGAACTCGACGAGGTCCGGATCGACCGACAGGGCGTCAGCGACATGCTGCTCATGGGACACATGTGGGGCGACCGGACCCTGGTCGAGCGGGTGAGCGCGCTCCGCCCCGCCTCCTACCTGGAGTACGCCGACGGCGAGGCGTCGGTTCGACGCTACTGGAAGCCCGACTACGAGGCGGCCGAGCCCGGACTGCCCTACCTCCGGGAGCTGAAGCGGCGCTTCCAGCGCTCCATGGACCGGGTGAGCACCACGCTGGACGGCGAGGCCGGACTCTGGCTCTCCGGCGGCCTCGACAGCCGCATGACCGCGGCCGAACTGCAGCGCAACGCCGTCCGGGACGACTCGTTCGACCTGCGAACGTACACCTACGACGCGAACCCGCCGGGGGAGAACGTCGAACCCGCCCGCGACGTGGCGGCGACCCTCGGCGTGCCGAACGAACTCGTCGAACTGTCCGCCGAGACGTTCGCCCCCCGGTTCGAGGAGGTGATCGACCTCACGGACGGGATGGTCCGCTGGAACACGACGAAGAACCTCGCGGCGGTGTTCAACGTCGCGGACCCGCCCGGGGTCATCATGGAGGGGTTAGAGGGGACCCTGGTCGGCCACCACCTCGGCCGCCACCACTTCACCGACTGCGCATCCCCCGTGGAGTCGATGTACCGGAGCGAGGCCGTCAACGACGTGGGCACCGTGAGGGAGGTGTTGACTGCGAGCGTCGACCCCCTCGACTCGTTCCGTGCGGAGACCGCGTTCACCGACGAGACGACCAAGGCCGGGAAGATCCTCGACGCGCACTTCCAGAACTACTTCTCTCGGATGGCCCACGCGAGCAACCAGGTGCCCCGGGCGCGCGTCGGGACGCGCGTCACGTACGCGGACGGTGACCTCCTCGAACACGCGGCGAAGCTCCCCCTGCAGTACCGGATGGGGACGGTCCCGTTTACCGACAACAGCATCCCGTACGGGACGACGAAGCCGAAGTTCTGGCTCCTGCAGGAACTCCACCCGGAGCTCGCCGAGATCCGGTACGAGCGGACCGGACTGCCCCCGAAGTACCCGTGGCCGGTTCAGGTGGCCGGCTTCCTCGGATCGACGGCGCTCGCGCGGCTCCGGGCGCGGGCGACGTACGGCGGACGGGGGCTCATCGACGAGTGGTACCGGGAGAACGACGCGCTCCGCGCGAAGATCGACGACCTGATCGACTCGGCGTGCGACCGGGAGCTGTTCGACGGCGACCGCCTCCGGGAGCTACAGGCCGCCCACCACCTCGGCGAGGGGAACCACATCGACGTGATCGCGCCGGTGACGACGCTCGAATCCTGGTTCCGGCGGCACGTCGACGACCGGACGACGAAGCCGGAGCCGTCGGCGCGGGCGACGCTGGACTGATAGTGTTTGCTCTCGCCAATTGCCGGTGGTCGACGGTAACGGTGTGGTCGACCACCGATAAACAGTGAGAGCAAACACTATGACCGGAGCGCGACGCTCCGTCCCGTTTTCTACGTGAGTACCGCCCGGATGCGGTCGACCTCGACGATCCCGGTGGTGACCGCGAGCGCCGCCCAGACGACGACGCCTGCGCCGACGACGGCGACGAGCGACGGGATCCCGGTGACGTAGCCGACGAGCGGCGCGACCGCGACCCCCATCCCGGCGGTGATGGCGAGGACGACGCCGGTCGCCCGGAGCAGACGGGGCAGCGAGAGGCCGAGCTGGCGGTAGACGATGACCAGTTCCACGGCGAGCATCAGCGAGTGGGTGACGACCGTCGCCAGCGCGGCCCCGACGACGCCGATCGCGGGGATAAGCAGCAGATTGAGGACGAAGTTCCCGATCGACGCGCCGCTTTTCGCGAGCGCCCGCGCCCTGGCCCGCCCCAGGTAGTCGAGGCCGTCGCTGGTGATCTTGTCGAGCGCCTTGACCAGGACGAACACGCTCAGCACTTCGAGGACGGGGATCGCGCCGAGGTACTCCTGCCCGAACACGACGCGGATCGCCGGGTCGGCGACGAGGAGCACGCCGACGGTCGCCGGGAGGTACATCGCGAGCGTGTACTCGAACGTCGTCTCGTAGAGGCGGGCGGCCCGGTCGAGGCTATCGCTCGCGTTCTGCTCGCCGTAGGTGGGCGACACGGCGACGCCGAGCGAGCTGGCCGGGGCGATCACGAACTCGCTGATCTGCTTGCCCAGCGTGTAGTACGCCACGGCCGCCGGGTTCAGCAGGTAGCCGACGAGGATGGTGTCGACCCGGTTGTCGAGGACGTTCGACCCCCGCGTCACCGCCAGCGGAACGCTGTACTCCAGCACCCGCCGGTACAGCCCTTCCTCCGCCGGCTCCCCCTGGACGTGGGGGCGGTAGAACCGGACGTACAGCACGGCAAAACCGACCAGCGCGGCGAGCGCGTAGCCGACCGTGTAGCCGAGCATCGCGCCGGGAAGCCCCCAGCCGAGCAGGAGGAAGACGACGATGAACGCCAGCAGGCTCACGTTCCCGACGACGCTGACGACCGCGCTCAGGTCGACCCGGTTGAACCCCTGCAGGAGGAGGGTCGACGCCTTCTGCAGCGAGCGCGCGGCGACGTAGGCCGCCCCCACGAGCAGCAGTGTTCCGATCCCGGGCTGCCCGAGGAGGGCCGCGAGGCGGTCGTGAAACGCCGCCAGCACCGCCGCGACCACGACGACGCCGACGACGTTGTAGGTCAGCGCGGACCGCATGATATGCGGGATCTGTGCCGGATCCAGCTCGCGGTACTCGGCGACGTACCGGGCGGCCGACTTCGCAAAGCCCATGCTCGCGACGAGCACGCCGATGCCGAGGATCGAGACGGCGTAGAACAGCGTGCCGTACTCGTCGGCCGTGAGAAATCGCCCGGCGAGCAGGTAGACGATCGCCCCCTGTGCGGCCATGCGAGCGACCTGCCCGAGCATGAGCGCGGACGCGCCCTTCGCGATCCGCTTGCCGACGCTCATCGGCTCACCTCCCGGGTCGTGCCGACCGGGCGACGGCTCACCGTCGCTCGCCACCGGATCGCCGTCATGACGCGCCCTCCCGGACGATACGGCCCGTCAGCCGGTCGGCGGTCAGGTCCGAGACGAGGATGCGAAAGTCGTCGGCGTCCGACTCCGGGAGCACGATAGCGGCGTCGCCGTCGGCGCTCCCCGACGGCCGGAACGACGACCGGATCGTCCCGGCGGCCGCGTCCTCGGGCAGTTCGGCCCTGGGTCCACACGGAACCCGTCGCAGTATCGGGCGGTCGTCGACGGTCACGAGCACGTCGCCGGCGTCGCCGGCGTCGGAGACATCGACGACGAGCGGATACCCCTTTGAAACCACCGAACCGCCGTCGACGGTGGCGTCGGGCGACCGAACGAGTCGGACGCCGTCGCGACGCCGTCCGGTGAGCCGAACGGTCGCGTCGCGGAGCGTCGACCCGGGCGCGTCCTCGATCACGACTGCGGCCGCGCCCGACCCGCTGCCGGTGATCCGCACGCCGTCGAGTTCCACCCAGCGCGGGCCGCTCGACGGCGGGTGGTTCCCGAACGCCGTCTTCCCGACGCGGGACACCGCCGGCGTGTCGTCCGCGTCGACGCGGATCGCGGTGTTCCGAACCGTTGCCGTCTTCGCCGGTCCCTGGATCGTGATCCCGGGGCCGGGGCTCGGCACGTCGCCGTCGATGCTGATGTCGCAGTCCGCCACGCGGGCCCCCGGCGGCTTGTCGACGTACGCCGACTTCTGGTTGATCACGATCCCACGCAGACGGAACGCGCCCTCCTCCTGCGTTCGGGGTCCCTCGTACGCCGACAGGCTCGCTTCGACCGTCGCGCCCTCGACGAAACTCCCCGCGCCGCCGATGCGGATCGACGCGACGTTGTTGTTCCGGAAGGTCCCGCCGTGGACGTGGACGTCCCCCGGCGTCGACGTCGCGTAGATCCCGGAGCCGCCGAACTCCTCCAGGTGCGCGTCGACGATGCGGACCGTCCCCCGGTTCAGCTGGCCGACGTAGATGCCGGCGCGGCCGTTGCCCCAGCCGTAGTGGCCCCACGCCGCGCCGCGCTCGGCGACGTACTCTTTGATCGTCGCCACGCCGTCCGGGTCGCGGACGACCGGTACCAGCCCGTGGACGCCGGCCGAGCCGGTGTGCAGGCCGCGACCGCGGTACTCGACGCGCTCGACGTGCAGGGTCGTGTCGGTCAGCGCCTGGATCCCGGCGCTGGTGTTCGACGCCCGGATGTCGATATCGACGTTCTGGAGCAGGAACTCGGCGACATCGACGTCGACGATGACGTCGTTGTACCCCGACGGGGGGACGAGCCGGACGTCCCCGACCCCCTGCAGTCCGACGCGGTCGTAGCCGGTGATCGTCAGCGGCTCGTCGAGCCGGTACGCCCCCTCGGGAAACACCAGCAGCCGCCCTTCCGCGGTTGCCTGCCGGAGCTGCTCGTCACACGGAGTCTCGCCCGTCGGGTCGCAGTCGAACGCCTCGACGACGTTCACGCGCTCGTCGAACGAGAGCGCCGGCGGGTCGGGTTCCGCGTCGTCGCCCGGCGTCTCCGTCCGCTCCGTCGACGTGTCGGTCGTTCGGTTCCGGTCCCCGGTGGTCGAGCGAACGGTGCTCCCCCGTGCGTTCGTATCCCGATGGGTACAGCCGCCGAGGGTTGCGACCGCTCCCCCCAGTAGCCCGAGATACGTCCTTCGATTCACACTCACCAGGGAGTTGCCCGATCTGTCCAATAAGAATGGACCGCCTACTGTGACCGCCGCGGCCAGCGCGGACGGGGGCGGAGGGCGCTCCGACCGAACCGTCGTCGGAACGACCTTCGAAATTTATATATCGATATTCGATATATCGATACCGTTTCCGCCGGTATGGAGCGTTTCAGCGCCAAAGAACCCAGTTCTCGGTGGCAAGCGATACTTGTGCTTATCTCAGTAAGCACGAGTAAACTGCGACCGGGGGGATCCGCTACTCCTAGCCCTTTTGCCGTCCGGGCCCTCTCCCCTACGTGCACAACGAGAGCGACACGTTCGAACTCGGCGGCGAGGACACGGTCCACCGGCTCGGCTACGGCGCGATGCGGCTGACGGGGGACGACATCGTCGGCCCGCCCGCGGACGAGGCAGCTGCCCGCGACCTGCTGGAGCGGGCCATCGATCTCGGCGTGGACCTGATCGACACGGCCGACTCCTACGGCCCGGGCGTCAGCGAGCGGCTGATCGGGGAGACGCTGGGCGACACGGACGACGTACTGGTCGCGACGAAAGGGGGCCTGCTCCGGAACGCAGACGGGGACTGGCTCCCACACGGCGACCCGGACTACCTCCGGAACGCGGTGCTCTGTAGTCTCGACCGACTCCGGACGGACGCCATCGACCTCTACCAGCTCCACCGGCCGGACCCCGACACGCCGTTCGAGGACTCGGTGACCGCACTCGCGGAACTGCAGGACGACGGGCTGGTTCGCCACGTCGGGCTCAGCAACGTCAGCGTCGAACAGCTCGATACGGCCCGCGAGATCGTCGACGTCGCCACGGTACAGAACGAGTACAACGTCGGCAACCGCGAGGACGAGGCCGTGCTGGAGGCCTGCGAGGAGTACGGGATCGGCTTCATCCCGTGGTTCCCGCTGGGCGCGGGCGACCTCGGGGAGAAGGCGGAGACCGTCGCGTCGGTCGCGGACGCGCACGACGCCACGCCCCAGCAGATCGCGCTGGCATGGCTGCTCAACCACTCACCGGTGATCCTCCCGATCCCCGGTACGTCGAGCGTCGATCACCTGGAGGGGAACGTCGCCGCGTCGGCGATCGACCTGACTGACGAGCAGTATCGCCGGCTCGCCGAGTAGCTACTCCTCGCGCATCCGTCGGATGCGCTCGACCAGCTGGTCGGTGTCCGCGGCCGCCTCCCGGAAGACGGCGTCGAAGAACTCCCGACGGGTGAGGTCCCGCAGGTCGTGGTCGGTCCGCAGGCGGGCGTCGACCAGCGCCTCGGCGTCCTCCAGCGCCTCGAACGTCTCCGGGCGGACGTACACCGACTTCTGGACGGTGTCGTCGAACGGGAACGCCGCCTCGGCCGGCGAGTCGGTCGCGTCGTTCGCCGACTCCTCGTCAACGGATTCGTCGGCGTTCGTCGAGTCCTCGTCCGCGGGGGTCTCGTCCGCCGGATCCGCGTCGGACGACGGCTCGCCGTCGCCCTCGACGGCCTCCCCGATACCGGCAAACCGGTTCTCGTCAGGCATCGGTCGTCCCCTCCTCGACGATGTCGGCGAGTTCGTCCAGTCGGGCCAGCATGTCGCTGTCCGGGTCGTACTCCGCGAGCGGCTGACCGTCGCGCCACGCCCGTTTCAGCGCCACGCGCTTGCGGATCCCCGGACCCGGCGAGTCCGGGTCGTCGAAGTGGTCCGAGCCAGCGAAATCGGGCAGAAACTCGCCGAACCGGGAGGCTTCGAGGTCCGCGATGATCCGCTTTTCCTCGTTGTCACCCTCCAGCGCGTTCGGCACGACCGCGAGCACGTCCACGTCCATCTCCTCGCGGATCGGGCCGACCTGCTGGGTGAACATCCGCTCGAAGCCGCTGGCGCTCTGTTCGCTCATCCGCATCGGGACGACGACGTTCTGGGTGGCGATCAGCGACGCGTCCGACAGCGGCCCCATATCCGGCGGGGAGTCGACGACGACGTAGTCGTAGTCGCCGCCGACGGCCGGTTCGACCACCTCGTTGCGGATCCACAGCGCGCCGAACGTGTTGCTCCGGATCGTGTTCTCCACCTCGTCCAGGTCCGCGTTCGCCGGGACGAGGTCGAACGGGCCGGCCGGGCGCACCACGTCGGCGAGCGTCGTCGGGTCGTCGTCGTCCAGCAGGTGTCCGAGATGGGTCTCGGCCTCGTAGGCGTCGGCCAGTCCCACACCCTCCGTCGCGTTGCCCTGCTGGTCCAGATCGACCAGCAACACCTCGTGGCCGCGGTTCGCGAGCCGTTCGGCCAGGTTGATCGCTATCGTCGTCTTCCCGACGCCGCCCTTCTGGAGGGCGACGCTCACTGCGTTGGTGTCTACCATGGGTGTCCTCCGTCGCGCGAGCAGTTCGAACGGTGTGGCTGTTCCACACTCCCCGGAATGCTTGCAATGTCTACAATGTGTGAAGAGTTCGAACTGTGCACGCTCACACGCCGTTTCCTCACAGTCCAGGTATTTCAAACTGCCGAGAGTGTTTGAAAGTTTTAAACATTGTAAACATTGTAGAATTTCTTGGAGTCAACCTATCCAGATGGTGCTGTATATCGCCCGTATCAAGGCTAAAAGTACACACATCGTACAATGTGTAGAATGTCTTTTAATCTCCAGATCCCAAGTGGCCGTAGAATTTGTAGAATGTGTAGACATTCTACACGGTGCCAACACTGCTCACGGTTCGAAACATGTGAACGGTTTGAAAACCGCTCGGGGAGAGAGACCGCTACGCTTCCGCGCCGAGGTCCAGGTCGCGCGCTATCTCGCCGGCGCGCGTCCGGATGGCGTCGGCGTCGGCGACGGTCACCTCGCCGTCGTCCTGCAGCACCTCGCCGTCGACCATCGTGAACTCGACGTCGTCGCCGCGGGCGGCGAACACGAGATGGGAGAGCACGTCGTACAGCGGCGTCGCCCGGGTGAGGTCCGTCGAGAGACCGATCACGTCGGCGCGCCACCCCTCGCGGATCTTCCCCACGTCGTCGAAGCCGGCCGCCCTCGCGCCGTTGCGCGTCGCCATCTCGAAGACGGCGCGGGCCGGGGCGAGTTCGGGGTCCAACTCCTCGACTTTCTGGAGCAGGCTGGCCTGCCGCATCTCCGTGAACGGGTCGAGCGTGTTGTTGCAGGGCGGCCCGTCGTTGCCGAGCGCGACGTTGATCCCGCGGTCGAGGTAGTCGACGACCGGGGCGACGCCGCTGGCGAGTTTCATGTTCGAGGACGGGCAGTGCGTGACGTGGGTGCCGGTCTCGGCGAGCAGTTCCCGCTCCGCGTCGTCCGTCCAGACGCAGTGGGCGAGCACCACGTCCTCGCCGGTGAGGCCGACCTCGTGGAGCCACTCGACGTTGCGCATGCCGGTGTCCTCCTCCACCTGTGCGATCTCGTCGCGGTTCTCGCTGGCGTGGGTGTGGATCCGGACGCCGTCGTGGCGGTCCGCGATCCGGCGTGCACCGCGGAGACACTCCTCGGTGCAGCTGACGGCGAAGCGCGGGGTGACCGCGTACCGGATCCGGTCGTCGAACGCGCCGTGGTACCGCTCGATCAGGTCCTCCGTCTCGGCGAGGGCGGCGTCGGTGTCCTCCAGCAGCCCCGGCGGCGAGTCCTTGTCCATCAGCACCTTGCCGAGGATCCCGCGGATCCCCATCTCGCCGGCGGCCTCGAAGGCGCGGTCGGCGTGGGCGACCGAGAGGTGGTCGACGACCGTCGTCGTGCCGCTCTCGATGCATTCCAGATAGCCCAGCTTCGCCGCGACCTCCATCTCGTCGGCGGTCAGCGACGCCTCCATCGGGAGGACGTGGTCGAACAGCCAGTCCAGCAGCGCCGTGTCGTCGGCGATCCCACGGCCGAGGCTCTGGACGGAGTGAACGTGTGCACCGACGAGGCCCGGGAGCAACACGTCGTACGTGCGCCGCTCGTGGTCGGGGTACCGGTCGAGCAGGTCGGCCGCGTCGCCGACCGCCGCGATCCGGGAGCCGTCGACCACGACCGCGCCGTCCTCGTACACCGTCGACGCGTCCGCGACGACGGTTCCGCGAAGTAGCATACCCGTCCGTGCGCGGTGAACGCTCAAGTAACCCGTGATATTCGCCAGCGCGGGTATCTACAATGTGTAGAATGTGTAGACAGTGTAGAGTTTGTAGAAAGTGTTCGATACGCGTCGTGTGTGGACACTACGGGCCATGCGAAGGGTCCGGTCAAGCGAGCGACTCCCACCCGACCGTGACGCTGAACACCCCGCGGTCCGGATCGGATCGCATGGCGTCGGACGACCCGTCGGCGATCCGGTCGGTCGCGGTGACCCGGGAGGACGTGGTGACGGCGCTGGAGTCGAACCTGCGGAGCGACGGCCGGACCGTGCTCAGAGTGACACCCCCGTTCAGCGGTCGGATGCGCGCCCGCCTCCACGAGATGGGGACCGGCGAGTTCGTCGGCGAGGGCGACCCGGTCCATCTGGACCCCGCCGACCTGATCGAGTCCGTTCCACCGTACCCGGACCCGGCGACGACCGAGGACGAGATCCGGGCCGCCGCGGACGCGGAGTACACCACCGACCGGCACCGCGAGCGCCACGTCGAAGCGGTCGAGGACTGGCGGGCGACGGTGCGCTCGTCGCTGGTCGACAGCGTCGAACTGCCGGGGGAGGAAGGGAGTCGGGACGTGACGGTGAAGGCGCTCGGGTGAGGGGGGCGGTGGGACCGCCGGGCCGGGACTACTGCAGGTCGTACAGTCGCTGCCGGGCGTCCTGGAAGTGGATCCGCTCCTCGATTGCGTCGACGGACTCCAGTTCCGAGAGCGCGTGGCGGACCGTCCGGGCGGGGAGGAGGGACTCCTCGGCGATCTGTTGCTGTGTCAGCTGGCCGTTGTGTTCCAGCACCTTGTACACGAGTTTGGCGCTCGGCGCGAGGTCGGCGACCGGTTCGGAAGGAGCCATTGTGGGAAGACAGGTGCGGACGGGTCAAACGACTACCGCGGACGTGCCGCGAGCGCACACGACCGTTCCGAGTCGCTGGGGTGGGGTCCGAGCCGACCGTACGGTGTCGTACGGTCGTACGGAACCAGTACCAGCGACCCGTCTCAGGCCGGAACGAACGTCGAGTCGTAGAGGTGGTTGAGCATCACGTACGTGACGACGCCGAGCGTGAGACTGAGGATCCACGTCCCTGCTGCGATTCGACCGACCCGGGCGTGGGCGGTGTTCCGGAGTTCGCTGGGGGTGTGCGTCAGGCCGAGCACGACGGCGTACAGCACGACGGGGACGGCCACGACCGACAGTACGATGTGGATCGCGAGCATGATCAGGTAGCCGATCCGGACGAGTTCGGGACCGACGAAATGCTTCTCGCCGCCGCCGCCGACCTTCGGCAGGTACATGAGCAGGAAGACGAGGATGAGGGCGAACGCCGTCAGCATCGCCGCCCGGTGTTTGCGCACCTCGCCCTGCCGGATCCAGTACCAGCCGAGCGCGAGCGATATCGTGGCGAGGGTGTTGACGACCGCGATGGCGTGGGAGATCAGGTCGACCGTCTCCCGACCGATGTCCGGGAAGATGGGGACAGCGCCCGAGAAGGCAGCGACGACGAGGGCGTACCCGATCGCCGAGAGCAGTACGGTCGCCGCGAGCGGCCGTTCCCTGGCCCGTTGCCGGGGGTTCACCGTTGACATGTCTCCCTCTTCGGACGGGGACGGATAGGCGCTTTCGATCCGTGGCGGACCGCGTCCGGGATCCGGATGAACGTGCGATCGGTTCGAGTCGGGGAAAACTTCCGTCCGTCCAGGGTCGTGTCGAAGTGGTGGTTAACCACATTATATTCGAGCAATATATAATAGACTCACCTTTATCACCGAGGCCGTGGTCCGACCGGACACGATGGTACCGAGTGACCACTCCCCGAGCGCCCCGACCTGGAGCGACCCGAACACCTGTCCGTTCTGCGACGGCGACCTCGCCGACCCGGGAGCCGGTTTTATCGACCACCTGCAGACGAGCGAGGCCTGCGAGACCAGCTTCGAGCTGTGGCGTGACCGAGTCAGCAGCGACATCGGCGGCGAGTGGGCCGGGTAGTTCCGACAGACCGAACTACGCCGGGCCGGTAGGGACCGCTGATGGACGAGTTCTCCTACACCACGACGCTGGACGTGCGAGTCAACGACATCGATTTCATGGGGCACGTGAACAACGCGGTGTACGCCACGTATCTGGAGGAGGCCCGGGTCGACTACTTCTCGGACGTGCTCGACGTGCCGCTGTCGGACATCGACTCCGTGCTCGCGCACGTCGAGATCGACTACCGAACGCCGATCACGATCGACCACGACCCCACGGTCGCGCTCGGCGTGCCGGAGATCGGCGAGTCGAGCCTGCCGATGGAGTACGAGATCCGGGTCGACGGCGACGTGGCCGCGACGGCCGAGACCGTACAGGTGACGGTCGACCCGAAGACGAAGGAGACCCGCCCCATCGCCGACCGGGTTCGGGCGGACATCGCGGCCCACGAGGGGCTGAAGTAGCTACTTCTTGGCGTCGTCGTCGCCCGGACCCGCGCCGGCGACTTTGTCGACGATCGCCTCGCCGAACTGCGTCGGGGAGATGTCGTCGAACCCGTCCGGCGAGATGTCGTCGACCTCCTCGCCCGTGGCCACGCCGCTGGTGACGATCGCCCTGACGCCCTCCTCGACGGTCAGGTCCACGTCGTGGACCCGTTCCGTGGGCACGTTGATGAGGAACCCGCCCATCACCGGGTTCGGCGCGAGCGGGAGGAACAGCGTCTCCATCTCCGACTCGCCGACGGTCTCCCGGATCGCGTCCGGCGGATGGGAGGTCAGAAAGCAGAGCATGTACGTCTCGTCATGGGGGAACTCGACGAGTTTGACCTCCTGAAAGCTCTCGGTGTCGCTCTCGAGCAACACGTCGCTCATCTTGCGAACGCTGGAGTAGACGGTGCCGACGCCGGGGATGGCGGCGACGAACTCGTCGAACTCGCGGGTGTAGCCGCCGGTGCTATCGTTGCTTGGTCCCCCGCCGCTGCGCTCGGCCACGAACCCGACGACGAACACGACCGTGAGCAGGACGCCGACCGTGAGGAGTTCGAGCGCCGGTTCGGGGAGGCTGTCGGTCCCCGGGACCAGTCCGAGAGCCGCCACCGCAGGGGAGATCGTGTTCGAAACGAAGTCAAGCACCGCGCCGAGCAGAATGAGGGTGATGATCGTCGGAACGGTGATCGCGGTCCCTGTGACGAACGCCCGCCGAAGCCAGCCGCGTCCGTCGTCGCCGACCTTCGAACCAGACATGCGCCATCGTTCGCAGCGGGGGACCAAGATTCCCGGGGTTCGAACCCGGTAGCCGGGCGTTGAGACCGTCCGATCTACCGAAAGAGGTCGTCGTGGCGCGCCGCCAGATCCGTGTACGCCCCGGAGGAGTGCGCGTCGAATATCTCCGCCGGGTCGATCGTCGTCTCCGAGAGCGCCGTCACGGTCGCCGGCACGCCCCGGACGAACGACTCCGGCGGGATATCGTACCCCTCCGGCACCGTCGTCCCCGAGGCGACGATGCTCGCCTCCCCGACCCGCACCTCGGAGTTTATCGTCGCGTTGAACCCGACGAGCGCGCCGTCCTCGACGACCGCGTCGTTCAGCACCGCCCCGTGCCCGACCATCGCGCGCTCCCCCGCCGTGCTCGCGTGGAGCACGGCTGTGTCCCCGATGTGTGCCTGCCGCCCGACCCGGACCGGAGCGACGTCGCCCCGGAGAACGACCCCGGGCCAGACGCTCGCGTCGGCTCCGACCTCGACGTCCCCGACCAGCGTCGCCTCCCGGCTGACGCTCGCGTCGTCGTGGATCGCCGGCGTCGACCCCTCGAACCCGTAGCGTCTGCTGTCCATACCGGGTCGTTCGACCGCCGGCCTCAAAGTGTTAACTCACACCACGGCTACTCGTCGCGGAGGTCACTGAGGCGGTCCGCGGCGTCGTCGGTCGCCGTCCCGTCCGTCGCTGTCGTCTCGGGGCCGGGGGCGTCGGCCCCATCGTCGGCCCCCGGCGCGGTGCCACAGAGCGGACACGCGTCGTCGTCAGCCTCGAACGTCGTGCCACAGACGGAACAGTCGGTCGTCGCCGGTCCGGACGGCGTGTCGGTTGTCTCCGCCGATCGGGCGTCCGGATCGTCCGGGTGGGGGCCAGCAGCGTCCGCATCAGCGCCCCCGTCGTCGGCGTTCGCGTCGCCGTCGTCCGCCGATCCGCCGAAGACCGAGCGAACCGCGGCGGCGACCCGTGCGAGCAGTCCCATCAGTAGTTCTTGAACAGGATCGCCTTCACGTCGTCTTTCGTCTGGACCTCCTCGGTCCCGCCGTCGGGCAGGTCGACCACGTAGCGGGTCTCCTCGGAGTCGGCCTGCTCCCACTTGTCGTCGTGCGTGTCGAGCAGGTTCATCATCGCCGAGAGGCGGTCGTCGTCACCGTCGGCATCGTCACCGTCGTCAGCATCGTCACCATCCGCGTCGTCTTCGCTGTCGTCGTCTTCGCCGTCGTCATCGCCGCCGTCGCCGTTCCCGCTCTCGTCCGCCTCCGGTTCGTCGTCCGAATCATCGTCGTCCGTCCCGTCAACGGCGGTCGAATCGGCCGAGACGTCCGGCCCGTCGCCGTCGTATTCGTCGAGGAGGTACTGGACGGCGTCCCGTGCGCGGACGTGGCCGTAGGACACGTCCTCGGCCAGCGACTCCCGGATGTCGTCGAGTCGCTCGTACTGCTCGTCGGTGACGTCGATGCTCTCCATGGTCGCCGTGGATACGCTCGGCCGTAATGAAACTATCCGAGCGCGGCGAGGTTCCGCGCCGCGCGGCCGCGCCGACGACCCGACGGCGGTAAGGGCGGCGGGGCCGAACGACGACCCATGAGCGAGGCCACGACGGTCACGGTGTACACGCGCGAGGACTGTCACCTCTGTGACGACGCGATCGCGGCGGTGCGCCGGGCGAGCGACGCGGCGGCGCGGCCCGTCGACGTGGACGTGGTCGACGTGGACGAGGACCCTGACCTGCGCGAGCGCTACGGAGACCGGGTGCCGTACGTGCTGGTCGACGGAGCGCCGAAGTTCAAGTTCGAGGTGGACGAGAACGCGCTGCGGGAAATGATCGAGGCGGCGTAGCGAGAAGGACGGTGTAGCGGGGAGCAGGCGGGGCGGGGGTGGGTGTCACACGGCGGGGACCGTGACGCACCACACGGCGGGAAGGTCGTGCGACGCGTCAGTACGCCGGGTGTCGTGGTCAGTTGCGATTGTACGTGTGGCCGACAACCAGGCCCACGAGGTTCAGGGCGAGCAGCGCGAGGAACGTCATCGTCTCAGAGGGGGTCGACAGGCCGGTCGCCAGCAGCGGGACGTGCAGGAACGGCAGGACGACGGCCATCCAGAACCCGGCCATCTGGAACGGCGTCGTGAGCGCGTGGTCGTCGAGCTGTGCTCGAATCGACGAGGCGGCGCTGGTCGCGCCGTCGGCGATGTCGTCGTTGTGTGCGGAGGGGGCAGACATTGGTTGACACCTCGGTGAGTCTACTCCACCCTTGTGGCTACACGGTCATATAACGGGCCGAGGCTTCGGACGATTTCGGACGATTTTAGCCGGATATGTCGAGACGAGTGACGTTTTACGACTGTTGCAGAGAACCGATAATACTTTATAACTAGTTCTAAGCCGATAACTCCGGGATCCGGAGAAATATAGAGAGATCCGAGCGGTTCGGCCGCGACGGCGCGAGTCGAACGAGCCGACGGCGGAACCGCGCGAGCGCCGCCGCCGCGCGACCCGCCAGTCGCTTTCCGCTGCCTCAACCCTTATTCGCCTCCCCGGAGCAGATGGGAGCATGGAGTACACGACGCTCGGATCGACCGGGACGACGGTGTCGGAACTGTGCTTCGGCACGTGGCGGTTCGGCCGCGAGACGAACGGCGTGGTCGAGACCGACCGCGAGGAGGCCCACGAACTGCTCGACGCGGCGTGGGACCGCGGGATCAACTTCATCGACACCGCCAACGTGTACGGCACGCCCAACGGCAAGAGCGAGCGCTTCATCGGCGAGTGGCTGGAGGACCACGACCGCGACGACTTCGTGCTCGCCTCGAAGGTGTACTTCCCGTTCGACGGCTGGGGCGAGCCCGGCCCGAACGACTCCGGCCTCGGCCGCAAGCACATCCGCCGCCAGATCGAGGGGACGCTCGACCGCCTCGGAACGGACTACCTCGACCTGTACTACATCCACCGCTGGGACGACGACGCGCCGATCGAGGAGACGCTGCGGACGCTGAACGACCTCGTCCGCGAGGGGAAGGTTCACCACCTCGGCGCGAGCACGATGGCCGCCTGGCAGCTGACGAAGGCGCTCTGGACGAGCGACGTGGAGGGCTTGGAGCGGTTCAAGGTGACGCAACCGCTGTTCCACGCCGCCTACCGCGACGACGTGGTCGACTACCTCGACGTGTGCGCCGACCAGGACCTGGCGGTCTGCCCGTACTCGCCGCTGGCCGGCGGCTTCCTCACCGGCAAGTACGAGCGCACCGACGACGGCGTCGAGGCCCCCGAGGACTCCCGGGGAGCCATCGACCCGCAGTTCGACGAGTACTACGTGTCGGCCCGCGGGTGGGAGGTGCTGGACGAGATCCGCGCCGTCGCGGACGAACTCGACGCCACGCCAGCACAGGTCGCGCTGCGCTGGCTTATCGAGCAGGAGAAGTTCACCTGCGTCCCCATCGTCGGCGCGCGCACGACCGAGCAACTGGACGAGAACGCCGGCGCGACGACGGTCTCGCTCTCCGCCGACCAGCACGACCGGATCGCCGAGGCCCGGTACGACGAGGAGGGGCGGCGCTGGGGCCACCGGGAGTGAGCGCGGTCGCGTCGGCCCGGAGCTGCCGACTGGCGTCGACCGCGCCGACCGCGACGCGGGGACCCGGGACGTGATCGACACGGGTTAGGTCGCCGGTCTGAAACTCGGGGGCATGTCGGAGCCGACGGGACGGGAGCACACGGGCGAACGGCGGGGACCCGCGGAGCGACGGCGGTGGACCGTGGCCATCTTCGCGTTCTCCGCGCTCGTCGGGCTCTCCCTGCAGGTCCGGGGCGCGATGCTGCCGAGCTTCGGGACGGCGTTCGACCTCACCGAGGCCCAGCTGGGGCTGATCGCCCCGGTGTCGGCGCTGGGCTACGTGCTGACGCTGTTCGGCGTCGGGATGGTCGTCGGCCGCCTCCGTGTCCAGCGGTTCGTCGCGCTCGGGCTGGCCGCCGCGGGCGTCTGCCTCGTCGGCGTCGGCTTCGCGCCGACGTTCCTCCTGCTGCTCGCGTTCGTGTTCGTCCGGATGTTCGCCACCGGCGGCTTCCGCGCGCTCGGGCGGCCGGTGCTCAGCCATCTCTACCCGGCCAGCCGGGGGCGGGTGTTCAACTTCCAGACGATGGCGTGGGCCGTCGGCGCGACGGCCGGCCCGCTGTTCGCCACGCTCGTCCTCGGCTGGGGCGACTGGCGGATCGCGTACGCGGTCATGGCCGGGCTCTTCCTCGTCGTCGCCGGCTTCATCGCCCGGCTTCCCGCGCCGGAGGGGATCGAGAACGAGCAGTCGCTGTCGCTTGCAGACGTGCGGGCACTTCTGCGCAGACCGTCGATGCTCGGCCTGAGCGCCGCGATGATGCTAGTCGTCGGCATCGAGGGCGGGATCTTCACCTGGCTCCCGTACTACGCGAACGGCTTCCTCCCGCGGTCGCGGGCGAACCTCCTGCTGTCGGTCTACCTCGCAGCGTACGTCCCCGGCCGCCTCGGGTTCGGGGCGGTCGCGGAGCGGTTCGGCTACCTCCGGATCGTGACCGCCGGCGCGGCGCTGTCGGTGCCCGTGCTGTACGCGGTCGTCGCCGTCGACGGCGAGGTCCCGCTGTTCGCGGCGACGTTCTGCGCCGGGCTACTGGTGTCCGGGATGTTCCCCACCCTGCTCGCCTGGGCGACCGACCGGGTGCCGGAGTACAGCGGCCCGGTCAACGCCGTCGCGATGACCGCCGGGCAGGCCGGGTTCTTCGTCTTCCCGGCGGCGATCGGCGCGGTCGCGTCCGCCGCGACGATGCGGACGGCGATGTACGCCGAGGCGGCGCTCGCGGCGGCGCTGGTCGGGGTGCTGGTGGTGTTGCGCGCCCGGACGTGAGGTCGGTGTGACGGGACCGGCCGGGGACGGTCAGAAGTGGTACTTCACGGCTAATCAGCGGATGCCATGGGAGGTAGCGTCAGGATCGAGCGATCGCGGTCGCGAACTGCGATTCCGACACGCTTTCGAACAGGTCGCTGAACCGGGGCTCGGACAGGATCGTTTCGCGGACGATCGTGGCATCGTCGATCAGCCGATGCTCGCGTCCGATCCCGCGAGCGTGGCCCCGCGAGCGCTTCGTCGACTGGATGATATCGAGGAAATCCTGTTCCTTGAGGAGGTCCCGGATCCGGCGTTCGGTTAGGGAGTCAAGATCACATTGCTCACATACGAACTCGTATACTGGATAGATATCGCCGGACGTGAAGACGTCACCATCGCCGTGCTGCGTTAGTAGCGCCAACGACAGGATGACGGCCTGGCTCTGGACCGTCGAGTCGGCGATCATCTCTCGAAATCGGTCGATTTCGGCGCGTTCCTGGGCGTTACGGACATGAGCCTCGGTTACACGATCATCACCTTCCTCGTAGGCGATCTTTCCGGCGTTCCGAAGTATATCCAGGGCCTTCCGGGCGTCGCCGTGTTCCCGGGCGGCCAGCGCGGCACAGAGTTCAACCACGCCGTCAGATAGCACGCCCTCACGGAACGCATCAGTTCGGTTCCGCAGGATCGCCTGCAGCTGCTCGGCGTCGTACGGGGGGAAGAACAGTTCAGTCTCCTGCAAACTCGAGGTCGTCCGCTGCCCGAGATTTTCCACGAACTTCGTCTTATTCGAGATGGCGATGATCCCGATGTTGCAGGTCGTCTTCTCGGCTTCCTCCGCGCGGGACAGTTCCATGAGGACACTGTCGTCCTCCAGTAGGTCGACTTCGTCAAGGATCACGATGACTGTCTCGTACTCGGCGTCAAGCAGGTCCCACAGGCGCTTGTAGTACCGGCTCGTCGACAGCCCGGTATCCGGTACGGTCACACTTGACCCCTCGCGATTGAGTGTCTGACCGATCGTTGCAACGGCCTGGGTTTCGGTATTGTCCTCGTTGCACTCGATGTAGGCAGTCGCCACGTCGTGCCCGCTCGTCCGAGCTTTGACCTCGGTCAACTGCGTAACGTACTTCGAGACGAGTGACTTGCCGGTGCCGGGCTTGCCGTAGATGATAACGTTCTCCGGAGAGTTGCCGTCGGTTGCGTCAACGAGTTGATCGGCAAGTGACCGTATCTCACTGTCCCGCCCGACGATCCGGTCGCCATCCGGGATGTGGCCGATCTGGAGGAGTTGTTTATCGGCAAAGATCGGATGCTCGTCCGGAAACAGCTCCGAAGCAGCCGCGGCTAGTGCCGACTTCTGGTCGTCGGCGTCGTCGTACGAGTCGATCTGCGAATCGTCCATATTCGGAGGATTGGAACGATGGAATATAAAGATGAAGGCCACACCCACCCCACGTTTCCGCTGTAAATAGGTTCGAAATAGTCGTTTGAGAGCATACCACCGTAATGAAATACATCTTATGTAACAACCTTGTTTCCGCTGTAGATGACACCACTCATCCAAGTCCACGGCCAAACGATTTTCCCGATCATCGGCATCAAGTTTCTCGTTCACCGTCACCGGATGGACCAGGTTTCCGCTGTAAATATGCCGATATTATTCAGTACAGTCTATTTACATCGGTAACTCTGTCCCGGCCACCCCGTATTTCCGCTGTAGATGAACGATACCGACTGGCTACTGATGGACATGGAAGGTTCTTATCCTGATTCTATAGATAACTTTTTATACCTATCTTATGAACGTTTCCGTACTGCACTTCTTCGTGTTAGTAGAAAGCGAGAAGCGCAGCTTCGAGCGACCAGCTCACCGTATCTTCGTCCATCCTTGCCACCAAGAGTTCCACCTGAAAGGGCCACGAAGAGGGTCAGACCCTTACCGATCTACAGCGGAAACGTGGGGTGGGGGCGTTCGCCCTGTCCACGGTTCAACAGTCTCAATGGAGAGGACAACGTGTTCGATCGAGGTTTTGGATTGGTTAAAGTTGAGTAACCCAGTCAGAAGTGCTCGAACTTGTCCCGCCGGAACAGGTCGATCTCCGTCGTCGCAGTTGGCGACTCCTGCCGGACGGCGAACGCGATCGCGGCAGCCACCTCCGACGGCTCGGTCACCTCGCCGGGGGCGAAGCGCTCGTCGAACCCCTCGGCGTCCTCGTCCTCGGAGAGGAACCCCGTTCGCACCTCGGTCGGGTTGACGACGCTGACGCCGACACCGTCGCCGCCGACGCTCCCCGCGAGGCTGAGCGCGAACCCTCGGACCCACCACTTCGTCGCGGCGTACACGGGATTACCGGGACGGGGGTACTGCCCCGCGAAACTGCCGAGGAACACGAGCGTTCCCTCGGTCTCCCGGAGGTGGGGCAGCGCCGCGCGGGCGGTGAAGAACGCGCCGTCGACGTTGACGCCGAGCATCGTCCGGTACGTCTCGGTCGCCATCCCCTCGACCGACCCGGAGCGACCGACGCCCGCGTTCGCCACGACCGCGTCGAGGCGGCCGAACGTCTCGACGGTCGTCTCCACGAGCGCGTCGACGGCGTCCTCGTCGGTCACGTCGGTCGGTACCGCCTCCGCACGGACGCCGTGGTCGGCCTCGATCGAGTCGGCGAGTTCTGTGATGCGGTCCGCACTCCGTGCGGCCAGTACGACGTTCGCGCCGTCGGCCGCCAGTTCGTGTGCGGTCGCCGCGCCGATGCCGGAACTCGCGCCGGTGACGATGGCAACGTCGCCGTCGAGGGGGTTGTCGCGTGGCATACCCGGCCTTTCGCGGCCCGATGCTAAGATGATAGGGGTTGCCCCGTCCCGATGTGACGGCTGCCGGCGGTCGTTGCAGGACTGGTGACGTTCGGCCGGACCACCTGGTTTCGCACGTGTCGGAGCGCGGGCTTACGACCAGCGACCGTCGCCACCGGCGTGCCCGACACCGTCACCGTCGGGCACGTCCCCGTCGCAGGCCGCCTGCGCGAAGGCATACCGGTCCGGGTCGTCGGCCACGACGACGGCCCCGATCATCCCCTCCTGATGGTGTGCGTAGCACGCAAACCGCGTCATTCCGACCAGATCGAGCGTCTTGGACTCGGAGTACGGCGCGGGCCTCGGATCGGGGACGGATTCGGGGTCGGAAGCGACACGGAGGCGGTCGACGATGTAATGGCTCCCGCTGCCGTCGACCCAGTCCCAGGTGATGGTCGTCCCCCGGTCGACGATAACGGCAGCCGGGTCGAGTGCGCGTCCGTCGGGTCCAGTCCCCACCTCGACGGTCACTTCGTCGGTCCCGCGTCGGTCGACGAGCCCGTCGAACCCGTTTGCGTCAGCCATCCACGGTTCGACGTCGAGCTCGCCGCGTTCGATCCGGTTTCCGCAGAGGGTGCGTTGGTCATCGAACGAGACCGGTCCGATGTCACCCTCGTTCCGGAGGCGGAACGGCCCCGCGATGAAGTCGTGAATGTGGTTCCCGTAGACCGCGTTGTTCCGACTCCAGTCGCCCCCGTCGACGTCCTCCGAGGGTGCCCACGCGCCGAAGCTCACGGGGAGTGGACACTCCCCGATATCGTTCCAGCGGACCGTACAGTCGTTGCCCTTCACGTCGATAGCCGCGTTCACGACGCCCTCGGAGTTGTGTCCCGCGTTCCGGTCCGTGCAGTACTCGACGGTGATGTCGCTGCTCCCGAGTTTCACGTCGACGAGTTCGTTGTGTGCGTACCCCTCGCTGTTGTCGATGTGGTGGATACGAATGTCCCGGCTGCGGTCCAGCGTCTCGTATTTGTAGTGGTCCTCGCCGCGGTGGACCTCCGGGCTGCCGACGTAGACGATCTCCCGGATGTGGCCGACCTCGTGGTTGTCGACCCGCGGATCGAACTGCATCCCCGCGGGGCCGATGACTTCGAAGTTCCCGATCGAGGCGTTCCGGACACGCTCGACCTGTATGAGTCCCTGGGCACTGTTGCCGATTCTCGACGGCTCGACGACGATGTCCCGGAGGTATTCGAGGCCCTCGTCACGTCGTCTCAGGGGCGTGATGGACACGCACCAGGGGATCCAGACGCGGTAGTCCTCGTACTTGCGCTCCGGATCGACTAACCCGTTGATCGTGACGCCGCGGAGGTGGAAGTGGTTGTGGTCGATCCGGACCGCGTTGTAGACGCCCAGCGGGGGTCGGATGACCGCCTCCGGCGGACCGGTAACCGTGATCGGGGCGTCGGGCTCGCCGTCCCGTCGGGTCCGCAGCAGTTCGCGGTACTCGCCGGGGGCGAGTTGGACCGTGGTACCGGGGCGTGCTCGTTCGAGCGCCCTCCCGATCGTTCTGACCGGGTCGTCCGGGGTTCCGACGGCGTCGTCGGAACCGTCGGGAGCGACGTGGAGCCGTGTGCGGTGGATGACCGTGACCTCGCCGATACGTTCCCCGTTGAGTTCGAGCGAGACCGTGCCCGGCTCCGACGGTGTGACGAACGTCAGCGTTGCCGTCTCCTCGCCGCCGCCTTGCACCGTGACGGTCGCCGTATCGGCCTCGAGGCCGTCCTCCGTGAGAACGAGGGTACGTTGGCTGGCCGCCGTCCCCTGATTCTCGACGACGACGCCGACCCTGACCGTCTCGCCGACGAGAACGCTGTCGTTCTGTATCGTCGCATCGAGGCTGATCGTGGCCGATTCCGCCGTCGTCTCGGAGGGGTCGGCGTCGGTGGCAGTTCCCGTGGACGGAGCGGAATCAGTGTCAGTCTCCGTCGGCTGGTCGGAGTCGGTGCTGGAACACCCCGAGATCGCAGTGACTGCCCCAGTCACGCCTGCAAGCAGGTCGCGTCGGCGTAAACGGTCCGGAGCCATACCGCATCCTTGTGAAGAACTATCATATCGTTTGTGGCACTGTCAGTCGGTCACCGATGTCGGTGAGAACATGTGATCTCTGGGAACCGTGTATTCTAACCGGTTCGCAACTGTGGTGGGGTTCCGAAGCTCGCGCCCGGATCGAGCACAACGCTACAGGTCGACGGCGCGCCCCGTCTCGCCGGCCTCGTAGATGGCGTCCATCGCGCGCATGTCGACCAGCCCGTGCTCCCCGTCCGGTTCGATCTCCCCGTCGGTGAGCAGGCGGTTGGCGAAGTAGTCGAACTCCTCCTCCATCTGGTCCACGTCGGGGAACTCGATCGACGCCTCGCTCTCGCCGCGCTTGAGCGTCAGCGACGCGGCGTCGCGGTTGAAGAACGCGGGTTCGAGCAGCAGTTCGCCGCGCTCGCCGACGATGCGCAGGTGGCCCGTCTCGAAGCCGCTCTGCGTGGCGGTGCAGGCCGCCTGCACGTCGTCCGGGAACTCCAGGATGAACGAGGCGTACTGGTCGGGCACGTCGGCAAAGGCCTCGTCGGTCGAGATCGTCGACGCCAGCACGCGCTCCGGGTCGGCGTCGAGGACGAACCGCGTCGTGTTGAGGGGGTAGAGCCCGATGTCCATCACCGTCGCGCCGCCCGAGAGGTCGTCGTTCAGCCGCCACTGGTCGGGGTCCGGGATCATCTCCAGCAGCTGCTGGGACATGTGACCGTGGACCTGCACCGGGTCGCCGATGAACCCGTCGTCGATCAGTTCCTTCATCCGGCGGACCGCCGGCTCGGTGTGCATCCGGTAGCCGATCATCAGCGGCACGTCGCCCTCGTCGCAGGCGGCGACCAGTTGCTCGGCGCGCTCCACGTCGCCCTCCATCGGCTTCTCGCACAGCACCGCCTTGCCGAGTTCGGCGGCGGTCTCGACGTACTGCAGGTGGAGCGCGTTCGGCGTGACGACGTAGATGGCGTCGTACGCGTCGCTGGCTTTCCCGTCGTGGAACTCCTCGTAGGTGATCCCGTGCTCGATCGTGTCGGCGAGTTCGGCCGCGTCCTCGGCCTTCTCGGTCGAACTGCTCACCAGCGTCGTCGTCTCGCAGTACTTCGACTCCTGTACCGCCGGGATGGCCATGTCCCGTGTCCACCAGCCGACGCCGATCATGGCAAACCGGATCGGGCCGTCGTCGGTCTCGGCTTCCCAGTCGCGCCGCGTGAACTCGTCGGAGTAGCCCTCAAGTTCCATGGTACGATCGGGTAGCCGGGACGCCATAGTGATTCCGCACTCCGCGAGGACTGCCGTCGCTGTCGGGAGGGAAGCAGTGGCCGGCGAACTGGAACCGCGGGAGAACTGCTGGTCGCGGCTACGTCTCCTCGACCATCTCGTCCACCCGGGTGCGGGCCGACACCCGCTTCTCGCCGATGATCGCTCCCACGAGTCCCCCGACCGCCGCACCGGTGCTTGCGGCGTTCCGGCTGAACAGGCCGCCGACGGCGGCCCCGATGCTGGCACCGATCGCGGCGTGGCGCGACCGGCTCAGCGCGCGTTTGAGTCGTGACATGGTACGTCCGGGTACACTGTCGGCACGAATAAACGTACTCCCCCGGGCACGTCGACACACGGTGGTCCCGGGGAGATCACCGCGAAGCGAAGCCGGAGATCGATCGAGGGCCGCCGGTCACGCGATGTCGCGGCTCGTGTCGACCGCGACCTCCTCGCCGAGGTCCAGTTTGATCGTCTCGTCGGCGGGCCGACCGCCGCGGAACTTCGACACCTGGAGGAAGTTCTCGATCGAGTTCCCCTTCACGTCGGTCTGTAGCTCCCACACCACGTCCGCGATGGTGAGCGTCGTCTCGCGCAGCGGCGGCGGGTCCATCGCCGTGCAGTGGAGCAAGCCGACCGCCCCCGTGTTGGTGAGGTGGGTCTTGAACTGGTTGAGGAAGTTGACGTAGCGGTTGCGCTCGCCGGTCTCCTCCAGCGGGTTCAGCGTGTCGACGACGACGTTTGCCTGCCCGTCGACCTGCTGGACGACGCGGCCGGCGTTGTCGATCGGCGTGTCGATGCCGGCGTACTGGATCGAGTAGTCGTCCGTCCGGAGCACGCGCTCCAGGTCGTCCCGAACGGCCGGCTCGGTCCGCAGCGTCGTGATGTAGGCGGTCGGACGTTCCTCCATGAACTCGTGTAGCAGCGGCTCGCTCTGGCTATCGGGCGGAGCCAGCAGCGCGACCACGCTGCCGGCGCGCACGCCGCCGTCGAGGTTCCGGTCGATGGCGGTGACGCCGGTCGAGAGCCGCTTTGCCATCGGTTCCAGTTGACGCGCCTGTGATATAATCGTATCGACGGTTCGACTGTAGTCGGGGTGACTGTACGTTTTTCGACTGGACGTGAGGAGAATACGGAGTCGAAAAGAACGAGAATCGAATAGGATACATCCATCCCGTGTGCGATTACCGATCCGTCGAACAGCGGAACCCGTGGTGTGAGGATCAGTCTTCGGGGACCGTCGTCAGCCCGGCCTGAACGCTGGCGACCGACTGGTCCAGCGTATGCTCTTTGAACTTCCCGCCGTCCTGACCGCGGTTTTTGACCGTCGACGAAGCGATCCCGAGTTGGATTAACTCCGCGAGATGCTCGCGAACGGACCGCATCGATATGGGCTCGACACCTTCCCGCTCACAGACGAGCCCGTACACGTCGTGGATGTCCCTCGTCCGGGCTGGCGTGTCGCCGTCCTCGTGTAGCAGCGTCAGCGCGTAGAGAACGTACTGCCCGTGTTCGGGGAGGTTCGAAATTCCCTGTTCAACCTGATCGGTCTCCAGTTTCGTCCGGGCGCGATCGACGTGACGTTCCGTCACGTTCTCGGCGTTCTCCGAACGGGCGATGTCGCCGGCTTCCAGCAACAAGTCAAGCGCCTGCCGGGCGTCCCCGGAGTCTTTCGCACCGAAAGCGGCACATAACTCGATCACGCCGTCGTCAACAACGCCTTCTTTGAACGCTACTTTTTCGCGCTGGCGCAACACCTGCTGGAGTTCGGTCGCATTGTATGCCGAAAACGAGACCTCCTTTTCACACAGAGACGACCGAACCTTCGAGGACAGTTGCTCCCGAAACGTCAGGTCGTTGCTGATCCCGATGACACCGAGTTGCACGTCCTCCACGTCACCGTTCGACAGCGCACGCGGGAGCTTGTACAGCAAGGAGTCGTCCTCAATGTGGTCGACCTCGTCGAGGACGAGCAGTACGGTCCCGCCGAGCGCATCGAGTTCGTTGAACAGAAATCGGTACACCGCCGCCTGGGGATGCCCGGTGTCGGAAATTTGCTCGCCCGGCTCCCGGAGTTCGTTGACGAGTTGGACCGCCGCCTGATACGAGGAATTGAGCCCGTCACAGTTGATCTCGACTGTGTGTAGATCCAATCCTTCGATGTCGGCTGCGTCCCGTTCGAGCCGTTGGAGGAGAAACCGTGTCGCGGCCGTTTTCCCGACACCGCTTTTCCCGTACAGAAAGACGTTACTCGGGATCTCGTTTTGAATCACGGGCTGAAGTGCGGTGTGATACTCCCGAAGTTCCGCGTCGCGTCCGACCAGCTCGTCCGGCGTCCAATGCTCGGTCAGCGCGTTCCGATTGCGGAAGATCGAATCCTTCCGATCAAACGTGAATTCGTCGTCCATACTGGACAGGGTGACAGGCATCGGTCTTAACCTTTGGTTCCGCTGATTCCGTTGTCCCGTTTTATTTATAAATTCCGGACACCACCGGTTCCGCTGTCTTTGCTCGACCACCACTCACACCACTACTTCCGCTGTTCAGCACGGCGGACACACCGCCACTTCCGCTGTCTCTGGTCGGTCCCACACACTGACGGTTCCGTTGTCCCCATGACTCCCCCACACCACTGGTTCCGCTGTTCAGCAACAAGCCGACATGGCTAGTGGTCTTTATACCACAGGCTCCGCTGTTAGTCGAGAGAGACACACCACTACTTCCGCTGTTCAGCGACGATCGACGTGGCGATGGCCAGCTCACACCGTCGGTTCCGTTCCGGCGAACGAACGCGTGAGGATACTCCATCCACAGCAGGTGCGCAGTTCAAGCTACAGGAGACACACCACCGCTTCCGCTGTTCAGCAGTGTCGCTAGCGCTAGCGGTCCTCTGTGAAACTTCCCTACACTCATCGGTAGTGTTCAGATTAGCTGATTCCATGCGAAGCTGAACGATTTGAGCCAGTCGTCAGCTGTGTCTGCGTCGGCATTGCTAAAACAGTTTGAAAACGAAGATGTTCGTCGTTTTACTTCTCGAAAGACACGTTCGACACTGTTCCGATTTCCATGTTTTTCGTATCGGAAATCGAGGCCGTGTCGTGAACAGGCGTCTTTCAGCGAGAGTGAGCCATCGATGAGAAACACGGCGTCGTCAACGTCGT
>NZ_RCIH01000009.1 GCF_003675855.1 Halostella salina | reverse complement strand
GGTGTCGCTTCTCGTTCAACAAAGTCTAAGTCGATCTGGTCGAGAGTACCGCTGAGGCGTGTGTTTTCGGGCATGGATCACTCAGAAAACACACCGCCTCACTCTTCATCCTTATCTGAACACTGCCTGGCACTCCGGGCAAAGCGTTATGAGGTTGTCGACTTTATGAACGCCACCGTCGGATAGTGGGGTATCGTGGTGGACGTGTGCGACGGGCACCTCTGGTTCACCGACGTGGCCGACTGTTGATCCGCATGACTGGCATTCCCAGTCGTCACGCCGCAACGCTTTGTCGCGTTCCCGCTGATAGACAGAGGATCCGCGGTGAACTCCTTCACTCATCTTCGTTCCTCTTGGATCCTTGTTGTGATTTGGTTGACGGTAGATAAGCTTCCTGTGACCCCGTCGAATCCGCGCTCTGCCACCATCACAAGCCGGTGAATCCCGACGGAATCTGTCGTTCCGCGGTAGTTCGAGGCACAAATGACGTAACCACGGTCGGTGAACACGGCGGGATGACGCCGGCGATTGGGTGCCGCCTCGTGTTTATTTCGACGGGGGATGTCGAATTTCTCCATCCACCTCCAGATCGTCTTTTGTGCACATCCCAGCCTGTCTGCGATCTCGACTGTACTCAGCTCCTGTTCCCAGTAGAGGTCGTAGAGTAGCGCTTCGTCTCGCCACGGATATTCTGAATCGGTCATGGCTCAGTAGCGGGGTGAGGTCCCCCCGCACCCCTCTCGTGGGCAATAAACACTACCGACTCAGCATCGTATTTGAACGTTAGACCGGCAGCCCACCCATCCGGTCGGGTTAGAAGATAGCGGGATTATGGAGGGAGGTGCCTATCGTAGATATTCCGCCGGTGGCCGACCGCTTCGACTATGAGGACATCCTCGTCCCGATCCCACGTGATGATCGCACGGTAGTCGCCGGCGCGGAGCTTTTAGTACGGATAGCCGCTGAGTTTTTCGAGGCGATGGGATGTCCAGTCTTTCGCCTCGTCGAGTTTCTTGACCAGTCGCTCTTGGGCTTCGGTGTCGAGTCCCTCCAGTAAGTCGAGTGCTTTCGGTGTCCACTCGACCTCAGTCATCGATTCCCAGGCGGCCCTTCACGTCGTCCTGCGATACCGTCTCGCCCTGCTCTCGCTGCTTGCGGCTCTCAGCCAGATGCTCGAGCGCTTCCTCAGACAGTTGCGTCGGGGGGTTGACGGCATCCCGGAGTGCATCGCGAATAAATTCGGACTTGTTCGCGTATCCCCGTTCCTCCCAGATCTCGTCGATCTGTGTCAGAAGCGACTGCGGCACTCTGACATTGATCTTCTCCATTTCGCCTTCACCGCCGGCGTCACTATCGGTGCTCATATACTGTGATACGTCTGTATCACGTAAGTAGCTTCGGTTGACTCACTGGACTGTGATTGACCAGATCGAGACTTCGATCGGGATGAGACGCTGCTGTTCGGAGAGATTCAGAACGACGGCTCGGCCGTCGACGCGAAAGCCGACGTATTCGACGGGTCGTCGCGACGGTTAACGAGCGTTTCTGTCTGGACTCCGCTTGACGTGGGACGTCGTGCGTTCCCGTTCATCGGTACGTCGCGGGAGTGGTAACCCCCGCACCCCTCTCGGGGGTACAAAAACCAAACCATTGCAACCCCGCCGGTAGGCTTTTGAAGGTGCGCTTCGCAGTCGATTCCGTCACGTTTTCTCGCAGTCCCGGGTACGGCTCTCGCCTGCTAATCGCTCGGCAGAGACGTGACGAAATTCTCTCAGGGTGTTGACCGCTGCTCCCGCGTGGCTGCGGGAGGACGGGACAGCACAACTATGTACACCGACGGAATCCCACCGATGGCACCGCTTGCACCGCTTGTCGATCGTATGCGCGACCTTGCGGTAGAAGAACTACCAGGGCCGCGAACGTGCAAGATACGTCTCTGGGACGATGGGACCTTTGACATCGTTATCTATCATGGGATGGGAGACGACAAACGACAGTGGCTTCGCTATGAACGTACGACCGGGGAGATTCTGTGGGAGTATGTTCGTGGTGCCCGAATGAAGTCAGAGTCCCTGACGGGGAACGAAACGATCCACGAACCCGTCTATGAGGAGTCCGAGGTTCGGGTCGTGACTACCGTGGAGCCACCGTATCGGTAACGTTGGGGAATCGTTTGGTCCTACTGAGACGCTGCGGGGAACTCGAAACCACCAGTGTGGTTGACCGACTTTTCGGAGTTATCTGCCCCAGATTGGGCTGTCTCGCGAGCGGCCTCCAGTTCCTCGCGGCAGTCGTCGAAGCTCTAGTGAATACTGATGTCGTGCTTCTCACAGAGCGCTCGCTCGACCGCGAAGGTCATCTCGTCGAAAACGACCGCGGTGATGTCGATGGCCTCCAGTGACGGCGTCTCGTCAGTCGTGTCAACATCGGTGGATAGATACCGACGGGACTGTCGTCGAACCAATGGAGGCGTGGCACTTAGACCCGAAGTAGGTGAAGAGGAATTTAATAAATAAAAGTACCCTCTCAATTACGGCAGCGGCACGGTGATAACGTGTCTTTCGTCGGAGCCCATATCAACGGAGTCTGCTGCTGCGTCCTCGACAACAGCACGGACCGAGATGCCGTTCTCAATGGGGACACCGTCGATATGGAGTTCCGTCGCGGCGGTCGCGACATCACTGGCCACCTGGATCACTGTCGTCCCCTCCGACCTGCCGAACCAGCGCCACGTCTCGCCGCCAGACTCTTCCGGTGGGAACACTCCACGGCCGAAGCTCACATCGACCTCTTCTCCTCCAACATCGATATCTGTGAGAGGTTCACCACGTTCGTCATGGAACGAGAGTGCGGCACAGAAGACGGCGAGGTTGCGGCTATCTCCATCTGGACTCACCGTCCGGTCGAACTCAAGGCGGATCGGTGTTGGAGCGACAAGCGTCGCCGGCGAGTTCTCACCGTCGACGACGAACTGGTTGTCGCTCGTCGAACTGTCGTTGCTTTGTGACTGCCAGCCGAGATCAGACAATGACTCCGGTGAGCCAGCAACGGTATTGTTCGCTACTGTTGCCCCGTCGACGTTTTCGAACCCAACCCCGTAGCCGCGTCGCCCGAGGAGGTGATCGATATCGAGTCGGTTGAGTCCGGACAGATCGTTGTTCGTCACGGCCACGTCCGTCGCGTCCTCGACCAGCACTCCAACGTCACCGCTTTCGGTCACCTGGTTATCCCGAATCGTCACCTCACGGTGAGGGGTTGCTCCTCCGTCTCCACCCGCACGGTGGACTAAGTGGAACGCAGGCGAGCCCAGTGACTGGACGTTGATGTAGTTCAACCCCGAGCGAGCAACGGTGTTGTTTGCTAGCTCGACATCGTAGAGCCACCCCTTGGGTGTCCAGGTGCCAGATGTGTCACACTCTAGTTCGACAGCAGCGAGACTCGACCCCGAGAGTTCGTTGTCGACGAACTCCCCCCGACCAGATGCAAGACGCACCAGACTGGCCCTATTGTTCCGGATGGTATTGTTCCGGACCGTGTATCCGTGGTTTGCGGCGGCCTCGTTGAGCAGATAATCTCCTGTCTGCAGGGCGTCCTTGATAGATGATTCAAACGTGACAGTCCGAGGGCGTCCCGGCGAAAGGGAATTCTTGAACCGATAGTCGACGTCCACAACCTCGGGGAGGGTTTGCGTGACCTCTCCTGCAGGCGACATTGAACGTAGTGTATCACCGGGCGCAATGGTGACGGGTGGTTCACTCGTCACGCGAACCGTCCGATTGTCGATGAACTCGTCGACAGCACACATGTGTGTCGCCACGACGATGCCGTCGTCCTCGAGGTGATGGATATGGCAGTCCTCGATGCGTGGGCCCCGACGGCAGTTCAGGCAATGGATGCCGTCGGCATCGGATCCGATCAGCCGATCGCTGTCCTCTCGTGGTCCGATGGTGCACCCTTCCACTACTGGCCGATCACACACTGCGAGCAAGAGCGCAAAGGCGATTGACGAGCGGATATTGACGTTTTGTACGATCGGTCGGTCGATGTTCTGAAATCAATAGCTAGGAGTACATCACCAACTAGGCATGTCGCCTCACTGGACGATGGACAAACAGGTGTTTGAGCGACCACAAAACCATTAGCTGTACTGAACAACAGAACAGATATGCGCCGTCGTTCTGTCCTCGCGACGACAGGTGGACTCCTCACGGGCGGCTTGGCTGGCTGTCTGGCTAGTCCGGGCAGTGGAACCGATAATCAGGGGGACCAAACGCCGTCGACTGATGACTCCACCCCCGTAGGGACATGGCCCCAGATCGGTTACGACGCCCGGAATACACGCCACACGCCGGAAGCGCGTGGCCCCCGTGACGATGCGAAAATCGCGTGGGAGCAGCTTGGCGATCGGGCCGTGTATCCGCCAGTGGTTGACGACGACCTCTATCTCACTGAGGCTTGGACTGGTGGAACAGCGTTTGCGCTGGCGTCGGATGACGGGACAGAGCAATGGTCGAACAGCGATCTCCCACCAATGCGCTGGGCCCCGGCCCTTCACGAGAACCGGCTGCTCGTCATCACCCGTGCGGAGGGGAACATAGTTCGGCTACACGCGCTGGATAGCACGACCGGAGAGCAAGAGTGGGTACAGGAGGACGGAATCACCGCATCAAGCGGAGAACGGCCGCCGATCAGCCCGACTGTCCGAGATGATTCAGTCTATCTTGGGTCAAACCGAGGGATCATCGCGTGTGATGCGACGACAGGAGAGATTGATTGGACAGCCACACTCGGCCCACACGTCGCCGAGACTGAGGATGGGCCAACGTGGCGGACCGACTGGGCGAAACCAGCAGTAACCGCGAATCTCGCGTTCACGTTCGATATGAACGAGAGCTACCGAGCGACGCGGGAGGTGTACGCGGTGAACACGCAGTCCGGTGACCGGGGGTGGACTGCCGAGCTGAATGTTGGTGATGACTGGGGGCTCAAAGGACACGTTGTCGCTGGTGCGGATCGTGTCTTCGTGTCTGCGTTGAAGCCACATGTCTCCGCTGGATTGGATGACTCACAGTGGTCCGGGGCAGAACGGCTATTCGCCCTTGAGACCACCTCAGGTGAGGTTGCGTGGGACTGGACGCTCCCGAAGAAGACGCTCAGTCCGCCCGCATACGCGGACGAAACGCTGTACGTGGGCGAGTGGTATCCCGATGCGGACACTGGACGGTTGCACGCTCTTGACGAGAGTGACGGGAGCAACATATGGACGTACGAGACCGAAAAGGGAGCTGTCCTATCGCCGACTGTCGCGGGGGATACGGTGTACATCAGTCAGGGTGAGGAGCTTGCAGCTGTCGCACGGGCGGACGGGACACGTCGATGGCGACTGGAAATCGGGGAGCGGACTGGCCCACCGGTTGTCGTCGGGGACACAGCATACATCCAGACGAGTCCGGGGCATAATTCCGAGAGCCGACTACTCGCGGTTCGTGAGCCGTGATTTTGGCGAGAAGACGCGGGCGGTGCGGAGAGCGCCCGCACGCCCGGAATGGTCGGTCGCGAGCGACCCGGAGGGCGGCAGCGGCGAGCGGTTCAGTCCGTTTCGACACACTATCCAGCCGGCTACGTTCTTGGCGAATCAGCCACCGCCCTGGTCGGATTCAGCAAGGCCAAGCGACCGATGGGTTTCGGGGATAGTTCACCGATGGTACCCAGCGAACGTACCCGGACGCGCTGGCCTGCTCTCCACTCTCGGGCTGTCACTGAGACGCCTGGTTATTCTTCGAAGTCGTCAGGAGGGCCGCAATCAAGTCCGTGGGGAGTGCTGCCGGCGGGATCTCACTGTACGGCAGAACTCGATGCGCGGTTGAGCAGGTAGACCATAACGCTACCGAGCACGACATCAAGCGCGAGGAGCACGGCGATCGCTGGAACGAGCGTGTCCCAGATACCACCGAAACGGGTGACTTCGACGACAGTCATAACATCCTGATTTAACATAAGCGCGCGTGCGGCATCGACGCCGTATGTGATCGGATTGTACGTCGCGACGATCTGAATCCAGTTGGGCATCGCGTCCAACGGGAGGAAGGCGGTCGAAACGAACAGCAGGGGGAACTGGAGGAGGTTCGCACCGATGATCGTCGACTCCTGATCACGGGTCACGACGGCGAGGATGTTCGAAAGCGCGATGAACCACAGCGAGAAGAGGATGCCGACGCCGAGGATCCCGATGGCACCGAGGAACCCGGTGGCGACGTTTGCGCCGAGCACCGAGCCCAGCGCGAGGATGATGGCGATCTGGACGACGATCCGGATTATCTCGGCAGCGGTCTTGCCGAGGAACATCGCCGAGCGGCTCATCGGCATCACGAGCGTCTTCTCGAACATTCCCTCCTCCATGTCGTTGACGAGACCGATCCCCGACCCCGCGGCGGCCGCCAGCGAAACCTGCATCGCGATTGCGGGCAACAGGAACGTCTCGTAGGTGATGCCTCCCGCCCCGCCACCGCTACCGAGCGTGCTCGTCGCGATCTGGCCGAACACCTGCGTGAACAGGACGAGGAAGATGATCGGCTGGACGAGCGACCCGACGACGACGAACGGGTTGCGTATGGCCTTCAAGTTCCAGCGGACGAAGTTCACCCAGAAATCGCTGAAAAAGGAGTTCCTCGACGGCGTCGCGCGGACGTGCCCACCGTCGGCGCGGGCCCCGCTGGCGCCCTCGTCCCCTGAGGCCTCGCTCATTCGGCGATCACCTCCGGTTCCGTCACGTCAGTGGGGTCAGCCGACCGGTTCTCTGAGTCGAGTTCCTCGTCGGTGATCGCGAGGAAGACGTCGTCGAGCGTCGGCGCGCGGATATTGAACCCGGTGACGGTGATTCCGGCATCACGCAAGGTGACGAGCAGGTCTGTCCCGTGCTCGCGTGCCCGTTCGGCGGTGACGCTGATCCCATCGTCGGTGACGGTCACGTCTGCATCGGCGTCGAAAACATCGCCCTCGCGAGCGATCTCGGCGGCGCGCTCGCGGGCGTCCTCCCCGGAGGGGACGTCCACGTCGAGGATCTCCCCGCCGACCCGCCGTTTCAGCTCTGCGGGTGAGCCCGTGGCGACGATCTCGCCGTCCATAATGACGGCGATACGGTCGCAGAGATGGTCGGCCTCTTCGAGGTACTGTGTGGTGAGAAACAGCGTCGTCCCGCGTTCGTTGATGCGCTCGAAGTACTCCCAGAGGCGGTTTCGTGCCTTCGGATCCAGCCCGGTCGTTGGTTCGTCGAGGAAGACGAGCGGCGGATTGTGGACGAGGGCCGTCGCGGCGTCCAGTCGCTTCTTCATCCCGCCCGAGAACTCGCTGGCCTGCTTGTCGCCCACGTCCGCCAGGTCCACCAGATCGAGCAGTTCGTCGATGCGCTCTGCACGCTCGCTCTTTGGAACGCCGTAGGCCCGTGCGGCGAAGCGGATGTTCTCGCGGGCGGTGAGTTCCTCGTCGACACTGGTCTCCTGAGCCATATAGCCGATCGTCTCACGGATCCTGCGGGGCTCGTCCCGCACGTCGAAGCCGTTGACGGCGATCGACCCCGCGGTCGGCGACAGCAGCGTCGAGAACGTCTTGATCGTCGTCGTCTTCCCCGCGCCGTTTGCGCCGAGGAACCCGAAGAACTCCCCCTCGGGGATCGTCAGATCGATCCCCTTCACTGCCTCCGTCCCGTCGGCGTAGGTGAGTTCCACGCCCTCGGCGTCGATGGCGGCTCCGCGCCCGTTTGTCCGTACCGTGTCGTCGGTCACAGGTGTGCTTGTGACCACGAACCCGTAGTCTGCACCCTAATTTATTCGGGGTTTCATACTAGAGGTGCGCCGGAACTCGGCGATGAGGTGGTTCTGTGCGCGGCGCAGTCGCTCGGAGAGCGACGCGGACGCGACGCCGAGTTCGTCTGCGACGTCGGCCAACGTGGCAGTCCGCGGCGTGTCGAAGTAGCCCATCTCGTGGGCGGTGACGAGCCCCTCCCGCTGAGCGTCGGTCATCTCGCGCGGCCAGGAGTGGTCGCCGTTCCCGAACGGACCGGTCGCCCTCCCGTCCTTCCCCTCGTCGGTCTCAACAAGTCGGTCCAACCGGAGGTCGTAGTTGTTGGACCGGCAGAACCTCTGGAACTGGTCGAACTCCTCGCGGTCGGCGAACCAGCGCCGCTCCTCCCAACCGCTCGGCGTGGCGAGCACCCGGTCGGGGATCGACCCGTTGTCCGCGAGCAGTTCCCAGTTGGTCGGCGGATCGCCGGTCGGGCGACAGCGGTAGCGCCGCGTCGTCTCCTCGGCGACTAGGGAGTGGTCGGTCACCGAGCCGGCGTCGGCAAACGCTGTCTCGATCACGTCGGCGTCGGCACCCGCGATCCGCACGATGAACGTCGGCGTTCCCGACGGGTGCCCCTGGACCGACTCAAACTCGACGGTTGCTTCGGGCACGCTCTCCGCCACGTCGACAAGCGGCAGCTGCTCGGAGACCATCCGGAACTCCGCAATCAGTCCCATGACGGTCAAAGGATGGACAGACAGTTAGCGCTGGCGGGGGAGCAAGGTTTCGTAGAACAGGTGGACGGATCACCACGACCCGAGAGCCCATTCATTCTAACTGCGAGGCTCAGCCAGCGCGCGGGAGTTCGACAACAAAGACGGCGCCTGTCGGTTCATTGCCTTCCACCCAGATTTCGCCCCCGTATTCGGTGACAAGCGTATCAACGAGATAGAGCCCGATTCCCGTACCGGGACTGCCGAGCCCCCGCTCCCCTTTACCGAACACGGTGTTTTTGTGATCGTCGGGGATTCCGGGTCCGTTATCGGCGATTCGCACTTCAACCTCGTCGTCTCGTACCTCATACGAAACCTCGATATGAGGAGTGTCGGCATCGTTGTGTTGGACAGCGTTGTTGAGGAGATTCCGGAAGACCGAATTGAGCATACTGTTCGCAGCGACCTCCACATCAGGCGGGGAGCTCTCCAGTACGAACTCTGCCTCCGGGAAGGACTCCTCTCGAAGCGACAGCTCGGTTTCTAGGACCGAACGCAGTGGCACGGGTTCCACGGTGACCGCTTCATCCGAGACGACCGTTTCCACGTATTCACGCGCGACCTCGGTCAGTTCAACGACGTGTTCACCGCTGGCAAGGATCTTCTGTAGATATTCGCGCCCCTCGTCGTCGACGTGGTCGTCGAGCATTTCTGCCCAGCCGAGGACGACCGCCATATCGTTCCGGATATCGTGTCGAACGAGCCGATTCAATAGTTCAAGTTCTTGCTCGCGTCGTTTTTGATCGGTGATGTCGGTGGAAATGCCGATGACCTCCGAGACATTTCCCGCCTCATCCTGTAATATAACTTGCCGATTGAGCGTCCACCGGACCGAACCATCCGGACGAACGACGCGCCCCTCATACTCTGTATCACGGAGTTCGCGGGTTGATTCCTCGATGTTTGCGCGAACACGCTCTCGGTCGTCGGGATGAATCGTCTCAACCAGTTTCCCGATGTCGTCTTTGATTTCATTGGGGGGAATACCCCAGATATCTTCGAAGCCAGCACTGATGTACTCGAATTCCCCCGGTTCGGACGCTGTCCAGAGAGCGACGCCGTCCAGCTCATCAAATAGCGACTGAAAATCACGATGCTTCCCCAGCGATCCGTTGCTCATACGGCTTCCTGAAGCCCAAATCGTATAAATTCTGGTTCGTAACTCTCGACTCCCCGAGTTCTCATCAACTAGTGGCGGCGAGCGGGGCGGGCCAGTACGTACACACCTGTCCAGCCGGCTACGTCGCTCGGTGAGGCATCTACCGTCCTGGCGGACTCAGAACGGGCGAGGCCGCCTCGGCCACCGAGAGACTACGTCTCCCGAGCACACGGCGCTTCGCGCCGTGAACGTCCCCCGACCCCGCAAGCACGGGGCGCGCAGCGGCGTCCTCGTGAGCGGAGCGAACGAGGGCCAGCGAGACGGAGTCTCGCGCGGTCGCGGGACGTCGAGCGGCTGAGGGCTTTCGAGTGTCCTCTTCCACCGAATCAGCCTAGCACTCAGTCAGCTGTCGCCGGCGACCAGGTCCTCGATGAACCGGAACCCGTTCACGAACGTCACCGAGTCACCGTACCCCTCACTCGCGAGCACGGTTTCGGCCCCTTCGCCGGCCGCGATATCGGTCGTGTAGATGTACACCTCGGTCGCCGACCCCGCGCTGAGATGCTGGGCAGCGAGGGCGGCGAGGGCAGCGTCCGCCCGTTCGACCTCGTCGGTGGGTCGGTCATCGGCGTTCGCGATGTACCGCTGGACACCGTCCATCACCCGGAAACGACAGGCTCGGAGAACTCGAGTGGCGGCGCAACTGTCGCCCAACCCTCGTCGATCCCGGTTTCAATCGGCACTTCCTCGACGTCGGGGTCGTCGACGGTCAGCTCCTCGTACACCCGTTCGGGCAGGACGAAGGTGACGTCGTTCCGACGAGCGAACCGCCGAACGGTCTGATAGCGGCTGTTCGAGGGCTGTCCCATCGCGACGAACAGGCCGGTGTCGGCGATGTGGAGCGCGGTCACGCGTCGTCAGCGCCGTCGCCGTCGTCGATATCCAACTCGTCGAGTCCTGCCCCAGCTTCCTCGATGTTGTAGTGTTCGTGGACGACGGGTCGCAGCGCCTGGAGGATCATCTCCGCAGCCAGCGGGGAGATGTCGAGGTCTTCGGCCATCAGCCGATGGGTCACTTCCCCACGCTCCCGAGCCACGGCGTAGGTGAGCGCGGTTGCGAGGCCGGCGACGCCGTGGCGGTCGATGTAGGTGTCGATGTCCGCATTCGTCTCGCGGCGGCCGACGGCGTCGATGAGCGCCGGCGTGATCGTGTACTCGCGGTCGCCCGCCGTCGTCGTCACGGTCAGGTGGATCTCCCGGGCAGCGTACCGGCGGGGCTGCTCGTCGTCGGTGACGTCGACGACGCCGGCGTCGACGAGCCGGTTGACGTAGCTGTAGGCGGTTCCCTGTGCGAGCTCGAGGTCGTCCATCACGTCCTGGACGGTCGCCTCCCCCTCCCGAGCGAGGTACGCGTACAGCTGGGCCAGCTGTGGCTCCTCGAGGAGATCGGCGACCGAGAGGAAGTCTTGGACGATGTCGCCGTCCGCGCGGTTTGAGGTGCGTGACACGATTCGTTCTTGATTACAGTTTACAGCGAAACAGTAAAGAGTGTTTGGGTCACTCCACCGGCGTCGTAACGAGATGCTCCTCGAGGTCGCGCGTCCAGTACGTCGCGAGCCCACCCGGGCTACAGCGGGCGCACAGCTGCAACGGGCCTTCCAGATGCCCCAGTTCGACCCGGAACCGGGTGAGTGCCGCGAGCGTGTCCACGACTAGCCCACAGCCATCACAGGCGACGTGATCGCGCTCGTCGGGATCCGGCTCTGTCTGAATCGCGCAGTCGACGCAGATCGGGTGGGTGACCCGATCGTCTTGCCCCCAGGTGTGGGCCTCGCCAGTCTCGGTACCAGGCGGGGCGTCGCAAAACGCACAGCCGACGAGCGTCTACTGCATCACTCGGCCTCCGCGTCGGCGTCGCGGTTGGCCGTCCAGCCACGGTGGAAGACGGCCAACTGCGTTGTCGAGTCGAACACCGTACCGCTCGGCTTGTGAACCAGAACGTGGTCTTCAGGAACCGGAGTGACGACGTCTGCGTCGACGAGGTCGTTGACCAAGCGTTGGGCCGTCGTGTCGTCGATGTCCGCCGTGTCGACGCCGATGGCGTCGCGGTCCTGGGCAAGCTGTTTCTTCTCGAACCGTTCGTAGTCGCGACTCGTGTCGTCGTGAGGATCGGGACCCGGCATGGTGAGTCACGCAGCGCACGCTGTTGCGCGCTGCACGCCTCCTGGCGCCGACAAACAGTTCATGGCGTACAGATTCGGCACCTCCTCGGATCGCCCGGCCGCCAGGATACACTCACTCGAGGAGTTGGGCGGTGGGTGGGGGCGAGGGAGTGGATCCAGCCCCACCGTTAACCAACACCGTGCTGGTATTGGTCGGAAATGTTGGTTAAGCCTCGTCCCTACAGCGCTCGGAGCTCTCGAACTGGCTTCACGACGAAGGTGTCTGGCTCGCTGGTTGCTTTCTCATCTAACCGCTCCGCCGACATCGAAGGCGATTGCGTGAGCTGAGTGATGAGCTCGTCGCGAACGGTTCGTCGAGGGACGGTGGTCTCGTGCCAGCCCAGTCGGTCGTCGAAGTGCCGCTTCTGGAACTGCTCGCCGACGTCGTCGGCGGCGACGTACTGCGTCCGCGTCGACCGCCCGACCTGCCGGGAGACGAAGACGGCGCCCACGGTCTCGTGCGTGAGTTCGACGAGGGCACACTCCACGAGCGCGACGACCGACGCGTGATCCCGGTCGGTCGGAACCGTCATCTCGAGGTCCGCCCACGGCGCCTCACCGTCAGTGGTAGTTGCTGCGTGATCCGCTGCTCGTTCCCTGCTGCGTTGTTCCGAAGCCATCGTCTATCGGGGGCACGTGATGCGCCCCGCCACCCCCTCGTGGGGGCGACAGACACCACCGAAACGCACCCCGTCAACCTATGCGCTAATTCTGATACTTCTGTAGTTCCGCTACCCCTGTAATGGTCCCTCGGCCTGAGAGAGCCGGCAGCCTTCGCACATTGCATATCGCCCCTTTCTTTGGACGAAAACCGCGATATGAAAGGCATAATAACGAGCTCAAATCGTAGAAGAACCCCGTCGGGCCGATTTGAGCGCGTAGAAAGTACCTCGACGAGTTCCAGGATAATACTGTGATTTGAAAAATTGCTCGACGGCGGGGTAACGAAGGAGATTACGGACGTATCTGAATACCTTGGAACCGTTGCTTCACCGGGTCTGAATCTCTCGAGGTTCTCCGGCTTGGCACTTCGAATCGCGAAATCCCCTCTATATCACCGGTTTCGGTCGTGTTAGGTGCTGAAAATAGCTCGACGGGAATCAGAAGTTTCTGGTTCTGGTCTAAAGTCTAACTTTCGGTTATCTGAGAGACGTCTGGCTCTGTGAAATTGCTAAAATAAATTCAGATGGGATAGTTTATGTAGTCGATTTAAATAAGGATGTTAGCGGGAATCGTCGTTACTGAGGTAGCTGTCAAGAAACTCTTTATCTATCTCGTACCCGGCTGCTGCGAATCGGTTTGCGACCTTGTACGCAAGGGATCCTGGTTCATCCCCTGCGTGGATGGCGTTTGTATACAGCGTCTCTCGCATCTCGTCTTTGCTTGAACGGGCAATATTGTGCCATTCTTCATCAGGGACCGCTTCAATAACAGCGTGGTAAACGGATATCGCTGCAGCAGGGTAGGTCGCTGACTGTTCGCCTAACCATTCCTCAAGAATCCGCACATGTGGGGCTTGATGAACGAGGAAAGGAGCAGTCCGCTCCGCAAGGTCCTGTTCGTCCTCCAGACTGGCTGTATCAGTGTGTTGAAGACATTGAAGGAAATATCTGAATTCTTTATGGTACTCGGCGGCATCTTCGATATCGGTTATTTCACTTTCGACTTGACCAAGTCGCCACTGCCAGAGCTCACGGATCGCGTCCCAGTGATCGTCGAGCGGGCTGTCCTCGTTATCAAGGACTTGTGAGAATGCATCGGCCACGTTTGCTGTTGTCTCCGAATGCATCATATCATAGAATTGCCGTATTAAACTCTCATCGTCGTCAAGTGATTCGTCTTCAACGACATACGCCATACCAATATGGGACGCTGTCGTCGCTGCAGTGATCCATCCCTCATCAGACTCATCTTCGGCCAGCAAATCTAATGCATGCCTGTAGAACGGCCGTAGCTCGGAGAATGCTGGTTGAAGGAGTGGGTTACCTCTAGTGTACCCGTTCCACACTGCCGAAAACAGCTGCTTCGCCTCGTTTTCATCGCCTCTTGGAAAGAGGTCGTCCAAATGTGACTGAATCAGATCTTTATCTGCTGCCCAGAACGTCTGGAAATGCCTGCCCAAAGCCGTCCGCACCGGGACAGCGCTATCTTCAATTATCCTTGTCTGGATTGCTCCTCGGAGAGGCTCATCTAACCCATCGTCACCTAAACAATCGTTCTGGTCTTTCCACCATATATAACTGACAACTGTAGCGACCCCGTTTCTCCGTACTTCCTCTTCAGGGTCACCGACGCCACCTTTCCAACTCTGCGGCTGTTCTTCAATTGTCTCAAGACCGACCTCCGTGAGCAAATGAACCAACAGCCCCTCAACGCGGACTAAGTACTTCCTGGGGAAATCAGTCTGGTCTGACTGGATACCCTCTCGGAGAAGCCGGGCAATCGAGGTACGGCACCGAGACGGCCACTGACCTGGTTCATCTGTCACCGTCTCGCAAAACGATAGGACTGGCTGCCAGGAGAACCGCCCATCGTTCTGTAGCGCCTCAGCAAGCCCATCCAGAACGACATCCGCGTACTGTGGTTTCGCATCTTCCAGAATACTGATTCTCTCTGCGTACGAAGCTGGCTGCTCCTTAACCAACTGGGAGAGCTGTTTGGCAAACCCCCAGTGACTGACCTCTACCCGCTCATCATCATCGAAAGACCACAATTGGCCTTCAGGGGGATTCCAGTCCACACACATCTGTAGGACGGTTTCAGCGGACCAAGTACGAAGCGTCTCAAGATCTTCCGGTCCTCGTTCATCCACAAAACCACCACGGACCGATGGTGTATACGGCTCGGACGCAGTCCTTTCTGGAACCCCGTATTTTTCGACTAAGAAGTCAATATACTCCTGCTGGTCAGCTGAGACTTCTCCATCAAGGAGATACAAGCGTTTCAATCGCCACCGCTCCACACGCTCCTGTACAATTTCGTCTTCAGACTGCTCACGATCTGGCGCTTCGTGGGCCGCCCGGTCCTCAATCCACTGTCTATCCTGTGGCCCTTCGCGGAGTACCTTGTAAACCTGATTCTGCTGGTCGTCGTCGAGAGAGGAAAACGCGGTTTCTACCAGTCTATAGAAATCATACTGGATATTATCATCGTCGTAGTTTGTCTCCTCTCCTAACTCATCGGCAACGAGGTCTTGATATGTATCAGGGTGCTGACTGAGGAGAAACAAGCCGATACGCCGGAATGCAGGAATAGGGTCCTCTAGATATGATGTGATCAAATCTTCCCGACTATCTTCGTTTGGATCAGCACTAACCCACTGGTTGGCAGCGAGGCTCAGATACGTGAAGAGGATATGCTTCCGTTCACCGGAATTGTTCTCACCGTAATCAAGGTCAGGTATCGGGGTTCGGCTAGCTACTGATTCATAAATCGGCTCTCCTTCAGGATCCGTTCCGGCATCCAAGATCCTTCGTAATGCCTCATCTAATGCATTGAGGAACTCGTGGCCACACGCCTCAACAAAAATCTCACGTGTCTCCTGAAACAGCTCGTGGAGTTCATACTGTTCGAACTGCTCGTCCTGCTGCCAGTCGAGGTCGGCATCGCGTTGTGGTGCCCGAAGTACACCGCCTAACACGGTCACTGCGGCCTCTATCTCGTCATGTTCAACCAAATGCTGGATTAGCTGTATCGCATAGAAATCCAGTTGGTGGAACGACTCTGATTCTGAGACCCACGACTCGATAATAGCAGCCGTCTCAGCCGCTGCATCAGCGGGCAGATCGCCTGCGATGCTGATTAGCCACCGTCGCGTGTTCGGATCTTCGCTGTCGAGATTAGTAATAACCTTGACTACAAAGTCCGGGTGAACGTCGATGATGCTGGACAGGTACTGCATGTGAGGGATACCTGGATCAGCGAAGACTTCTTGATCGTAGAGTTGTTCAGCCCACGATCGATTGACTTTCTCGTCGAAAAAGTACCGTGCAAGCGGCTCTCGATCCTCCAAGGTAGACAGCACCGTCGACACGACGGTTTCCGGTACATCATCTGTCGGCCACGCTTTGAGCTCGTCAAGAAGAACAGTCGCCGTATAGAACGGCAATCCATCATCTCCTAATGCTCTTTCCAGAAAATCAGCTACGCTCTGCTGTTGCTCCTGCAACTCGATCAGAGCGGACAGGTGATGGGTGCAGAGCGTGGTGGACTGTGTCCCCTGTTCGAAATTAGTTTCATCAGACGCAATCTGGCCTCGAAGCTGATCTGTATAGAACTCAAACGCTGCTACGTGGATTTCACCCGGATTCGACTCCTGGCGGAGCAAGAACTCTCTGAACTTGTCGTGGATCGCGTACCGAGTCGTCCCGTCGGGGCCGGTCCTCTTGTCTTGGACGATCACCCGCTTGTTGAGATCACGTAACAACCGGCGGACACCAACCTGATCAAACCCGTCTTCGTCCGCCAATACAGCGCTACAAACATACTCATCTAGCTCGGTCAGCGGGGATGTCGCTTGGAGGAACCGCTCTTCATCTCCACCCAGCGCTTCCAGATACTCCTCTTCAATATAGTCACGGATGTCCTCCTCAGGGACCTCGATAGCGGCGGCGGGATCCTCGATATCTGCCAAGAGGCCCAAGTAGTATGGATGGCCACTCACCCGGTCATGGAGTTCCCGTGCCGTCGCTGGTTCCATTTCAGGTACTTCGTTCATCAAGAGTTCGACGGACTGTGCCTCACTGAACGTAGAAAGTCGGATTACCGGAACTTGGCCTTTGAACTGTAGTCGGCCTACTGACAGTAAGGTAACTTCCGGTCCAAGCACTTCGGCAATCTCGCTGAGAGCATCTTTTATTTTCTTCTCGTCATCGTCAACGTTGTGGATGTCATCAAGACAGATGAGTCGCTTATGACCGTCTGGGACGTAGTCAGCCATCTGATCCAGTGCTTCAATATATTGGAATCTATCTTCCGCCCACTCTGGGGGGTTTCGTGTCCATGAGACCCCGCCCCCGCCTCCGAACCCGCCAGCGCTAGCGCTTCCCGAGATACCGGTGATCTCTCGGTCGCCTTCCTTCACCGATTCTGGGATATCACCAAGTATCGTCCGGTAAATTTTCTGCGCCACCGTCTGGATACTGTGGTGAGAGCCTAACTCAACCCGTTCGACCGCGTATTCGTCACCGAACTCGTCCTCCACCCAGTCAAGGAGAAAGGTCTTCCCAACACCTGGCTCGCCCGCAATATGAAACTGGTTTTTCTCTCCGTCTAGGCGCTGAACTATCTGTTCTTGGACGCCTTCCCGTGGGACATAACTGACTGCCAAGGGTGACGAATCTGTCTCCACCTCCTGATCACCTCCGAAAAGGTCCTTGAGTTTCCTTCCGGCCCTCGTGATGAATGATCTCATCCCTCCAAGTCACCAGATATCACCCATTTAGCACAACTGATACTAATAGGAAGGGGAGAATAGCCGTTTCTTATCTCCGACCTGGAATCGACTTTATAGCGGTTATACCATACCTCTAGCTGTATCTGGCGTTGAGCGAGAATATGGATCACAAACGCTGGAGTTTCCAGCAGTAATTGTGTACGGGTCTGTCAGCCGTTTCACGGGAAAGGGTACTATTCGATAGTATTCAAACTAAGAATGAAATCAGCAGTTCAGAATTGATCAGTAGGCCCAGCCGATTCCTCGTCGACTTGCTCGTACATCTCATCCGGGAACGGGAGGCTGCCCCAAATCGAGTAGGAACACTGGTCCTGACCGATACAGTAGCGCTGTAGATCGTCGTTATCGCAGTTCATCGGCAACGGCGTGTCGCCTCCGATCGTGTTCGAGAACTCGTAGCGGACCTGGTATTCCGTCTCCTGTTCGTCGTACCATGGCCACCGGGAGAAGACGTCCTTGAGATCCGCGACGATTTCGTCGAGGCTGCTGTCTTGGTACTGCGGGAGCCACATCACCATCCGCGCGAAGTTGTAGAGGTCCTTTCGGACGGGCTTCTTCTCGTGTAGTCGCTCCTCCATATTCGCCATACAGGGAAGTTCGAAGAGGTCCTCGATCTCCCGGACCTCGATCTGTTCGGCGCCGGTTCCGGCTCGTCCGATTCGGTACGTATTGACGCGCCCGTCGCGGTCGATGGTGACGGCCGAGTGGGACTCGTGGTCGGCCAGCGTCTTCGCGAGACTGCTCGGACTAGATATCCAGTCTGTTACTGAGGATTCCCAGTCATCCTCGGCATCGTACGCCGTAACCGCTCGATAGAGCTCTTTCGCCGTGTGGAACTCACCCTTTTGTGCCACGTCATTGGGCGCGTCACTCAGGGCCCGCCGGAGGACGCGAATCGTCCGTTCCCCACGGTCCCAGTTCCGCCAGATGCGCTCGTGATGGCCGGTCTCGAGGAAGCGGTCGATCCGCTCCGTAATTGCCGACTCGTTCGTGGTCAGCCACGATAGCTGGTCGTCGGAGAGCCCGTCTTCTTGCACCCGCAGGAGCTTCTTGAACGCCCGCTCAGCGTAGTCCCGGTACTTGCTGTCGAAATCACCGACCGGGACGTACAGATTGTTGTCCTTCACTCGCGTCAGTATCTCCCCGCCATCGTCACTCCCCGTCGATGACTCGCCCTCCGCTCGAACGAGACATTTGCGTGACGCCGCAGCCATCGGGATTTCGAGGTAGAGGCCATCCCCGAACTCCGGCATCTCCGTGATGCCCGTACAGACCCGACCCGGATGTGGGCCATCCTCACCGGGCTCCTTACTGTACAGCACGTCGGCGATGTCCTGTTGGAGCGACCCATCGCCGTGGGCCCGAATGAGGGAGGCGAGATTGTTGACGTACAGCTCTCGGATGTCGTAGAGCACCTGGATGTTCCGGGGCGACGCGTGCTCGAACTTCGGGTGCTCTTTCACACAGATCGCACTCAGCGTCGCGAGCACGGCGAGCGTCCCCGGTTCGTCGACGAACGGCTCCTCGGCGGCATCGGCGCGAACCTGCTCTTTGAACGCCGCCGTCCCGAACCGTTCGACGTCGTTCACGAGGTCCTCGGGTTGGTCCTCGCCGTCGACAACGTATCGGTTGTAGCCACGCGTAAACAGCTGGTTGATGCGGGTCTCGCCGTACTCCAGCGGGAGTGCCGCAACTCGATACGCCATGTCCTGGTCGTCGGTGGGCGTACTCGGACTCATTCGTCGATCACCTCGGGCGTCGCCGACCGAACGTCGAACGCCGGGCTCTCGATGGGTTGAACGATGCTACAGACTTCGGCGTGAAGTGAGTAGGGCAAGCGGGCGACCCGCCGGCGGTCGGCCGTGACGACAGGGTCGATCGGGATGTCGTACGTCTCGAGGAGGAGGTCGTTCAACACTTCGCGACTCTGCTCGTCGTATCGGTGCGCCGGGTCGGTATCCAGCAGGTAGACGTGGACCCCCTGCCCGCTGTATACGACCATCGTCTCCTCGGCGTCGAAATCGTCCTCGAAGATGTCGCGCACCTCGAACCCGTACTCGATGGCGCGATCGACGTCTTCGAAGGCGTACGGATACCCCTCGGGAGCGGCGTCGAGGATACCAGCAGCGTCGAGGAGCGCATCGCCGTCCTGATCATCGACGTCCGCCGAGATCATCTCGTCCGCTCGGTCTCGGGCGATCTCTTTCGCGTCGATGTCGACGAGGAGGACCCAGGGTCGTTTCCAGTGATCCAGCGCGTAGTAGACGGCGTCGGGCCGTGGGTCCGGTTTCTCCAGCACCTCCAGATCAGCAAGCGCGAACTCGCTCCGCCCCAGCGGGTCGTTGCGAGCGGGGTGGCGAATGAACTCGACGACGTCCTCGAAGTCGTCAAACTCGGGCGTCGTTCGGTCCCCCGACGCATCTGTCTGCCACGTATCCCGCCGGATGAAGTCCTTGTCCGGCACCTCGTCTTTGCGGACCGGATAGGACTCGCGGAAGGCGACGGCGTACTGTTTCGGGCCGGCCGCCGTGATGAATTCCGGCAGGTCGTCCAGATAGCGGGGGAACTCCTCGGTGTAGTAGGCGTAAATCTCCTCGCGGGTCGCCTGTCGCCAGGTCATGAGTTAAGTTCCTGATCGAGATTTTTGAAGCCCCGAACGGTGGTCAGGCCCGCAGCATCGAGGTCGTCGACGGCGTCTCTGATGGTCGCGAACGACCGTGCCGCCCGCCCGCTGACCCGCTCGTCGATCCGATCGGCGTCGGCAAGGCTCTCCAGGACATCGAGCGCCGTCTCGCGATTGTTGAAGGCCCAGATAGCGTCGGCGTCCACCGCGCTGAGTTTGTCGTAATCCTCGACCGGGGCGTGCCGGTTGTTACTCGCGAGCTCTGCTTCGCCGGCCCAGACGAGATCGCCGTCCTCGTCGAAGCCGGCCACGTCCAGTACGGTGCCGTCGTCGGTTTCGTAGTACGGGTCCACGCGAACGACGTTGTCCTGCTGGTGGAACCACAGTTCGAGGAGCCGGACGCCAACCTTGTGTGGCGTTTTCTCGCCGAGATCGCCCGCTCCTGGTCCCGCCTTCAATTCTCTCCCGAGGAGGTCTCGACCGTCGGGGAGGACGGTGTAGTACTTGCGCCCCGCCGCGGATTCCGCTTCCAGGAGGTCCTGCTCCGTGAGCCGCTCTATATGGATGTCGTCGTATTCGTCCCGGAGCTGGCTCATCCTGTCCAGTAGCGTGTACTCGTCGTCCTCTCTGTTCATCACGTCGAGGACCCGATTCAGGAACCGGACGTCGTCACGGCTGAGCCCGCGTTGTCGGAGTTCGTCATCGGGGACGGGTACGCTGCTTTCCTGGACGGGCGTTGCCCCGTTCTCCGGCTGCGCTGCTTGGTCACCAGTTGGTTCCTCGTCCGTCTCGGTGACCTGCCCGAACAGGGAGCTCATCTCTGACTCGTCTGCATCTGGGTCGCTGTCCCTCTCTGGTTGGGTGGTCGACCTCGATGCGTCCTCGGTCGTCGATTCGCTGATGAACGCGGATTGCGTCGGGTCGGTCGCTGCATCGCCGTCGGCAGCCGAGCCCGTCGTCTCGGTCCCCGTACTACCCCAGCCAGTCTCTTCCGGAGCAGTGCCCGACTCAGTCGGCTCTGTTAGCCCGTACTGGGCCTGTGTCCGTTCGACCATCCGTGGCCGGGACACGGACTCGAAATGGTCTTCCTGGGGGTCTGTGAGCGGCTGGTCGCTTTCTGGATGGCCCGGCGCAATCGGGAGTGGCTTCAGCGAAAACGGCGGCGGCCCAGTCTCCCCGAACGACGGGCTGGGGAGTTGGGCGATCCACTCGCCACTCGGCAGCGTGTTGATCCGGTTGCGGAGTTCGGTCGGGCTGAGGTCCTCGTGGGCGAGCGACTCCGCGAGGTCGCGTTCGATCGAGATATTGCCGATGAGCTTCGTCTTGATGTTGTTCAGCACCTCGTCATAGGCTCGCTCGTTCCGGTTCCGCACCTGTTCGGGGAACTGCATCACGAGCCCCATACTCAGGCCGAACGACCGGCCTTGGGGCAGTAGCTGCTCGGAGACGAGCTTTGTCGACGCGACCGGCGCCGCCTCCTCGATGATGAGGTTCGTGAGCTTCTCGTAGTCGGTCTGACCGTCGCGACGGCGCACCTGCACGGCGTCCCAGAGGTTGCTCAACAGCAGGAGTGTGATCGCTCGCTGTGCCTCCGGGCGAAGGTCGCCGAGGTCGAAGATGATGGTGGCGTCTTCATCGAGGAACTCGCGGAAGTCGAACCGGTTGTCGACGTACTCGCCGGCCTCGTTCTGCTCGGGGACGTGGCTGAAGATCCGGCGGAGATGCGCATCCTCTTTGAGCTTGTCGAGGCGGTTCCCGACGGCGTCCATCGACACCTGGAACTGGTGGTTGTCCTTCGCGAAGTGGCGCGTCAGCGATTCCTCGATGTTCTGGTTGTCCGCCGAGACCGGGGGAATCGTCTGGTCGCGCTGCATCCGAAGGGCGGCGGCGAAGAGGTCGTCCAGCCCGAACACGTCGCTCCCGTACTCCTCGTCGAACAGCGCCTTGATCAGGTAGCTAAGAATCTCGTTCGCGACGAACGCCTGGCCGTACTGCTCGCGGCCCATAATCATCCGGAGGATGTCGTGGAAGTGGTCGACCTTGTCCTGAATCGCGTCCTCTCGGTTGCGACCCGCCTCGAGCGCAGGCCGGATGTCGAAGAAGGAGAACGCGGGGATTGTCTCCGGGACGCGGAAGTGGTAGACGTCGTCGAGGCCACCGAACCGCTCGTAGTGGCAGCGCAGGTAGTTCTCACACATCCCGTCCCCCTTCGGGTCGACGAGGACGACGGGGCCACCAGTCGTCTCACGGAGCGAGAGCGCGTCGTTGATGATGGCCTTCGACTTCCCGCCACCAGTCGACGCGAACCGCCCGTAATGCGTCGGCAACAGATCTGGCGGGATTCGGATGGGGTCCGGTCGTGGCTCACCATTCTCGTCGAGCGCGTAGCCGATGGCCATCCCGTCCTGGAACTGCTGGATCAGATCCGGATTCGGCCACGGGAGCGGGTTCCGACTCTGCTGTTCGGCTCTGGTTCCCCGCGTTCCTTCGACGGTCAACTGTTCGGAGGAGGGGACGAGGACGAAGTTCGCGAGCTCAGTTCCACAGAGAGTCAGTTCGGGGCGTGTCTTCCCCCGGCCCGTCGTCAACTCGCGATTGAGGAGGCGCTGGAGAGCGGCCCGTGCCTTCTTCTCCTTCGTTTTCTCACGGAAGCCGCTGTCTCGGAGGCGTTGCCCCTCGACCTCGTAGAACGGTCCATCAAGCGGGTCGAACACGGGGAGGAGCGAGTCCATCCGACCATCGAGGTCGTCGCGGGTGTCGTCGGTGGGGACGCCGACGGCCCGGATGTTGACCGTGAACGACCGTTTGGCGTTCTTCGCATCGATGTACTCGATCCGCTTCTCGACGGCCTCGCTGAGCTGGCGGTCGTCCTGGTCGCTCCGTTGCTCCTCGACCTCGAGCAACGACCCGACGACCTCCTGGAAGAACGTGTCGCGGCCGTCGACGAGGTCCTCTTTCCGCACCTCCGCGTCGGACTGCCAGCTGGCACGCCGTTGGAAGACGGCCTGGAACGCGGTCGGCGCTGTCGCCTCCATCAGATGGTCGATCAGCGACGCCAGCGCCGCGCCGGGCTCGTCGACGGATGAGAGATCGCCGTTCGTTTCCTCCGCTGTGAACGGCGTCAGCGAGGTCATCCAGTCCTGCTTCCGCGACGCGGCGCCACACCACCGGACAACGAGCGGCGAGACAGCATCCTGTGCCGGGCGAGCCAGAATCGTTCCCGCCGGTGTCATCGTCGGCTTCTCGATGGTCCGTCGCTCTTCCTCGTCGTCTGGAAGTGCATCGGGCGGCGCTAGTTCGAGGGCTGAGTCCCCGACAGTAACGTGATGATCGGGGACGCTCGTGGCTGCCGTACCGCCGTCGACAACGGGGTCCGCTTCGGCTGGCTCGGAGTCCCCTGATTCCTCGTCGACGATGTCGTACTGTTCTGCCGGGCTAAACTCGTACTGCAGCCGTCCGGCCTCGTAGTGGTCGACGAACTCCTGCGGTGTGAACTCGACTGGCTGAATGAGCCGGGCAGCGACGTCGACGTCAACCCGCTCGATGTCGAACGTGGCCGGATAGATGGAGCGGAGGCGTTTCTCGAGCGTATCGAGATGGGCATCGGCCCCGTAGAAGAACTCTACCGGGTCGTCCGGGCCATCACTGATCGCGAGGAACTCGAATCGGGGTGGTGTCTCACTGTGGAGTGGGTTCAGCTTCGCCCCGAGACCCGACGAGCCGGGCGTGGTCAGCTTGTGGAGGCTGTCGAGGACTCGGGGGATACTCTCCGGATCGAGTCGCTCGGATGTCGGCGTGACGCGAAGGTACTCAGCCATCGTTGGTCCCCTCCGTTGACCCGCCGTCTGGCTCGGCTTCGACGGCGTCTGATTCCTCGTTCAGTTCGCTCGTTTCGTTCGTTCCGTTCGTTGCTCGATGCTCGAGCTCGTCCTGGAACTCCTCCATCTCGGTATCGACGGCGTCGTCGCCGGCGCCGGGCAGCGAGGATCGAACTTGGGAGGTCGGGTCGAAGTCGATAACCTGCTTCTCCTTGGGCATCGCTTTGACCTGGATGCCGCGCCACTCGCCGTCGACGCCCACCAGCGCCTCGGAGAAGCCGGCGTCCTCGTTGCCCGGCACGGCATCTTGGACGAACCGCATCTGTGCGTAGTTTAGGCCGAACTCATCAGCCCATTCCTCGTCCATCCCATCGAGACGGTGGAATTGCTTGACCGCACACTGGTCGAGGATGGCCTCGCTCTCGGCGTGCTCGAAGAATTCGTCGACGGTCTGCGTAACCAGCCGGATCGAGAGGTCGTGGTGCCGGTGGTGGCGGAACACCGTCTCAAGAAACGCCAGGCTCGCGGCGTCCTGCATGATGTAGCGCGCCTCGTCGATGTAGAACACGACCTCCTTCTCCGAGACTTTCGCCCGCTCGTACACCAGTGAGATCAGCAACTGCATCGTCAGTGCCGTGCTGCTGTCGACGCTGCCCTCCTGCTGGGCGAGGTCGAGGTAGATGACCTTCTCGTCACGGATATCGAAGTCGGACTCCTGGCCGAGGTTGGCGTGGCGACCGTCGTCCTCGAAGGGGCGAAGCTGGTCGAGGAGCCACGTCGCGTCCTCCTTGATCTTCCCCGCCTCCTCGTCGGACCGGACGACGAACTCCTCGGGGTCGTTGACCATCTCCTCGAAGACGTCCATCATATCCTGAATCGTCGGGGTCGGGTTGCCGTGCGTGGAGATGTCGTCGGTAATCCCGTTGCGCTTGTACGCCCGCTTGAGCCCGAGTTCCAGCGTCGTCCGGCGGTCGCCCAGCGAGATGCCGCGGAGCGCGAAGAAGTTGGTGAGGAAGCTCATCGCGTCGTCGAGCTTCTCGTTGAACGGGCTCGCGTCCTCGCCCATCGCCCGCTGGACATGCTCGGGCGTCTCCCGAATCTCCAAGGGGTTCAGGCCGAGCGTCCCGCCGACCGTGATGCGTTTGGCGTCAAGCGCTTCGGCGACCCCCGCCCAGTTGTTCAGCGGCTCGAGGATGATGCCGATCCGGTCCTTGCTCTGCTCGATGGAGCGGATGAAGTTCTGCTTCGAACTGAACGACTTCCCCGACCCCGTGTCGCCGACGGTGAACATCGCGTAGCCGTTGTCCCGCGCGAACGGGTCGATGACGACCGGACTCTGGTTATCTTTGTGAATCCCGAACTCGACGCCACCCTCCTCGAGGATCGTCGCGTTGTGCGGCGAGGACAGCAGCGCGCCGACGGCGCCGCCGAGCGCAATCGACGTCCGGCCGAACTCGTTGTCGCCGATGGGCGCAGCGGACTGGAGGGCAAGATCCTGCCGACAGATCGCTGTCTTCGGCGTGAGGTTCGCCGGATCGTCGCGGAGTGCGCTCTTGACCTTCTGGACGGCGTCGCGGAGGTCCTCCTTCTCGTCGGCTCTGACCGTGATGAACATCCCCTGGTCGAAGACGTTCGCGCCGTTCTCGACGGCCTTGTACGTCGCTGCGGCCTCGTTGGCGCGTTCCTGTAGGTAGGCACTCCGCACGCTCTGTTCGAGGTCAGCGTCCACCTGAAGGTCGTCAGCGATATCCTGCAGTTCGTTCCGCGCCCGCTCCTGGTTCTTCGGCGTGATGTGGGCCGTCAGGTCGAACTGCACGTCCGTCATCTCGAAGAGCTCGGAGAGGTAGCCGTCGTTGGGGTAGTCCGGATAGTCAGCGATGTACAGCGTCGTCGTCCACTGCTCGCCGACCCGTGCCGCGCGCGTCTCCCACTCGATCGCCGCCGGCGCCGTCACCGTCTTGTGTGACTCGGCGATGTCGTCGAGGAGCTGGCGTTCGGCCGCGCCCTGTTCGATGGTCTCCTCGTCGAGCAAATCCGAGAACTCGACCTCTTCCTCATCGTCGTCGGTGTACCAGTCCCAGAGGAGTTTCCCGCCGATACCGACCAGTACCGCGAGCAGGATGTAGAGGGCGGCCCCTTCAGCTGAGGTGGGATTCGTCAGCCACTCTGTGAGCTGGCCGACGGCTCCGCTGCCCGTCTGGAGGACGAGGTTACGCATCGTGGTCATCCTCCCGGCGCGAGTGGCCGATGATGGGTTGTTCGCGAACGACGCTCTCTGCGTCGTCGTAGTCGTGTTCGCGGCCGTTCCAGAAGTCCATATTCAACACGAAGAGTTCGACCGTGCTGAGCCGCCGAGCGGACCACCCTGAGGCCTGCTGGATGAACTCCGACCGGACGTCGTTGACTCGGCTGTCCAGCTTCTCGAACATCTGTGCGCGGCGCTCGACGTCGGTGAGGTCCTCACGGCGGGTCACGAACGGGTTGAACAGGAACCCGATGACGGGGAACTGGGTCAGCTTCTCGGCCGGCGTCCCCTCGTCGCGGAAGCGGTCGTATACTTCCAGTGGGGTGACCTCGACGCCGATGTAGTACCGCACCTGCTGGATGCCCCGTTCGCGCATCTCCTTCGGCCGCGTCTCCCGATACTCCTCGAGGAGTTCTCGGAAGATGGGGTTCTCTTTGACGTCCTCGTCGTTCAGGCGGTTTTCGATGTTTTCCGTAATCTGTTCGACCGGGAACGAGCGGGTCGTCGCGTGGAGTTTGAGCTTCGAGTCCAGTTCCTTGTTGGCGAACTCCTCGCCGGCGTCCTGGAGCCGCGCCCAATCGTCGGACATCGCGAAGTCCATGTTGCCGGGGTCGACCTCGATGAACGCCTCCATCGTGCCGTCGGCGCGCTGGATCGCGCCAGCCCCCGGCCACGCCCGTTCGATGTTCGTGAGGTCCTGCGTCCGCTCGTCGGGCGTGAACGGCGTGTAGTTCGCGAGCCCGCCCTCGTTGCGCTCCGTCTCGTTGGTACCACTGTCGGCTTCCTCCGGGGCGCTGAACGTGATCTGGGGGCGCTTGACGTAGCGATACACGTCTTTCGTCCACATCCACGCGTTGAGGTGGTCGGGCGAGACGTAGACGATCGCGACGCCGAAGCCGAAGCCACCAGCGACGAACGGCAGGGCGAGTGATTCGATGCCGGTGAGGCCGGCGATGAACAGGCCGACTATCGGGACGGCAATCAGGACGCCGACATCGCCTTCCTCGATGTTGAGGTAGGGGATGTGACTTGCCTCACCGAACTGGTCCATGATGCGCCGTGCGGCTGCGTCTTTGTCGATCGACATTTGTTAGGGGAGTCAGGGATCGTTCTCAGTGCGGCGGTACGATGGCGAACTGCTCGTTTCGGTACGATTATTCTCCTTCGCTGCGGCTCGCTGAGCGACCGCATGGCCTGCAGCGGCCTTTGGTCCCCAACGAGCTGCAGTCGTAGCGACGCCGGCTCCGCCGAGGTAGGAGCCAGCTGCAACACCGCCGACGAGAGCCGCTCCTTTCGTCGCGCCACCAATGACCCTCGCCGTCAGCGGCGTTGCAAATTTGAACGTCTTCCAAGTCACGTAGAGTGCGATCAGTGGCAGTGAGGCCGCGACCAGATATCGTAAAAACGGGGACCCAGGTGCGAGAGCGTTTTGCGAGTAGATAACATCGTATCCCTTGAATACGACAGCGGCAGGGAGAGGTAGAATCGCGAGTGGAACAAACCGTTTACTGAACCCCATCGCAACGTTCGAAAGAACCGGGACATTGCCGTACGCGAAGGCAAATGCGATCGGCATCCCGTACACGTAAACGTAGAGGAGGACCTCTCGAACGTAATAGAGTGCCTCTAAGGCCCACATTGAGAAACCGCCGATGAGTGCAAAGACAAGCGATAATCCGGGATTTGTCAGCGACACCTCAAGGAAGTTGAGCATCACGTTGCTCAAGGAATCCAGGCCCGGGACGAGTGCGATAGTAAATCCATCAATCAGGTAGAGAGCCAGTACGCTCACCCAGTACCAGGTGGCGATGAGGAATGCACCGACCCACGCCGTTCGTTTCGTTCTGTGGGCCTCATACGCGCTTCCAATGTTGAATATCCGGATCGTGTGCCGTCCCTGGACACACATCACTAACAGGAGCAACGAGATCAGCATAACCTCACCGCCGATCAGTGCCTCTCGGATTGTGGACCATGGGGCGTTCGTTGGCTCTCCAAAGACGAACGCACCCCTCGTTTGTGGCGTCGGAGTGCCGAACATCGCCTCGGTGAGATCCTCATATCCAGATTGGAGGCCAGCCTTGAAGAGGCCAATAAACCAGTCAACGACTTCCTGAATCCCCTCCAGAACTACGTCGATCAGATCAACCATGGTTACTTCCCCTCAATGGTGATATCGCAGCTGTCAGTCTCACCTGCTGCAGTATACTGGATATTATATGATTTCGAGATCCGCTGGTCGTCCCCTGCTCTTTCGAGGACTAGCCGAAATTCACCGCTCTGGTGTTCGTCTGTGCAGGACGTTCCAGCACCGGGAACGAACGCAAACGGGGATCTGGAGCTATAGATTGTAACTCGACTATTTGCTAGAAGGACAACTGTATCGGCTTCCGACTCCGATGCCGGATCATAGATCCCGCTAATATCCTCGTCGTTCACGTAGTTCGTACCCTCCTCACCGGACGGATACGGTACGTCGCCGATGAAGAGTAGCTTCGTGAGCGCTGTTGGACCGGTGCCCTGGTTTGCAACCCGTACGAACGCCTCTTCGCCGATCTCATCGATCGGGGCATCCCACATTTTCTCCGGCTGATTTCGGCCAATCCCGACGTTCTCAATGCTGACATCCGGCTGGATAGGTACAGTCATTTCGCCCACCTGTTCCCCGTTCCGCAGCGCGAGAACGCGGTACTCGCCAGGTTCGTAGGTCGTTCCGATCGTAAACGTAGCCTGCTGCACTCCAGCAGCAACCTCCCGTTGGCCGAATAGCTCTCCATTCGGCTTGATGAGGTTGATCCGGTCTACGGTGGCGTCAGTTGTGAGTTCCACGACAAGCATCGTCTCCTCGACGGCGACGCGCTGGAACGGGCCTTCGGCATCATCTTCATCGGTTGCGCCGTTCGTGGTGCCATTGTCATCGGGACGTAGACATCCGCCGACGCTCGCAACGGCAGCACCAGCAGCTGTTCGAAGGACGGTTCGTCGACTGCGATGGCTTTGTCGTGTCATAATTTGTTATCGAAGCTGTCGTCGGGTGCGAGTAACCGCAGGAGGCGGGTTCCGGCGTAAAACATCACGATGAACGGCAGCAGCTGCCAGCCAATTTCGAACAGCAGCGCAAACCATCCCTCGATGGTTCTGAGCGGATGCCACCGAACGGTTGCCGTCTCGCCGACGTACGCCGGGTCGTGATCTCGCCAGGACCCGGGCTGGTACCGGGCAGTGTAGATCCCCGGCTGGTCGATCGTCACGATGGCCACGCCCGAGCGGTTGGTTTCGACGCGCCGGTCAGCTATCGTGATGTAGCCACGTCGGGAATCTCCAATGATCGGGTATCCGCGTGGGCTTTCATTGAGCGTAATCGGCTCACCAGTCTGCCGATCTCGCAGCTCAAGCCGCAGGGTAGCGTGGCTCTCGTTCTGCTCGATAACCTCGATAGAGAGGTGACTCCGTCGTAGCTGCCGCTCAGAATCGGCTTGCGGCTCCTCGATCGAAGCATTGACTCCGCGAACGATACCGGCGACCTGTAACGCATCCCTGTCGACGGTCTCGGCACGGACAGCGACGCCGTAGGTCGTATTGTACGCGTCCGTAACTTCCTCGATATGAACATTCTCACCGATGGTTGCCGTCGGCGACGACCGCTCGATCCCCCACGTTTCGACGATCTCCGGCCCGCCCCGCACTGGTTCCGCACGTGGACCGATCCGCGACGGATAGGCATGGACGTAGACGGGGAGCGCATCCGACTCAACTGTCGAACTCGCGGTGCGGTTCGTCCTGACGAGCGTGTCCCAGTCCGTGTCGCGTGCGGTGTAGAACCGCCAGACACCACGGACGCTCGTGGTGCCCGCTTCTGTGAGCGTGTACCCTTGCCAAGGCCGGGACTGGTAGACGGCAACCCCGGTATCCCCGTTCGGGTACTCGGCATAGTACGGGTACGCCGATAGATCGTAGATCTCGACGGCGAGCTCGTCCGAGACTGTCAGTTCCTCGGTGGGATACGTGATGTTGACCTCGGTTTCGTTCCCCCGGTCGATCCGAACGGTTTTGTTCAGGCGAACCTGGATCTCGGCTTCGATGGACAAGGTTGCTTCTCCGTCACCGGCGAGTCGGTAGTCGATCGAGGGGGTTTGCGAACCGTTGGTTGTTGCGACAGTCGTGTTGTCCGTCCGTATTCGTATTTCTTCGATCCCGTGGTCGGCAAGCGACCAGTCGACGGTCGTGTTCCCCTCGGAACTGCCGTTGGGTACGCGTACCCGATAATCGACGAGGCCACGAACGGTCCCGTTCGGGGCGACGTAGAGCGGTGTTTCACTCGGTTCGAGGTGTGCCCGTGTCGACGGCTGAACCGCAAACACGGTCGCGTGTGCGTCGGCGATGAATCGCCCGTCCTCCAGGGATGCATTGGGTGGGTGGACGGACGTATTGGCAGATCCTGCGTCGAGATCCTCAAAGTCGTTGCGTGTCCACGTTGCGGCGGTGTCAGGCGGCCGCTTGAACGTGATGTCCGTCCCGTTTGCGAGCTGGTGGAGTGCGGACCGGGACTCGCCGTAGCGGTCCCGGTATGCCTCCTGACTGATGTAGTTGTCCGCGTCCCGTGACCAGAGCGTCGCGGACTCGTTTTCGCTGAGTCCGTTCCCCTCAGTGTCGGGACGGGGTGGATCAGCAGCAACGGTCCCCGTGATGCCGCTGGTCACGAACAGTACGACCCAGAGTACGGCGAACTCTTGCTGGGGCATTGGGGGCGGGGAAACCGATGTGGTGGTTACCAGGGCACGAGGTCGACACACTCGGCCAACGGGAGGCCCATCATCGAGCCGGCGACGGTGTACAGCGGCCCGAGGACGACAAGGATGACCGCCGACTTCATCGCCGAGCGCTTGTGGCGCTTGAGGCCCTTCTTTTGCTCGGGATTGAGGGTGAACATCTCGATAAGGGAGTCTGCCTGCCAGACGATGGCGAGGCCGACGATACCGAGGGCAGTGGTTAACTGGAAGAATCCCTCGATCATGCTCGGGAGGTTGTCCGCGCTACAGACTGCATTGCCCTGTGCAGCGACAGGTTGTACGGCGATTAAACTCAGGAGGACAACTGTGAACATAGCCTGTCGCGGAGTTGGACCAGTCAACAGTGGCTCGATGTCGGTGCGACGCTCAGCGTCGGAGGGTGTATTGTCCTGTGACATGGCGGGTTAATCGTCAGTTACATCGCCAGCCGTTGGCTGGCTCTGCTGGTCTTCGACCAGCGATCGAAGGTCATCGAATCGATTCGTCTCCTCTGCGATCTCTTCTAGCGTGTAGCCCTGCTCGCGGGCCCGTTCGAGGAGGTCGCGGAGTTCATCGGGGTCAACACCGCGAACTTCCATTTCCTCGCGGAGGGCGCGGCGATAGAGGGCGGAGGCGTTGATGTGGTCGTTCCACATCAGTTACAGGTCATCGATGTCCTCGATGGTGACTGGCCTCGTAATCATACATGCGGGTATGGGTATGTACCGGCTGAGTCCCGGTGCATATTGGAAAGTAACTGGACACTTGCAAATACTTTCTGTTAACTGTTATTGAAAAATATAGAAATAGCTATAATTATATCTAGTATTGAGTACGTATAGAGATATACATGAGAGAAAGGAATACTACTCTGAGATTTCCTCTTTGTTAAACTCTTCGTTCGCAACCTCCATCAATTTCTGGAGCCTGTCGTCCAACTGATCCTCGAATTCGGTGTGGAGCGCATCATCGTACATCCGAAGAGTTCGTCCTAACCCGAGAGTAGCAAGCCAATCTCGAAACTGATTGCTGTTCATGTCCTCCGCCGGTATACTTTGCGTATCCGTGTTCAAACTTGCAGCCCAAAGGTGGAGGAGATGGAGATCCTTCACCATCGCTAACCGAGCAAAATCAGCAAATGCAGCGTTGGTATCCCGAGACAACTGCGTATAAGAAACTGAGTTTTGATCGAGTTCCCGCTCTCCCGCGAGCAGTTCGTTCACGTAGGAAAGCGAGCGCATCGACAAAAAGCCCTCTCTATCCATCGCCATCGGTGGATCGGTTTCCGACTCTGCAATATCGGATAACGCCTGTCCACAGGAACTGCAGTAGTGGTGAACTGCTTTGACCTGGTTTCCGCAATTTGGGCAGTAGGGCATACTACAAGCTACGGGTTAGAGATACTGTGCCTTTGTTGGTACAGGCCGATATCCTGCTGATTCAGCAATCATTACTGGTTCTCTGGGAACTCTGAAATTGAATCAACCTCGTCGAGAGCCTCTGTTGCGACATCACCGAGTTCGCCGGCCTCAATGTGCGAGTATCGCTCCCGCACCATCTCCTCAGAATTATCGAGATATCGAGCCGCAACTGTATACCCGAACGCGCGGACGAGGACCTCACCCATCCCACGTCGACCACCGTGCGGAGCAAGGTAATCGTGTTTCGGATGGTCGATGTCGATCTCTGCGGCCTCCGAGAGCCGTTGGAGAATCGACCGTGCGCCGTCCGTCGTGATCGACGGCGGACAAATATCCTCATCGATTGCCAGTAATAGGTCGCGAGCGTATTCTTCACGGCGCTCAGTAATTTCTTCTGGGCGTTCTCCACGGTCTTCGAACTCATCCTGAACGAGCCCCGCAAGCGTCCGTTGGTCGAACGTCGGAAACACCGGCCACCGGTCCGTCGGCGGGTTCATCAGCTGGCGGTAGCTTCGCAGCGGCGAGATCACCGGGTCGGGGAGACTCGCGGCGTCCCATTGCTGTTTCTTCCGGTAGACGTCCATACTTCCGTCGTCGAGGGAGAGGTCATCCCAGCGAACGCCGCGCCGGCGCGGATCGTTCGGATCCCGGAGGAGTTCCCCAACGCGGACAGCTGTGTACGCGAGGACGAACACCAGAGCTCGGTCACGAGCCGCCTTCAGCGCCGCGTAGCGCGCTCGCTGCTTCTCGAGGGGGGCAGTCTCCTCTGGAAGTGTCGTGTACGCCTCGACGGCGTCGCGTGCCCGTTCGTCGACGTGGCGGGTGAGAGCGTGGCGCTGTTCGGACGTCCAGGCCTGCTGGTCGCCGGGCTTGCGGCCGTCGTCCTCCGGCAGTGGCGCCATCGCACTCGCCCGCTGGGCGTAATGCGCTTCGAGATACCCCTCGTTGACACACCACCCGCACCACGCAGAGATATAGCGGTAATAGGTTTGTACCGTATTCTGTTTGAGTCCCCGATCTCCACCGAGATGCCGGGCATACTCCCGGAAGACGCGTTCCTCGAGATCGTCGAAGGTCGGCTCCCGGTCGACGTCGTCGGGAACGATCCCGGTCCAGCCGTCGTCGCCGCGGTCGCCGGCGGCCCACTCGGCGAACCGCTCGAGCTCGCGTGCAGCGTTTCGTCGATAGTTCCCACCGTCCCCACCGCGGCCTTTCCCCTTGTCTTGGAGGTAGCGCTCGAAGCTGTCGTCGAGCGGCGTCGAAAGCGCTCGGTCAGGCATTCACCGGCCCTCCACCGTCCTGCGGGCCCGGTCTCGAGTCCTCTACCCTGGGAGAAGCGCCGTCGTGAGGCGGTTGCTGCATTCGTGCTTCACCGACTGCGGCGGGGTACTTCAAAGTGGTCGTGATTACGGGCATAATCAGGACCACTTGTTGTACTTGAGCCATCGGGAGAATTCGGGGGTCTAGAGTCTCTTAGCGTCGGAACTCCGCATTACAGTAGAATGTATATCATATATCGTTATACGAAATCTCGGGCCTCGCTCTGCGCGAGGTCATCCGTCGCCGAGTTCCGAAAGCCGAGCCTTGATTTCCTCGGCATCCGCCTCAGAGAGCGCCTCAACACCAAACTGAACGAGTAGCGGGTAGAAGTGGCGGTTCTTCTTGAACTCGTCCTGGCCCGCCTTGCGGAGCTTTAGCTGGGACTCGAGGTAGGTATCCTCCATCTCGTCGAGGACATCGTCGGGAATGTAGATCGTCCGCCCATTCCACTCGTCCTTGATGTTCGTCTTCGTTTTGCTCGTTTCGTTCGTTTCACTCGTTGAAGTAGACTCGGTCGTTTCGGTCGATGAACTGGTTTCCACCGTTTCACTCACCTCACTCGTTTCGCCGGAATCGGCCTCATCGTCCTCGTCTTCGTAGTTGCCCTCGATGCCGGAAGCATCGCCCCAGCCGTCGGTCATGCTTCCACCTCCTCAGGTGCGGTCTTCTCAAACGTTTCGTCGAACAGGTCGGCGATCTCGTTGAATAGGTTGCGTGCATCCTCGACGCGCTGGTTCTCCTTGCCGAAGCCGAAGACGGACACCCCCTCGCCGATCGACTGGGAGAGGTCGGTCCGCTTCGGGATCTCGAACACCGGGAGGGAGTACGCCGACTCGATCTCCTCGATGGTGTCGCGGTGTTCAGCGTTCTGCTCGACGCGGTTACAGACAATCGCGAGCCGATTGATGTCTCCGTACGCCTGTTCGAGGGAACTCAGCTGCTTTGCGAAAATCTGGAGGCTGTTGGCGTTGAGCTTCTCGGGAATGACGGGGATGACGACGTTGCCGGTTGCGACGAGGGCGTTGTCGGTGAGGACGTTCAGGGATGGTGGCGTGTCGACGATGATGTAGTCGTAGTCCTTCTCGAGTTCGTCGAGAGTCATCTCCAACCGCTCGCGACTCTTCGGCGCCTCAAGCAGCGTCTGGATGTTCTTGTTGTTCGCGAGTTTCTCGCTGGCGGGAAGGATGTCGAATTCCTCGTGCTCGACGATGATGTCGTTCACCGACTCCATCTGGTCGAAGTCGAGGACGTCGAACAGCGTCGTACGGTCGGTATCGTAGTACAGATCGTTGTAGCCAAGCGAGCAGGTGAGCCCTCCGTGGTAGTCGATGTCGACCAGGAGGACGTCGTGGCCTCGGGCAGCGAGTGCGCCGCCAGTATGAATGACGTCGGTTGTCTTCCCCGCGCCACCCTTCTGATTCGCCACCGTGATTCGTGCGGTATTGGTGTCGGTCATTATCTTCGTTTCTCTCGTTGTATTCGTTTCGTTCGTTTTGGTCGTTTAGTTCGGTGCGTTCGGTGAGGGTGTTTCACTCGGTGAGAGGATTACTACGATGTTAAAACCAACTGTTCGTTTCGCTCGTTGAACTAATTGCGTTCATTTCTACCACTCAATTCGTTCCGTTCGTTTTGTTCGTTTCTGCAAATGGCCAACCAGGGACAAACCAGTTCGTTTGGAGAATTCAATTCACCAATCTCGTTTACTTCATTCCATTCGTTTCGTTCGTTCCTTTCATTTCGGCAAAGGAGGTCGGCACCTTCTGTGGGGATGGCGAAGCTGGATAGGATAGTCAGCTGAGAAGGCTTCGACAGGTACTCGCAAAACCGACTTCTCAGAGGGGGTTAAAGCGATCGGACAGACAGACGTTTCTCAAACTCTTGGTCCGTCTTCTCTCGAATTTCGTGGCGTACCTCATCTTGGTCGGATTCAATCCCGAACTCGTCCTCAAACGAATCGAACCCAAGCGTCGACAGAATATCCAAGAGGAGCTCAATTCGTCGATCCTGCAGAGTCTCGTAGGTCCAGAAGGAGTTGAAATACGCCACTACATCGGCGTCCACATTCGAAACGTCACCGCCATCGTGCTGCTCACGGAGTTTGTCGAGGGAGTCGCGATCGACGTTGCCGTATTCGGCCGTGAAATATCGATTGGGGTAGATACTGGCGAAACCGTCGATTTCGGAGTAGTACTGCGTCATCTTCTCGGCGAGTGGCCGATTACTCGCCCCGATATTATCGGTGTCACGGAGCAGGAGGAAGTTCCCGATATCGTCGATGAACCCCTGTGTAATGAACTCCGATATATTGTCTTTCAGTCGCTCCTCCTCTTCGTCGAGATCAGAGCGCTGCACTAGCTCGATATAGCGTTCGATCTCTGACGCGATCTCGATGTTCGGCTCCGAGTCGAGTTTGAAAAACTCCCGAAGCCACGTCGGGTCTTCCGGGTCGCTGACGGGAGTCTGCGGGAGGACGTGTTCGAGATGTATGTTCCCCATGTTCAGGTCTCGTTCGACGGCACGACTACTGTCGTCGAAGTGATCCTGTGCGATCTTCCCGAAGAGCAGTCGCGCCGTTCCGGTACTCCAGGACTGCGTCTGAACGACCGTATCGACAAACCGGTCGCCGAACAGCGTCGGCGTAGAGGAACGCATCTCGGTGATGAGGTACTCTCGAGAGGGCTCGTATACACTATCTGGAGTGGCGTCGGCAGTTGGTGCGAGATTGAACTCCTCAACGGCCTCGATGAAGACCTCGCGGAAAATACTCGGTCGTTCAGAGATGAGGAGCCGTCGCAGGTTGAGTTTCTCGATAGTCTCTAGTACGCGGTGGAACTGTGCTGCATCCCGTTCCGATTCAGGATTGGTGTGATAGTAGAGCGCCAGGACGAATGGCCGCCACTGATCCATCTGTTGGTTATTGAGGCGAACAAGGATTTCCCGACACTGATCTCGGTGACTGGCTAACTCAAGGTCCTCGGCGGCGAGCTCCGTGGTCGTGATATCTTGGTAGTAGTGGACGAGGTCGTGCGCGTAGTCGAGGAAGGCCTTCGCTTCATCGAGATTCCGAAGCCGCGGGACGACATCCGAGTCGATGTTCCTCGTGTCGAAGGCGTTGGTCAGTTCGGCGCTCGCGTCACCAATCCTGTCGATGCCATCGTCGACGATACTTAGATAGATCGAGAGGTAGTCGTCGATGGCGTCACCATCGGTTGCGAACGCCACCACGATATCCTCCCACTTGTCGACGTACTCGTCTTTCACGTCGGTATCGAAGAACGCGTTCACGACCGCCGCCCTGATACGGTCGATTTTCGTCAGATCGACGCCGCGGTCGTTCAAAATCTCGAAGATCTGCATCCGGAAATCCGACTCCGCCTCTCGAATCAGGTACTCCCCGACGTGGTAGGAGTTGTAGACGTAGTTAAGGATATTCACGAGCGCTCGCACAGTCTCGTCCGGCGTCTCGGCGTCGGCGACGACGCCGCTAATCTTCTCGTCGTAGAACTCGTAAGCGTTCAACAACCGCCGGTGTGAGCGGTACAGTTTGAAGAACGCCCCTAAGGACAGCGAGTCAGTATCCAAGTCCGCGAGTTCATCGTCCGTGGTACCGAACCGGTCCAGACATTCCGAGACTTGTACTGCATCGCTGTTGTTCCCGTGAATGCTGAAGTCGGCCTCGTTCTTGAGGTAGTCCACCTGGGCGGAGGGCCCCATCATGAGGGCTTTGAAAAATTCAGCGTCGTGTTTGTTCAGCGTGAGCCGAGGCTCACGTTTGCCGAACATCTCCTCCACATAGAGGATATCGGTGATTCGTCCGATCCCGTAGTCCCGAAACTCCGCCAGGGTATCGTCCTCGATAGAAGCTGGGTCGACATCCTCGAGGTGCTCCATAAGGACGCGCAACAGCAGGTGTGTCGTCGTCAGGCGCTGTTGGCCGTCGATGACCTCGTACACCTGTTTGTCGTCGTTGACCGCGAAGTACATCGAGCTGAAGAACACGTCCGACACTTCGCGTCGGTCAGCGACTAGGTCGGCATTCACGAACTGCACGATGTCCGACCAATACTGTTCGTGGTGGATGTTCTTCCACGAGTACAGTCGCTGGTACTCTGGTACGTTGAACTTCTGATCGGTGAGGACCTCCCCCAGAGTCCGTTTCTCCATCTCGAAATTCTCGGCCGTAATCGGCCGAACTACCTTCCCATCACCGACATTCCGGGTATCGAGATCTCTGCCATCGTAGTCGATGTACTTATCATACAAATCGTCAGCCTCGTCCGACATTATTGACTGCTGTTTGTAGTCCGTCCATTTACCGTTGTGGGCGGGTTTCCGGGCCACATCAGGTCATCCCAATAGGTTAGCCAGTTCGTGAAGGTTTTCTTTGAGATTACGCTGGAACTCGGTAGAGACGGTAATGAACTCGCCGTCGTCGCTGTGTTCCTTGTACTTTCCCAGCGATAGAGCGATCTCCCCGCTCGGGGTTGCAACGAGCTTGAAGATAACTGAAGTGCTCTGTAAGCCGGTTTCCAGCCACGCCTTTTCGATATCTGCCCATTCGCCAGCGGAGGTATCTGCTGAATCCACCTCGTAAGCCAAGCTGTGAACCTTCCCCCGATTCCGAGAGTGTCCAGTCTGAACTGGAGCGAGCACGTGTTCAGTACCGCGGACCTGCTTCCCGAGCTGAAGCATCGTCCGCCCGTCAGGCGTCTCGGTGAGTTTGAACCACTTCTGGTACGGGTCATACGAGGCACTCAACCACCAGAATCCGAGATCGTTCCAGTCCGATTGGCCTCCCTGATCGAACTTCCCGTACTCCCATGCTCGACGAAGCCCCTCGCTGTGTTCAGCTAGATATTCTCGCGGGAGGACGACGTCTATCGAGGGATTGGCTGGCTTTGGTTGTCGGAGCCAGTGGATGACGCCGTGATACCCGTCGCTGAAGTCGTGTTGGACCGCGTGAGGCCAAGTCGAGAGAATGCCAGAGAGATCGACGTTGAATCCGGAGAAGTCCTCTTCTCCCAGCCAGATGACACTATACTCTGCAGCGAGATACTCAGCGGTTACTGCATCGACATCCTTGTCCTCGTGTTTGTGCTGTACTTCGACGCCGATCCCACGGCCCTCAGGGAATCGAGGCTGTGGAAACTCAACGAGAATATCGGCACGCCGGTCACCCAGCTGCTGTTCTAGTCCTATTGTGGCGTCGGGATACTCGGTCGTGAGCTTCGAATACGCGATCGACTTCATCCGCAAATGAGGTGGAGATTCACCGCCACAGTCCGTCTCCTCTTCAGCAGCGTGGTAGAAATGCCGCGCGACGAACGACCCCGTCCGGCGATGGGAGTTGCGAATTTTTAATTGATCGCCGCATTTCGAGCACTCGAGGAAATCCCCTTTCTGTACCTGATTCGGGATAACCTCGGTACCGTCGTGGAGGGCCAAGAACGGCATACTAGCTGTCGCAGCTTAGCACTCCACCTATAGAATAATGCCCCTATTGCGGCCCTCGATTGAGAAATAAATCTAGAATAAGTACTTCGTGGCATGGTTAGATCGATTTTCTCACCCCAATCACTAGCAATTCAGCGGAGAACCGCGGGGTATTATATCCTGTCAACAGGGAATAGAAGACAATGGGTCGGTTCATCAATTCGTTTGAAATCGACGTGCCGTCAGTAACTGCGGACCTCTATGATATCGATCCCCAGCCCAACGATAACTACTCCCTCCTCAATGCCCACGCCACAATCCTCGAAAGGAATGTAGGTGGGAGGGCACGTTGGTACAACCAAGGCGGTCGCCATTATATCGCAGTAATCGGCACCGAGCGGGATTATGGAACGATTCAATCTGCGGACGGAGCGGAGCTAGAATTCGCACATGAATCCGAACTCGATTTCTCTGTGTGGATCGATTTCAAGGTTCTACAGGAAGCGATAATCGAGGAACTGAAAGATGATCTCGAAGCGGACAATTACTGGTACGACTCTACGAGAAACACGTTCTATCATGAGGACCGAGAAGCGCGTATCGAAGGATACGATGTCCACCCCGGCGTCGAAGTACGAATTAGTCATCACGACCGACCTCTCATCACATTAGATCCGACGTTAGGTGCATTCGGATCGAGGACGCTAGCAGACTATCTAAATCACCCCGACTGGGGAATAGATCGAGTCAACGACGAACTCGTCGGGCGTACATTCATCTACCAAACCTCGGAGCGGTCTTCTTGCACTGTCACGGGAGTCTTTGAGAACACGACAGTCTCCGAGATTCCACCCGGCCGGTTCGACAACGAGACACTAGATGAGATCGAGAGCCGGCATGGGAAGCGATATGCCGACAGCATAGATCCATCTGAGCCAACCGTCAAAATTCAGTACGGGAATAGTGATTGGTACCCAGCTGCTCCGTCGTTACTCCTGTTTGCACCGTCTGAGGATCGCCCGGACGAAATCAGCCAACGGGCGACGTTCGGGCCTCAGGAGCGATGGCAAAGAGTCGAAGACTTCCGTGAGCTGATCGGGGACATCAGTATCGGCTCTATCCAGACCGACATTAGCCCATCATCGGTACGCGACGGGATCAGCGCATACGGTTATCCGGTACTGACGTTTGGCGACGACCCTTCAACGGAAATGGCGATTGGGCGACCGAACATCAGCTTTGACGGCAGCGATCTCACCCAAGAATACTGGAACCCAGCAAAGCAGGGGTATCTCGAGGAAGTCGGCCCTCGACGCACGTTTGACCAGGATTTCAGTGTGGCTGTCCTCTTCCCAGAGGGGACGGAAGACGAAGCGCTCAGTGCCTATCAGCAGGTGCGAGAATATGTTGAGGAACACCTTGGACTCATCCTCTCGGATCGGCCTGGAAGAGTCAACTACGAGGACCCGCGAGAGGTCGAAGAATGGCAACGCTCGCTTGAGGATGTCGACGCCGGCTTTGGGTATCTCCCCGAATACGACGAAGATGTCTACCACAAATTGATCGAGATACTGGACGGGAAGCCGCTCCAATCGTTAACCGCAACGAATCTGCGAAGCGCCCAGCGGTCGGGACACGAGGCCGATGTCATTTCGAACACGGCAGTCGGGTTAGGGGTAAAGCTAGGCGTGATTCCATTCAGCATCGAGAATCAGCTCGATACAGACGCCTACCTCGGACTTAGCGTAACAGGTCGTGACCGAACCGTTGCTAGCGGAGTAGTAGTCTCAGGTACTGACAACCAGATTCTCTATCAAACAGAGGAGACGAATCCGACCGGGCGAAGTACGGTGACGAACCAAGGGATGGCGAAGCAGATTCTGATTCGGGCCGTTCAGGGTGCGGTCAACGATCCTCGCTCTGGGTTCGATCAACTGAGTTCCCTCACGATTCACCGAAACGGGTACCTCGGCGACGATGAGATCTCCGGCCTCAAAGAGGGGGTAGAGTATCTGAAATCAAATGATTTCGTAACTGAGTCATTCGAATGGGTGGGCGTCGACGTCCAACATTCTCCCACCTATCGCATCTACGACGACGACGGAATGCCGGATATGGGTTCGTATGCTCAGCTGGATGATGAGACCGTCCTGATTGTCACGACCGATGCACCCCGACTAGGTGAGGGGACCCCGCAGCCGATTCTCTGTGAGATTTCCGTTGAAGAGGGAGATTTCGACATTTACTCAGTCGGACGGGATGCGTTCTATCTCTCGGAACTGAATTGGGGCGCGCCTTCAAAGGGAATCAAAGACCCTCTGACGGTGTACCTCACTCGGAGAATGAATAGTCGTCTCAGTCACGACCGTGTTTCACGCCTCACCTACCCGCCGTTCTAAGGTGGATAGGTATCCAGCCAATATTGGTTTGCGGCTAACCGGTGAGATCGTTCCGGCCGGTCATCAGGAGTCACACCGGCTGTGATGTCGTCGACGAGTGCCTCGAGATCATGATCGACCGATGCCGGAACCTCTTGTGTAATGAATGTCCTGAGCTCACCGTAGTCGTAGGTGTCGTATATTCGAGGCTGACTGTGTTCCAGAGCATCGAGGTGGCGTTCGAACGCGATACGGTCATCTCGAATCCCGTTCAGAAGGTTCGGGAAGTACTCGTCAGAGAGATCCATCACAAGATCGAACCGAAGTGCAGGCGGTGGATGTAGGTCTCCATCTGGATCCTCCTCAATATAATACGGATTGGAATGATGAAGGTGCCTAACAAGCGAAGCGAGATAAGACGGCCCAAAAGTCAATACTCCACAGACATCACAAAACAGTTCCTCAAACCAAGCCCGCCACGAGCGTGCAAACTGAGCCTCATCATCAATCTCTTGCCGGGTTCGTCCCTGGATTTCTCTTACGGCATTATTGAAGCCCGTCCTTAGTTCGTCGTGTCGGTCCAAGACCGCATGCGCGATTTCATGGGCGAATATCGGGGCATAGACCTCTGGGTCACTCTGGGTTCTAGGGAGGATGAGGGCGTAAATTTGGCTCAGATCACCAGTCGCAGGAATATTTTCATCAAGAGGATCGATCGCAAATCCATTCCAGATCACCGGGAGGACTGTAATATCGATTCCAAATGCATCCTCGAGCTCAGATGAGATCGACGATGCATGGTCAAGCCGGCCAGATGTAGCCGAATTGCGTTGATACTGATGTAGATCTAAGTAAACAAGTTCCGTCTCCAGAACTTGGAGCTCTAGGGCAACAGTATCGATGGCTCCTAGATACTCTTCATACAGTTCGTGAGTCGCTTCTGCATCCGGTTCCTGGTCGTACGCTCGCTCGTAGAGAGAACGCGTTTCCTCGATATTATCGAATCCATCCTCCACGGAGCTGTAAATCGAATCTGTCACAGGAATCCGAGTATCGAGAGAATCCAAGACTTCGCGGGCGGCCTCGAATTTGCCCCGAAGAAACGCAACTTGGGACTCAGCGAGTTCCGTTGGCAAGAGTACCCCGCATACGATTGATACTATCTCGAGAAGTGCGGTTCGCGGTCTCCGAGATCTCCTTCAACTTTTCACGGACGTCATCAAGACCCTGTTGATAGGTGAGGGTCTCTTCAGCGGCTTCCATGACCTCAATCAGGTCATCGAAATCGCCGACCAACCGGGAGCGTGCAGTAATCGCGTTCTCCTGAATCTGCTCAGCGATGGCTAATTCATACGGGTCAGCGTTCGGATCTTCATCGAGCGCGTCGCGAATTTGCTCAAGTAGGTGGCGGCCTGATTCAAGTTTCGCTCGCAAGTCGTCCTCACTCTGCTCGAGATCGATGCCGTCGCGCTTAGCTTTGAGGATAGAGATGGCTACGAGCGCCTCATCTGCACGCTCGCCGAACCGCCGGTTTGCCTCGTACCGGCGCTTCGCTCGCCATCGAGTCATACGCTATTACGTGTGTACGCCTTGTCGAGTGATATAAGTTTTCGCTTTAAATTCCGAGGGTTGAGAATAGGAATTGGGGGTAGAGGAGTTCCAGAGCAGGAATAGCGTTGGTGATCCTGGACTAGCTCAGAAATTGCTCGATTCTCCTCGGACTGCGGCGCCGTCGGACTGCGTTAACCCCTCAAGTTGTGTGTTCAGGTCATCACCAAGAATATCCAACGAAAGCATGTCGTGGGTCGTGGTCCGATGCTCATCAGCGTCGGCAAAGTACAGCGTGGTGTGAACGATTCGGGAATCGTCGTTCTGGTAGAGGGCAGCTGCATACACTTCGAGTTGTGGCCAGTACTTCTCTGCGAGGTCGTCGACCGACCGTTGAGAGGTGTCGTTCGTCTTGTAGTCGATAACGTGGTAGCTGTCTGGACTGACTAGAAGCAGGTCGATATCGCCGACGATTCGGCCGGCTTCCAATCGCGTCACAACCGAGAGTTCCTCGTGGATGGTTGTCGGCAACTCGTCGTCGGCGACGCCGTCACGGAACTGTAGGCAGCGCTCAGTATACTCTTCGATCCGATCCAAATCCCCATCAGTCACCGTATCATCCAAAGCAGAACCCAGCCGAGCCGCGATGGAGCGCCACCGGTCTCGAGCAGGTCGTAGCTCACAGAGCTTGTGGACGATCGTTCCCAGATGGTTGGCCTGAAGGCCATCCGTTTCGAGGCTCGCGGCGTCCTCCTCGAGTTCGTCAGTGTAGATGGCTGTATCATCCGGAGAGAGTGCTTTCGCAAAATTCGTGGCCGTGATCGACGTCGGGGGAGTGGACAGTTCTGGAGCAGGAATGTCAATCTGAGGGTAGTCGCGCTCAGTTGCCGCTGACGCGTCCCAATCGTGGACAGGAGCGGTTGGTGTTCGAACTGTGTATTCGCTCCCACGGATAGTGGTCGTATGATCTGCCCCGACGGAGAGCTGTCTCAAGATATGTCCTGCATCACCGTCCTCGTCTTCCAAGAGAATCGGTTGGAGCCAATCACGCCAGTATCGTGCATCCGCGGCATCATTCGGGTCACCTAACCCCAAGCCATCCTCCTCATCAGCGTCGGTAGAGTGAACGCCGCTGAAGAGCAGGTGGTCACGGGCCCGCGTCGCTGCGACGTAGAGGAGACGCTTCAGTTCAGCTCGTTCCTGCATTCGGACCTCCTCCTGAAGCCGCGTCCGAGCGAGCGTATTCTGGTGCTCATAGGGATCGTCGGCTGACGGAGCTTTCAGACCGAGCACGGGTTCTGACTCGCCATCCCCGACGTCAAGCTCGTCGAGGTAGACTTTCCCGTAGTCGTCGACATCCCCCTGAAAGTTGAACTCGGTGCCCACTTCTGGAATTGCGACGATAGGGAACTCAAGCCCCTTCGCCGAGTGGATTGTTCGAATCTGGACGCCGTCAGCATCTTCGGGAATAGTCGCTTCGTCAGCGTGGGATTCGATTTCCTTCCGACGGTCGATTCGCGTGAGGAGTTCCGAGACAGTCTTGACGCCACCCTCTTCCCAGGCGCGAACCTGTTCGCGGAACCTGTTGATATTCACTGCCGCCTGTCGCGGGCGTTCATCTGCCCCGACACTGGCGATATACCCGGTATCGTCGATAATCCGGGAAAGCAACGTTCCCCACGGAACAGTCGTGTCAACCGTTACATCGTCGTTGACAGCAGCGATCTGCCGCCACTCGTCTAGGAGACGGGCAGCGTCGCCGAGATCATCCTCAGCTGTCTGGAGAGCAATCCAGAGTGGCTGATCCTCGGAGTGGAGTCGGGCGAGATCCTCATCGGGGAAACCAAACAGTGGCGACCGGAGGACACCGTAGAGAGCGATGTCGTCGTCCGGGTTCTCGAAGAACCTAAACAGATTGACCAAGGCTGTGATCTCGGGGGCGTCCCAGAACCCAGTACCCGAAACGACAGTATACGGAATTCCGTATGCATCCAGCGCTCGTTCGTGCTCCTTGAGCCGGGTGCGAGCGCGCAACAGGATGGTGACGTCTTCGGGTTTCGCAGGTCGAAGGCATTCCTCGTCGTCATCGTAGACTTCCGGAGGATCGTCCAGTAACGAGGTGAGACGGCTGGCAAGCGCGTGAGCTTCTCGTTCGCCGTGCCCAGCGAATCGAGGAGTTTGATTCAAGTAATCGGTACCGTGGAGTTCCGGGACGTCATCGTCAGGCACGAGCAGGTACTCGACTGATCCGGTGACATCACGTCCCTGCCGGCGTTCATCCGTAAGTTCCTGCGGCTTGGCTTCATAGTCGCGGTACTCGTCGCCCATCGGCTCGAATACCTTGTCGAAGAGCGCGTTCAGGAACTCCCGCGTCTCCTGAATCGTGCGGAAATTGCCTCTGAGCTGCTTGGTAGTCTCGACATCGTCCGGATTAGCCGCAGCGAGGTCCTCACGAGCCGAACCGAAGGTGGTCACGTCGGCGCCACGGAATCGGTAGATGCTCTGTTTCTCGTCACCGACCAAGAAGACGTTCTGAGCGTCAAAATCATCGGTATCGCCGGCAGTCAAGAGTTTGATGAGCTCCCACTGGAGCAGGTCAGTATCCTGCATCTCGTCGACCATTACGTACTCGAACTGTGACTGAACTTGCTCGCAGACGCGGTCGTCCGCGTTCAGGAACTCGATGCAGGTCTGGATGAGGTCGTGATAGTCCAGAGCATTCTGATCCGATTTCGTCTGTGTGTATTCGTCCAGAACAGTGCAGTAGAGCCGAGCAAGGCTCAGGACGTAATGACTACTGTTCCACTCGGTATCGAGACCGCCGATGAACTCTCGCTCCTCAGGTTCGATCGCTTCCAGAAGCGCATCTGCAGCTGCGTCTAATTGCTCCTGCTCGCCCTCGTGAGCACTCCAGCTCGACTTGGACCCCCGGTACCAGTGACGTCGGCTGTATCTGCTACCACTCCCAGTCGTCAGTCGGTCACAAATAACGTCGAAGGCTCGTTGCCACTCTCTTCCTTCTGCCTCGCCGGTGTGAATTCCGGTTTCACGTGCGATAGTAGAGACGGTCTCCAGGAAATCCATCCCGTTATCACTAGGATCGATGTCGAATTCTTGGTCGTAGAGGTCGCAAATGGTGTTCAAAGCGGCCTGTACTGACGGGTCGCTAAGGTAATCCTCAGCAGTCTCCTGATCCGTCGGATAGAACGTCCTCCAGACATGGTCCAAATATGCATCTACGGACTCGTCTTCCCAGCGATTCGCCCATTCAGTACTCATCGGGCGGCTGTTGAGTAGACCGGCCAGAACCTGCTCAAGAGAATCTCGACTCCAGAGTCGAGCGAGGCGGCGAATATCCTCATCCGTTTCCCAGCGAGCGTCAATCGTCTCCCTGACCACCTCCTGCATCAACACCTTGGAATCGGCCTCGTCCAGCGTGTCGAACTCGGGTTGGACCGGGGCTTCGACGACGTACTCGCGGAGCAGCCGAGAACAGAAGCCGTGGATGGTATGAATATAGCCGTCTTCCAAATCGTCCTTGATGCTGCGCCATCGACTGTAGTCGTACTCGTCTGATTCGGGGACCTCACTGAGACGCTCAGCTACTTCTTCCCGGATACGCTCCCGCATCTCATTCGCGGCATCGTTCGTAAACGTGATCGTCGCGATGTTCTCGGGCCCGATGTCGGGGTCGGACTCCAGCATCTCGAGGTAACGGAGAGTCAAGGTTGTGGTCTTTCCAGTGCCTGCCCCAGCGGTAATCGCGATATTCTGATCGAGTTCCAGAGCCTCCTCCTGTTCAGTTGTTGGGGAGAGCTCCTCTTCGCCTTCGTCGTCCGTCGACGCTGGCGCATCGTCGATACCCGTCATCCGTCTTCACCCCCAAGCGTATCCAAGAACGACCCATCTCGCGCCCTCTGTGGGATATAACCGGACGAATCGGAGCGATCCATCTCTTGGATTATCTCTTGTCGTTGGTGGTGTCGAACATCGCAGATGTCCCGATAGTCACAGTAGCGACAGCCCGCTTCTTTCGGCGAAAGCGTGGTCGTTTGGAAAGCACCATTCTCGATGCCGTCAGCTACCTCGCCAACTCGCGATGGGACGGTTTCTGTGAGGAACCGCTCGTAGTCCTCGTCAGTTCCATCGTTCCGTTCAAGGTAGTATCGAAGACTCCACTTTCGAGTAATCTCTGTCGGGGGCTCCGTTACATAGAATTCCCCGTCCACATCGGCAAGTGTATCCTCGTATCGGGCTGCTAGTTCTGCTCGTGTGGCAAGTATATAGAGCGGGAGCTGAAATTCGATACCGTCGATTGTCTGAATGGTTTCTGGGTCGCTCGTCTTGTAGTCGTGAACTAATCCTTCGATGGTACCATCGTCCTGTTCGCGAAGGCTCACGCGGTCGATGAATCCCCCGACGGATATCTCTCTTCCATCCGGCGTCGTCACCGTGATCTCGCCCTCTTCCGAATCCGAGAAGTCCATCGGCACCTCAAACCATGCCGGAACATCGTCGTTGTCGTCGTGCTCCGCATCAAGGAACCGGACGAAGAGTCCTCGATCGATTCCCTGATGAGGTCGATCATCACCGAAGTACTCGTTCACGTCGGGCGTCGCGAGCCCAGCAAGGAGCTGTTCCAGCCACCGTTTATAGAACACGTCGTCGAAGTCGATGTCGGAGTCAGCAAGGCTATCTCGTGTCTGCTCCAACAGCTGTTCTTCGAGGAATTCTCGATCATATTCACTGAGGTCAACTGGATCGCCGTGGTCATCCTGGAGCCCGCGATAGAACTCCTCGAAGATATCGTGGACGAGGCTCCCGAGATCGACTTTCTGAGGCTCGAGATGGAACTCGTCGGGCGCTTCGATGCCCAGTATCCGTTTCATATAGTAGGCGTGCCCACACTGAGCGTAATCTTTCAGCTGCGTCGGGCTGTACGGCCCACGTTCACCGTGGAGCTCCGAGACCAATTCGGGATCAAGCTGTGCATCGTGGGCGGATAGTCCGGCGTCAGCTCGACTTTCAGCGCACCTCGTACCCGCCACGACGCGCTCGGCCTGCTGTCGCGAGAATACTCCGGAGTCAGCAGCGTGCTTAACGGCTTCCTCCCGTCCCTCCCTATCTCGGTGATGACGAAGGGCCCGCTGGACATCTTCGGGAACGGCATTCCCAAGATCATCAGGCGTTGGCTCAAGGCCAGTTACTCGAGCGAGTTCATCGAGAATCGACGACTCAAGCAGGTCATCGTCATCAAATGATGTCTCGGGGGTCGTAATGTAGACGCTCTCGGCACCTGAGAGCAAGGTAGCAAACTGGTAGCGGGACTCAGCTCGGTCATCGGTGAACGAGAGGTCGGGGATGTCGTCGAACAGACGCTCGAAAAAGAGAGGTCGATCCTTCTCGACGGGGAAGTCCTGCTCGGTCAACCCGACGAAATACAGGTGCGAATAGGACTGCATGTAGGCATCGCGTGGACCAACGATCTCGACGACATCCTGTGTAGATTGACTCGGTGGGGGAACCCGCACCTTCTCAAGTGCATCGGCCACTTCTTCGATTGGCTCGTCTATTCCAAAGCGCTCAGCCACGAATTCGATCGCATCAAACACCCTCTCGACCCGATTGTAGGACGCGACCTCCATTCGAGCATCGAATGACGCCGCATCTTCTTCGATAGAGTCGACGTTTTCAGAGAGATCGACGGTTTCGAACACAGTGTGCACGGCTTCAACGACGTCGTCGGCCTCCGCGGCCTCAGCATCGTCGGCGACCTGGAAGAGGTTCTCCAACACCTCAGCGGAGGCATCGTCGAGTTCCTCGAGAAGTCGGTCAGTATCGACTGTCGGAAGACGGCGGGCGAGGTCAGCAACAGCGGACCGATCAACGTCGTCGGTGGCTCCTCCAAGAGTCACGAGCGGATTCGTCGCGAGACGAGCTACCGTATCTGTGCGTGGGTCGTCGACACAGAGTTCAGCCAGATCGAGCATTGCCCGCCCAGCATACGTCTGATACAGCAGTTTGTTCGCAAACCCGACCGACTGGATACCAGCGGCCTCGAATACGTCGGCGACTTGCTCCTGATACGAGATTAGACCCGGAATGACAACCAGAATGTCGTTGGGGTCGGCGCCGTCCGCGAGCTGTTTCCGCACCCTTCGAGCAACTTGTCTAACCTCTCGATCTGGTGTGGGGGCGCTGTACCATTGAAGCTGGTCGGGAGGAGCCGTATCCTCGTCAACCCCTGGAGATGGCGTATAGAGCTTTCCAGCAGCGTCGATGAGTGAACTCGGAGAATCGGGAGTGACAGCGGTCGGTGGGCCAGCAATTGCCTGGTACGTCTCCATCGCGTCAGCAGTGATCTGGTTTGCTCCACCGGACGGCGTTTCTGTGTCGGCCAGGGGGAGCGAGATACAGACAGGGAATACGGTGGCTAGTCGGTGAATAAAACGCTTCTCGTGGTGGGACAGGTCGTAGAATCCAGAGATTACGACGACGTCGACGTGAGGGAAGATCTCCGTAAGGGAAGCTCCGCTATCGAGGACCGTCCGGTACGCCTCACTAAGGGTGTACACGTCATCCCCGACACCTTCTCGACGGAGCTCGTAGAACTCCTCATACACGCTCGCGACCAGATCAATGGTTCCAGGTGATAACTGGGAATTCTCGACGAGGGTTCGAACTGATTCAGGGGAGTGGTAGCCCTCTCCCTCCAGTTCTGTAATAAGATCGGTGAAGTGGTCTCGATAGAGATGCGCATCGTCCAAGAGACCACGGTCAGCGGCAGTTCGAAGCGCTCGGTCGATTAACCGGCGCCGAGTCAGCGCATCCAGAAGAGAACTCGGGTCAGCGATCCGCTCGTAGCATTCCCCGACGACAGTATTGAAATCGGTTACTCGAAGTCGGAGTGGTTGGTAAGTCTCGGCCCACGCGTCGGCGACCTCATCCGTGCGATGGTCGTTGTTCTCGATGTAGAGGATGCTGCCGGGCTCGCCGCCAGCCTGTTCAGCAACCCGTTCAAACACCTCAGATTGAAGCGCGTCGAAGGAGGGACTGGTGAGAAAATCACAGCCATTAGCCATGCAACAAGCAAACTAATTCCCGTGATATAATTCTGTCCCAGACACAGACGGGTCTTCAGGCAGATCCATTAAAAAGTTAGAATGGCCGCAGATCGCTACCGACGACTCTCACAAACACCTCTACTGTAAAAACCTGTTCAGGATCTCTCCGAAATCTCGGGGTCCTCGATAAGGGTGTTGAAATGTTCGATGACTACGTCACGGTTAGTGACTAATACACCCGATCGCTTGAGGAGTTCCATCCTACAATTCTGGCTGTTGGTTGACTTCACTGAACACACGACGAAGAAGCCCGAATGGTTCGGAATTATAGGTATCACGATGTAAGAGCGGATAGATAGCACGATCGAGTGGAGCTTCAGCTCTCGACCTGTTGCTTATCTTTGATTAGTATGTGAACTCCCTATACTGAGCAAATTGGGGGGGTGAATAACAGCTATGAGAACCGCTGTATGACACCCTCGCATCCAAGCAGGTCGTAGCAGTCTAGCCATTTAATTCGACTTCCCACAGCGCAGCAGTATCGGGTGATTCCCCGCCAAACGCTGTTTGCCGCGCTTCATCATCCATCTCACCCATCAGGTCCCGGAAGGCTGTCGGATCGAGAATCGCTGGTACATGCGTATTCTTCCGCCCAGACGGGCCCGCCCAGATCGGCATCAAGTTCGAACCTTCGAAATACAACGCCTTATGTCGAACCCCGATTGATTCAACCGTCTCTTCGGAATCAACGAAAGCAACCCGCTTCCCTGGGACCGGATCAGACTCTACGAGGCGTACCGTCGCACCGTCTTCCTCGGCAGGGGACACGGCAACCCGCTGCCCGTCGTCCACAGAGGCATCACCAAACTTTGATCGCGCCCAGTCCTCCAACACTTGCAAATCACCGTCTACAAATGTATCTTCACGGATGTCTGTCGGTATCTGCTTAAGACAGGTATTAAACTCGGCGGCTGTGAACGCGGGTGACTGGGACTGCCGCTCGTCACGGTCCCAGATGAATTTAAGCTCCAATTTGTTACGGTCCTCCACCGGATACCCGGTGAATTTCAGCCGCTTGATATAGTCCCCTTCGTGGGAAGCCACGATATGGTCCAGTTCAAACCACGCTAAGTACTCCGTGAACTCCCGGAGTAAGAACCTGTCCGGCTGTCGTTCCGTCCGCTCAAGGTAATTCCGTAGCACCCGGTAGACATCAAGCCACTGGACGCCGCGTCCAGCCTCATTAAATTCAGGCGATGACAGTCCGAGCGCACCCCGGTACGTCGCCATCTCAGACTTGCTAAGCGTGTCACTGCCTGTTTTCACCTCAAGAAAGATTGAGATAGGCGAGGAATTTGCGGCATTCCGTGACCGGAGCTGGACCAGACCATCTGGTCGCGGTCGGTCGTCTGAATCAATCGAGGTGGTTCCAGCGCGTTCGGCGACGTTCTCCCCGTTTTCTGAAATGCCAACGATATAGGTCTGTTGCAGGTCGATGTCCCACTCAGAAATATTCTCAGGACTCAGCACTGGTTGTGCTGTGTATTCCCACTCATAGGTTGTTGCTGGAACTTGGATGTCGAACGCGTTCGCAATCACGCCTCGAGAAATCCCATCAGTCCCCTCCTGTAATGTTTTCAATAGCGAATCCGTTACGTTGTTCTCTTTCTGTATGTTTTGGTGGCGCGATCCTTCCTCGTACCAGAAGAGGAAATCATGTCTTCCCTCCATGGCTTCTCCATTATGCTCATCTGGAATATATTTTAACCACAACTGTGATTACTACCGAGTATAGCTAGACGGGAAATCCTCCACCTGTGAATATTCGAGCTTGAGATACCGAAAGTCATTTTTTCGAGGTTCATTTCGATAACGGAGCCAAATTCAGAAGGATCATGGGTGGTGAGTTCCCCTTCTTATAGTAGTCTTCGAGCCCAGACCGGGTCAGGCTGATCTTAGTTAGGAAATTGCATCGTTTCTCCGACGCACCTCTCAACCGTTATCCTAGACCTCTCGATCCGCTATCTCTCCTGCATCAAAGGGCAACCAAACTAGGTGTTGGCTACGGGTTGAACAGGGTGTCCACTAAGCCGCTACAGTATTGAGGGTTGTCTTCGTCCTGATGATGGGGGTTCGGGATGACGTCACCGTCTACTTTGAGTTCGGGTGTGCCGTCGCTGTCGGTGGTGATGTGGGCGGTGTACCAAATCACACCATTAAGATTGTCATCCAGTAGTGGCCATGCTTGAAGGGCGTCGTCGGGATCACGAACGGGGCGGTCATCGACGGCCTAGCCTGATTCAGTGTCGTACGTAAGTTGGATTTTCAATGAGCCGTAGAGTGAGGCCACGACCTGTTCTGGCATGATTTCCGATTGGGTGATATCGAGTGCGATGAATACGGAGTCCTCTGTCAGCTCGGCCGTGTTGGTGTAATCAGATTTGAATTTGTCCGCGATTTTGTTGTAGGCAGTGTTGGGGATACCGATCGCCCTGTTTGCAACGTCGAGATTACGCCAGAGCTGTGGTGCTCGGATTTCAATGTAGCTGTTTTCCACGACCACGTCCACATCTTTGTCCAGTTCTTTACCGGTTTCGTGGTGGTGCAGTGGAACGTCGATACGGTAGCTGAGGCCGTGGTCGTCAAGCCAGAGAAGAAACCCGATTTCGCTCAATGTGGATTCGAAGGCGTCTCCGAGCAGTTGCTGTTGCTTCGCCGCTGGTATCCGATGCCAGTTCTCATCGAGGAACGTGAGGTAGGTCTCCGCGTCGTTTCGGAGGAGATCAAGCATCGGGTGGTACGTCGCTTGGTCAATCTTCCGGGAGAGCCGAGTGTGGAAGTGACGTTTGAGCTCTGGGTAATCGCCGAGCCGGGCGAGGATGCTTTGATCGTATTCCCGGTTTTCTAACACGTCGCCCCACACCCCCGCCCTCATCGTCGCGCCGGCCGTCGACGCCCAGTACAGCGGCGACGATACCCTTGGCGAGACCCACGCAAAAACCCTCCAGGCCCGAACTCTCGCCCGGTTGGCGACCTACGCCGATGGGTACGACATCCCGGTGCTCGTTACGCGAAACGAACGAAACGAATTCACCGAGCCAGTCGCGACGGTCGCCGACCATCAGCTCGAGTGCGAGCAAACCCGGATGGGCCCACAGGTCGTCGGCAAAGACTTCAAGACGCTCGTCTATCCCGTCGACGACGGCGCGTACTACCAGACGACGTTCGCGTACTGGCGGCAGCTGCTCGCGGCACGCGCCACGCAGGTCGGCATGGAACCGACGACGCCGGCGCCGTCGCCGCCGACCCCAGAGGGTGTCGGGACGGGTGTCACAGCTGACGGTGAGACGGTGGCGGCAACCGCGGACCTCTTGCTCGATGCATGGACGGCGAGTGGTACAGGAGGCCGATAGCGATGGGACGCACAAACCCAACCTACCGAGATGCGCTCCGGGCCATCGAAGAGCGCTGGGCAGAGTTCCGGCGGGCACTGCGGCGTCGCAACCAGCCGCGGTTCGACCGGCTGTTCGAGTACGCCCGCGAGCACGCCGACGCGAGTGGGCTTTTGAACCACCAGAACCCGTTGCTGCCGGCGCTGCTCAGCATCGATCTCGAACAGGAGGCCCGCCTCGACGACCACGAGGAACGCCTCGAAGAGCTCGAAGCCGCGGTCGCAGCACGGGATGATCAAGAGAGTGGCCCACTGGACTCGAATCCGTGACGATGCCGTTCAGCGTGAGGCAAGGGGAAGCTTCCGACCTCACCGGGCAAGCGAAGCGAGAGATTGTGTGGAGAGGAAACCGACACGATACTGTGCCATCCACGCTCGATGGGTTACCGACTCCCACCGAATCGTGGTGAATATAAAGACACATGTACACATCTGAAACACGGATGGAGGTCCGTCGCACCGTCCCCGTCAAGCTCGACGTGGCCGACAGCGACGCCGATCTCCTCCACGAAACCATTTCCGAGTTCCTGTGGGCCGCCAACTACGTCGTCGACCACGCGTGGCAAGGCGAGTACAAGACCACGAGCAAGGCCGAACTCCAACGCGAAACCTATGACGACGTGCGGGCAGAGACCTGGCTGCAAGCGAACCTCGTCCAGAACGCCCGCAACAAGGCTGCCGATGCCGTACAGAGCGTCGTTGCTCGCTGGAAGCAAGGTGACTATGCGGGGAAGCCAAACTTCACCGCGCCGACGCTCGTCTACGACAAGCGGTGTGCGACATTCAACGATGACCACGCCACACTTTCGACCGTCGAAGGACGGATTACCGCTGAATACGTCCTCCCCGACGAGAACCGCGAGACACCACACTCGGAGTATCTATACAACGACGACTACGAAGTGACGGGCGCAGAACTGCACTACCGCGACGGCGAGTTCTACCTTCACGTCCGAACAAAGGCGGACGTGGAGTTCGAGACTGCCGACGATGGCAACGGCGAGCACAGCACAGTCCTCGGCGTTGACCTCGGCATGGAAAACATCGCCGTCACCTCCACAGGGACATTCTGGAACGGGTCGGAGTTGAATCACTGGCACCGTGAGTTCGAGAAGCGGCGCAGGTCACTCCACCAGCGCGGCACACGGTCCGCCCACGAAACCATCCAGTCGGTCGGACGTACTGAGACGGGCCGCTACGATCACTTCTTACACACTGTCTCAAAGGAACTCGTCGCGGAAGCCGTCGACTATGGCTGCGACGTGATCGCGTTCGAGAACCTAACCGGGATTCGTGAGCGGATGCCCAACGCCAAGAAGTTCCACGCGTGGGCGTTTCGACGCCTGTTCGAGTACGTCGAGTACAAAGCCGAAGTGGTCGGCATCTCGGTCGAACAGGTGAGTCCTGCGTACACGAGCCAGCGGTGTTCCAAGTGCGGCTTCACTCACGAGAACAACCGTTCAACCTCGGACGGGCAGGACGTATTCGAGTGCCTGAAGTGTGGATACTCCCCCCATGCGGACTACAACGCGGCGAAGAATATCGGATTGAAGTATCTCCGCTCGGCGCAAAAGTCGTCGGGCGGAGGCGCACCCGTAAACGTGCGCTTGAATCGCGGGACGTTGAACGTGAATGGCGATTACGAGCCTTCCGCCGACGGCGGACAGAACGGGAGTCCATGCGAAAGCCCCACCCGCAACGAAGCGAACGGCGAAGCCGTGAGCGAGTAGGATGGGGCAGTTTACTATCGACTTTCTGGACGACGGCCGCGTCCTGAATATGCTTCACAAGATGCACGGCATAGTCAAGAAGCTGGATCTCAACCTCAGCGAACTGCCTGATTGGCCCTATGTTCGGGCCGGTTCTGAATTTCTTGATCCCGGTAGCCCGTGGTTCGATAAGTCTTCAGTCAAGATCAGTTGTCGGTAAAGACAACAGCGAGTGGTCATCATCTTTCGCGTAGAGTAGCACGTTGTCGTCAGGCCACTTGAGAACCTCCTCGTGGAGTGTCTCGACGAGTGTTTGCAGCAACGGAGAAGCCGACCTAGCTCGGTTCAGCGTCCGTGCACCTTTGAGATAGACGACGAGAGGAGCAGTCACCGGCGTCTGGAATGTCTCGATAACTTGTTCACGAGTGGTCTGGTGGTCCGGCCCGAGCAATTCACGAACAGAAACAATTCTGAAGGTTCCGCGTTCGTTCTCCCCCAGCGCCGCGACGTGTTGGCGTGCGGTATCTCGAGCGGTGTCGGTGTCCAAGGACTCACTTCGAATCATACCGACGTGCGTATCGACCCGTCGTGTCCGACCGCCAGCCGTGATCTCTTCGTCGGTGAAGGGTCCACGCCCTCGTCCCTCGAACGGTCCAGTTAGCGTCTTCTCAAGGGCTGCTACTGTAAGTTCTTCGTTGCCGCCGCGTTCGAGTCGCTCAACCGTCTTGAGAACCAGATCTTCGAGGTCGGCCCCAGTGAACCCCTCCGTGTTTGTGACGATTTCTGAGAGGGGTTCCGTCTCGAACTTTGTAACAAAGCTGTCGAGGGACTTATCCAAATTTGAGGCCTCCGCCCGACGGCTCTGTTCGAGGTAATGATGGAGGATCGCCGTTCTTTGGGCTGGATTTGGACGGCCGAACTCAATCGGATCACTACCGAACCGACCAGGCCGGAGAAGCGCCGGATCGAGCACCTCGGCAAGATTTGTCGATCCGATAACTTTCAGCGATCGGTCGCGGTCACGTGCCTTCTGGTCGATACCATCAAGCAAGACAAGCAGCTGTGCGACAAGCTGGTGGCCGTGGTCTTGGCTGGCTAAGTCACGGCTGCGCCCGATGGCGTCGAGCTCGTCAATATAGAGAACAGGGCTGTCAGCCCGGTCACGCGCCTCCTCAAACTTCTGTCGAAGTGTTCGCTCGGACTCGCCGACCCACTTGCTTAGCACTTCAGGTCCAGAGATACTGACGGGGACTTCGCCGTATTTCTCTTCACAGACTTCTTTGACGAGTTCGGTTTTTCCTGTGCCCGGAGGCCCCTCCAGAAGGATTCCAGTCCGCTCAGAGAGACCCCAAGACTCGTAGTCGGCTTCGAGAAATCGTTCAAGATCCGCTCGTTGATGGTCCAGCCCCGCGACGCGGTCTGCGCCGACCGGATGAACCCAATCAGCCTGCATAAATTCGGCCAGTTCACGCTCTTTGACTTCGGTTCTCAAGTCATCAGGCGGCGTAACGTCTTGATCAACGAGCTCGACGATGAGCCTGAGTTCGTGCTCGGCGTCGCCTGACCGTGGCCCTGCTGTTGTGACATCGAATTCACGGCGGTAGACGGTCACTCCGTTCTCAGTCCCGTCTGGATTGATACGGAATTCGTACTGCTCGGTTACGTCCTTGGAGGCCCGTACTTCGAACGCCCTATTTGGCTGGTCTTCAGCACGACTCCTGACCACTGTCCATGGAAGGTACTGCTGTCCTTCGAATAACGAGGAACGGATCGATGCTACCGATGGGTTGTCGCGTGCGCGTTCAACCCAGTTATACAGCGGTGTGTCTGGCATTATGATTACTCGTAGAGTTCATCAATTCTGTCTGTGGCCCGAACAAGACGTCGGCACGATCCACCGACGAGCTTAGGTACGTACAGCGAGGCAGTGGTATTCTCGACACGCTTGGTCCACTGCGAAACGAGCGTTGTGAGCATCTCCGCTCGACCACGTCCGCGATAGAGCAGCCGTTGTGGCACGACGACGGCAATATGTCCGACCTCTTCACCTGGTTCGTACTTTTCGAGCGTCTCCACGACTTTCCGAAAATTGAACGCGCCCTCTTTGAATCCGGTCTCGTACTCGACGGCCACCGGGAATTTGATATCTTCTTCGTCTCCGGAGTCAGTCCCCTGTCCGTCACCCTCCTTGTCGGCCTCACCATTAAACAGAGTTCGAACAGCTCTTTGCCAGTCGTCAGTCGGCCCTCGAATCCACACGTCGGCGGCGAGGCGCACGTCCTGCTCAGTATCACGGACTTCGTACTCGGTTTCTAGGGGGAACGCCTCGTCGGCAAGCTGAGGGCGGAACTCCTCACGGACGAATCGGTTGTACGTACGGCCATCCACGCCACCTTCGCTGGTCCGCCACACAGCCCGACAGACGCCGTCGACAATAGCAGCCTTCCACAGGTAGTGTCGATTACCTTCCGACCCGTGGCGCTCGGTCAGCGTAATCCTGAACCAATCCTGTTGGGAGAGAATCCGACCCACAGCCTGCTCTATCTGCGGGATTGACTCAAATTCGTTCGCACTTTTTTTGTCCAATCCGTGATATCCGGCTACCCGGTCGGCATAGGTACTCTCGGTTTCGATTACTGGTTCTGTAAGGACGACGGGTGCCGACTCAACGCGTTCGAACAGCGTGGTTCGCTCGTCCGTCTCGACTTCGGATTGCGAGACGCCCGCAAGCCGTGCGACAAGTCGTTCGTGGAACCGTTCAGTTAGGTATCCACTCCCCCACTCGGCTGGGACGTTCAATACAAAATAGCCCACATCCCCACTGTAGAGGCCGTCGACAACGTCACGGAGTCTCGGAATCAAGTCAACATCTGATCGCTCAATTAACGGTTTGCCGTTCTGGACACCTGCCGTCCAGCCGTCGTCTCGAAGGTCAAGCGTTACAATGTTCCCCTGTACCGAGGGGGTCTGCACCTCATTCGCAAGGAATTCTACGGTGGCGGTACCCGGTTCGCCGCCTTTGAGTTCAGCGTACGTGTCACGGAGGACACTCTTGAGATGCTCTAGTGTCGAGAAAGCCGGGTCGCGGTTGACCACAAACATCGGGCGATCGGTTCCGTAGGGTGCTCCACCCGCCCAGCGGAAGACCGGGTCATACTCCTCAATCTCTTCGATGGCGCCACGGCTCTCAGACTCTTGGACCCTGTCTTGCGCCAACGGTCGGCTGGCATCGGTGACAGGCTCAGTCCGCTGCTCAATCTCAACGTCGCGAGTCGCAGCTGTTCCCTCACGACTCTCCCGCTGGTGCGTTGGTCGACTCGGCATCCGGACTGCTGAACGTCGCTGTCCTAGCTCGATATCTGATGTCGTCACCGTACCAGATGACTGCGCGACCCTTGCCCTAGGCCTCACCGAGTCAACGACTGCCGTCCGGTGGGTCAGTCTTTTGACCGAGACCGACCCCGACTGAACCTTCCCAGACGTTACGGTGATCTCGGCTTGAGGGCGTGCTTCGTCAATTACCGAACCGTCATTTCCTGACAGGCCAATCGAACGCGTTGCGATACGCTCCTCCGGGGTCGATTCGTCAGCATCGTCTGCATCTGACGGATCGCTCGGTATTCGAGCCGGCGCCTCCGTTTGCTCCCCGCTTGTATCCTCGTGATTACGGTCGCGTGGCGAGTCGCGATCTCTGTCACTCATCGACTGGATGGTTGCGCTTATCTAACAGAGTGTGCAGCTGGTCACGGTTACTTGCATAGTAGCTCTTTTCCCACGGCTGAAACAGGACCGATGAGCTGTGTATCCATAGCGGTGTGTCAAACGCTACGTTGGCGAACCGGCGTTCCTCTTCGGTTTCTAGTGTAGAGTTGCCTACGCGCCCGAACCACTCGTCAGCACCGTCAACAGGTTGGTTCGCGCTCGCCCACGCGTCGTGGAAGGCGTATTGAAGCGGGAACATCTCGCCATCATCATACTGGTCGGTCTGCACGTCAAGTTCCTCGGGCGGGTTCACTGAGATGTGTTGGTCGAACACTCCTACGAACTCCAAAATCGTTCCTAGCGCCTCGTAGTATCGCTGGTTAAAGATACGGTCGTCCTCATCAACGAGTCCGATGCGGTCGAACTGACTCAGTGTCTGATCCGGGAGTACATTTTCCGCGTGGGAGCGCCGGACGTTCGTAAGCGCCATCAAAAGCCCCGTTGAGGCGTCGTTCTCGGGCGGGAACAGTCCGAGGAGGTCGCCGAGCCAGTTCTCGAAATCGCGGTGGGTCTCCAGTTTATTGTCGCCGTATGGACTATCGAAGAGACGATCTCTCTCAGGAAACGACCTGATTGTCCCGTTACCCGCTCCGTCAATTATCTCTGGATCAACCTCATCCGCTAACGCCTGTTTCAAGTCCTGCAGAGCAGTGAGAACTTCTTTGAACGGATGGTCATCTCGAAGAGAGATATCAACCACCCGTGTCTCCCCTTCGGGATAGTCCTCAAAACGGCTGAGGCTCGCTGGATCATCAAGCGTGAGTTCCATCTGGTCCGACCCTTCTGTATCAACTGTCCAGACGAAGTCCAATAACCACCACGGGAGCGTCTCCCTTTCACGATCCGTCGATCCAACGAGATCGCCATGCTCATCCAAAATAGTCTCGTACGCGACTGGTTCGTCGGTCAACCTAGATGAAATCGTCTCTTTGAGCGCTTGCTCAACGTCGTTCTCGAACGCTCCGGGTGTCACCACGTGTTCGGACTGGAGGGCCCCAAGCAATTCTTGAACCTGTCTATCAGCAAGCGCATCTGCCAATGAATGGGTCGTCATTCTCTGAATAGGTAATCCAATTACGTCCGTCCGACAACAGTTTTTCCCCAGGAGCTACCTGTGAGTGAGGAATTCCGGACACGATTCTGGAAATGGAGGACCACCTGCAAATAGATCGGAATACGCCGTCGTTCACGGTTTCGGGCTATTCCGGAATCCCGGAAATGACACGCCGTCGCTTATCGGATTCGGATGTCCAGTGGATTGTGAACAACAAATGCCGTTCTGCATCGATTTCCTCGACGACGGCCGCGTCCTGGAGTGGGAGGCAACCGCCGACGGCGCCGTCGCGACCGAGCGCGATGACTACACCCCACGCTTCTACGTCGCCGCTCGCGACCCAGAGACCGACCTCGACCTCACAACGCTCCAGTCGGTGTACGACCAGCACCCGGACGTCGTCGCGACCGAGATGGTTACGCGACGGCCGAGCTTTCGACGAGACGAGGAGACCGTTCTCGCGGTCAACGTCGCCCACATCGACCGCGTCACCCCACTCGCCCGGCAGGCACGCCAGCTGTCGGACTATCCAGTCGGGGATCTCGCCTGCTTCAACGTGGACTTCTCGCGAGAGTTCCGATACTGTCTGGAGACCGGCGCCGATCCGACGCCGGCGAGCGAACTGTCGACGCTCCGGCTCAGCGTCCCAGTGACCGAAACGAGCAACGACGTCTACGGCGAGCTGACCGTCGCCGGCGACGCCGTCACCGGCTCGCCGACGGATATCCTGACCGCCGTCCAAGGGGCACTCGACGCGCACGATCCGGACGTCCTGGTCTGCTCAACCAGCGAGATCATCCCGACCCTGTACGAGATGGCGACGGACGCCGGCGTCGACGACTTCTCGCTGAGTCGGTGGCCGGACGTCGACTACCAGCAGCTCGCGAGCCGGTCGACGTACTCGAGCTACGGCCGCGTCGGCCACTCGCCGGCGCGGTACAACGTGCCCGGCCGGGCGATTATCGACGAGTCGAACACGTTCTTCTACGGGGAGACGAACCTCGACGGCGTCCTCGACCTCGTGTCGCGCTCGAAAAAACCCGTTCAGGAGCTCGCGTGGGCGTCGATCGGGAACGTCCTCACGGCGATCCAGATCTGCGAGGCCCACGACCGCGACGTCCTCGTGCCATGGAACTCCTGGCGCCACGAGTTCTACAAGCCGATGGGAACGCTCCACGATGCCGACCGCGGCGGGTTCATCTTCGCGCCCGAGGTCGGCCTCCACGAGAACGTCCACGAACTCGACTTCTCCTCGTTGTATCCGAACATCATCTGCACCCGGAACGTCTCGCCGGACGTCATCCGGTGTGACTGCCACAGCGACCGCGAGGACGTCCCCGGCCTCGGGTACTCGATCTGCGACGACCGGGGCTACCTCGTCGACGTGCTGCAGCCGATCATCGACGCTCGCGACGAGATCAAGGCGGCCATCCGTCGCAAGAAGGAACGGGACAACCCCGACGAGGACCGACTGGCAGAACTCGAGGGGGGGTCGGGAGCGCTGAAGTGGATCCTCGTCGCCTGCTTCGGCTATCAGGGGTTCAGCAACGCGAAGTTCGGTCGCATCGAGTGCCACGAGGCAATCAACGCGTTCGCTCGCGAGATTCTGTTGACGGCGAAACAGCGACTGGAAGCTGGCGGCTGGCGCGTCGTCCACGGCATCGTTGACTCCATCTGGGTGACCCCGGACCCCGACGTCGACGACGAGGACCGTGAGAACCTCGGGACGCTCGCGACGGAGATCACGGAACGCGTCGAGATTCGGCTCGAACACGAGGCCCACTACGACTGGGTGGCGTTCGTCCCGCAGCGCGAGAGCGACGCCGGCGCGCTGACGAAGTACTTCGGAAAGGTCGCCGGTGACGACGACTTCAAGGTCAGAGGCATCGAAGCCCGGCAGCGCTCGACCCCGCCGTTCATCGAGGACGTCCAGCGGGACTGTCTCGACCAGCTCGATGCCACGCGGTCACCGGACGCGGTACTCGGACGGCTCGAACGAGCAATCGGCGAACTACAGGCGGGCAACGTAGCAGTGGAGCGGCTCGTCGAGCGGAACCGTGTCTCCAAGCCGCTGGAAGGGTACACGCAGAACACACAGAACGTGGCGGCGCTGAAGCGGGCTCGGAACCAGGACCTCGCCATCCACCCGGGACAGGACATCGAGTACGTGGTCGTCGACGACGAGAAGAGTTCGCGAGAGCGGGTCGCGTTGGCTCACGAGGAGATCGAGTCGTACGACGCGTCGTACTACAAGACGCAACTCGTCAGAGCTGTCGAGAGTGTGCTGGCACCGCTCGGCTGGGATCGGACTGAGATTCGTCGAGAGCTCACGGAGACGCGGGTGCCGGAGTTGACGACGTTCGTGAACACGGAGGACGATTAACCTACAAAAGAGTCGTTCGGAAGGGGCTGTTGGTTAACCACGACCAACACGAAGTCGAACCCCCACACCCCGTGTGCGAAATGAAATCAGGAAAAAGACGGGAGGGGGTGGTCGGGAAGAGAGAACGCGAGATACCCGAAATCCACGATATCACGGAGGAGAGAACGCAGAGGTAACAATATCGGAGTGGACTATGTTTCAGGGAAACTTTTACATAGCCACTCTGTCAACCATAGCCGCAATAGAACTAGAGTCGGTCGAACGAAACAGTACGTTTCGTGACACGACCGGACTGGTTCGTGGTTTGCCTCCCTCGTGGGCTGGGTGTTATCGTCTATTCTACGGCCTTTCGTGGGTTCTCTGGCCGAATCCCGTGTTTCTCGACTCAATCGGTCCTGCCCTCCCTCTCGTCAAATTCATATCGCACACGGGGTGTGGGGGTGATCTCCCGACGAGATCTCGTCCCACACGAGATTGTCGAGAGATATGCTCGGTACTATCCGGATCGAGACCACGTCTGATGTTTCATCTTGCACACGGGGAGGTATCTCCACCGAGTTCTTGTGACCCGCTTTGGCGTCGACGGCTGTTCGATGAGCTTCCCGGGAATTCATATCGCACACGGGGGGCTATTACGACCAATTGATTTCGCCCGCGGTCACGGGGTTCTACCGACTACTACTCTTCTAAACCCCTCTACCGACTGAATTCGACTGATTTAACCTCGCACACGGTACCCATATTTATTTATAGTTTCGACCTAACTGCACAAACATGGCTGACGGCGACGATCAACAATCCCTCTCACAATCTATCAAAGGCCGCCTTCAGGAGGGTGTTCAGAACTCTGTCTTTCGAGATAAGGGGCTTCTCGACCCGGATGCTGTCATCGACGAGGATCGAATTGTCGGTCGTGATGAGCAGCTGGACGACATCATCACCTACCTACGACCGGCACTGCAGGGGAATCGCCCACCCAATATGCTCCTCTACGGGCCGTCGGGAACCGGGAAGTCACTCATCATCAATGCGGTCTGCCAGCAGGTTCTCGAACTCGCGAACTCGCAGGGAGATCGGTTTGGCGTTATCAAAATCAACTGCCAGACAATCAAATCGCACGACCGGGCTGTCTATCGCCTCGTGAAGAATGCGGCCGAAGAAGCCGGGGTCGACGTCGGTGTCCCCGAGAGCGGGATTTCGACCGACCAGAAGCTTGACCGGTTCTACGATATTCTGAGCAATAACTTCGACTCGGTCATCATCATCCTCGACGAGGTCGATCTCCTAGTGGGCCGGCAACGCGATCCGAACGACGAGCCGGCGTATTCGAAACTGCTCTACCAGCTGTCGCGAGCGTCCCAGCTCGGGCGCATTGAGGGTCACGTGTCCGTCGCCGCGCTCACGAACGATCCCCGATTCATGGAGGACCTCGACGGCCGGGCGGAGAGTTCGTTCAATCCGCAGGACGTTGTCTTCTCCGACTACGACGCGAATCAACTGCAGTCGATTCTCGAACGTCGTCGCGACGCGTACCAGGACGATGTCCTCGAGGATGGAATCATTCCGCTCAGTGCTGCATTCGCTGCTCAGGATCACGGCGATGCGCGGAAGGCAATCGATCTGTTCCGGAAGGCGGGTGAAATCGCCGACCGAGGTGGAGAAGATACGGTTCGTGAAGAGCACGTTCGCGACGCCCAGAAGGAAGCCGAACGGGACCGGACGCTAACTCAGATGCAGGGCCTCTCGACGCAAAAGAAGCTCTCGCTCTACGCTACTGCGATCGTCCCTGTTTATTCACAGCGCAATCTGAACGCTGTCCCCAGTACGGTTGCCTATCGCGTGTACCAGTACCTCACCGATCTCCTGGATGCCGATGAAAAATCGCGCGACTCCTATCTGCGATATATGAACGAAGCTGAGACCTACAATTTCGTTACGTCGGAGAAGCGGGGGCGCGGGTACGGTAGTGGCGTCCACAAGGAGTACACTTTCGTCGACGATCCGGAGGTAGTCGCCGAGACCCTCCGAACTGACGTCCGCCTCGAGGATGCTGAACACGACGAGGATCTCGTCAAATCCGTTGTCAACGCGCAGATAGACGATTTCTTCGAGGGGAACTAACGCGAAGACTCTCCGACGCCGGCTCCGAATTCATTTCGCACACAGGGGGTGGTTCCGCCGAGCGTATTATTAGATTGACTAGATATGTCTGACAACAGTACGCAAGATTTCATTTCGCACACGGGGTGTCTCCTCTTCAACTCATCATTCAATTCATCTCTCACACGGGGTCTCCCTGGCAAACGGCCGAAATCATATCGCACACGGGGGGTATTGCCTCAATGCTGTTGGCAATTTCACTTCGCACACGGGGTGTCTATGAGATTAGCTTTGGACGGAGCGGGATACCTTCCACCGGGTATGGCAAGGCTCACAGAGCGAGACTAGATTCGATGGATCGTGAGCAGCTTCGACCTCGTCCTCATCGAACTCCGCGAACGGCCGGATATGATGTACTCGCGGCGTATATCCGAGCTCGTTTTCGCTACGGCCACACCCTTGGCAGGTTCGATTATCTCGCTCCAAGACCTGTTCACGCCGCTTTTTCCACAGTGGTCCATAGTTCGGGGTTGATTCCCAATCGTAGGTCGCTGTCTCCTGCTGCCATTCCCATTTACACTCTCGACTACAGAAATGCCGATCCGCTGATTCGATATCGTACTGAATTCGCCTGATGGTCTCGCCGCAGTTTGTACACTCCGTCTGCGGACGATTTTCTATCTGCCATCGCCCTCTACACTCCTTGCTACAGAACTGGTTTGTCTGATCGTCTCTGAGCTTCTTTTCGTATCGTTTGAATTCCGTCCCACAGTAGTCACATTGGAGGACGAGCCTGCTGTCCATTTGTTCAGTCCGCCACTTCCCGTGACATGTTTTATCACAGAAGTGGTGCTCTGCACGCTCCACTACCGACAGCGGTCTTGAGACTGTATCACCACAGAAGTCACACTCAACCTCGACGGGCATAGATCGGCATCTCGCCGACCATTAGCAACCGTCATCACTGATGAATGTCTGGGGCTATTCGTTGGGGTTGACCGGTCCTTTGTACTTTGACGTCACCGTATCGCCCTCCCGCCACTGCCAGTAGTAGTAGCGATTGTCATTGATCTCCTTGATCGTGATTGTCGCTTTGGCAGGGACGTCGTCCGGAAGATCGTCTGGTCGTTCTTCGACCTCTTCTTGATCTGCCGACTCCTCGAGACGGGCCTCTCGTTCCTTGTGCTCGGCGAGCGCTTCAGCGTACGTCGCAACGTCTCGGAGCTGTTCCGGGTCCGACTCGTTGAGCGTGTTGACGATCTCCGCCGGGAGGTTCGCTGGTGGGGTCGGGGGTTTGTAGGACATCGGCTATTCTCGTGTTAACCAACACGGCCCACGAATCCATAGTTTTGTTGGTTAATACGATGGAGACGGTTCTCGCGATTGCTGGCTGTAACACTACTCGAAACTTCTTTATATACAAGTTTCGTACTATGTTACACCGTGCTCCGGCGCATCGAACTCGAGGTCCTCGCCACGGTCGACCGCGGCGACACGATCTCCGAACTCGCGACGAAACTCGACCACAGCGAGAGCTACCTCTCTCGTGCCGTCGCCGACCTCGTCGAGAAGGGGCTCGTCTACACGGAACGCGATGGCCGGCGAAAACGAGTCGTCCCGTCGGATGCTCGCGCCGTCGAACGCTACCAGGACCTCGTCCGCCAGCACTCCCACATCGACTTCCCCGAACTGCTGACGGGCAAGGCACTCGAGGTGCTGTATTACCTTGACCAGCCGCGAACCGTCTCTGAAATCGCCGACCTGAGCGATAACTACCGCAACACGGTCAACCGCGTCCTCAAGCGGTTTCGCGACCGTGGGCTCGTCGGGACGGCCGACGGCCGCTACGAGTTCAACGCCGACTTCGACCGCCTCCACGAGTTCGCCCGTGAACTCGCACACCAGCTGCATCGCCACCGCCTCGAAGCCGTCGCCCCGAAGGGCACAATTCTCTGGGAGGACTACGACGAATTCCTCGCCCAGACCGAGACGGAGATCGACGCCGAGGGGTTCCACGAAACCGGCCTCGCTCGATTCGCGGCCTTCGACCTCCAGTTCCTGCTCACCGGCCACCGCTACTACGTCTACTCCGAAGACCTCGACGCAGTCTCGCCGGCGGAGCTCTGCTGTCACACGCTGCTGATCGATGACGGCAGCCGCCACCGCTCGTACTGTCTCCTCCTGCTCAGCCACGTCGACGTCGACGAGGCGGACCTCCGAGAGCAGGCGGCGAAGTATGGCCTCAAAGACGAAATCGACGCCCTGCTCCGCTACCTCGAGACGCACGGCGAGGTCGACGACGACCGGCTTCCGGAGTGGGACGAGTTTCAGGAGCTAGCGGCTGACTACGAGGTGGATCTACCACAATGAGACCAACATTCGGACGCGAGTACATCGAGAACGAATTCCAGCGAATCGGGGACGGGCTACCTGAACCGCTCACGGTCTACCTGATTGGTGGTGGCGCGATGTCGCTGCGCGACCTCAAGGGGGCGACGAAAGATATCGACTTGGTCGTCCCGGATGGCGACGCGTACGGTCAGCTGTGGGCCGTCTTGATGGACCTCGGGTATGCGGAGGTCCAGTCGCTGGATCCAGATTATCGGGCGCTGGGGGCGACGAGCTGCGTCGAGAACGACGACGGGTGTCGCCTCGACATCTTCAACCAGCAGGTCGCGAACAAGCTCGTGCTCACCGACGGGATGCAAGAGCGCAGCGAGCCGTTCCTCGACACGGATCGACTGACGGTCCGGCTAGTCAGCAACGAGGATATCTTCCTGTTCAAGGCGATCGCCGGCCGCGACGACGACATCGAGGACATGAATATGCTCGTGCAGGCCGGCCTCGATTACGACGTCGTCCGGGCTGAACTCGAAGCCCAGATCGAACGCCTGGGGGACGATCAGTTCGCCACGTTCGCGAATGAGGCGCTGGTCGAACTCGAGGAGCGGTACGGAGTGACCACACCGATCGAGGACCGCGTCCAGGAGCTCACGAACAGGTACTACCGGGGGCTCGAAGTCCTCCAGGCACTCGACGAGCCGATGACCGTCGACGAACTGGCCGCCAAACTGGAGCTGGATACTGACGAGGTTCACGACCGGATCGCGTATCTCTCAACGTTCGACCGGGTCCGTCGGGATGGCGACACAGTCCGTCCCGTGGAGTAGTCTGGCCACGACTACGGGGAGGGAAGGCGGCCGTCTGGTCGGGGAACGCGGCCCCGTTTGATCTCGTGATCGACGCGGCGCAGGTGCTTGCAGCCGCCTTCGGGTGAACGTTGCTGCCAGTCGGGACAGGAACACGATTCGTCGATGACGTCGACTTCGTACCGGTTCCCGGACGCAGACTGTACCTCATAGCGGCCACCCTTCGAGAGGAGTGAGACGTCCATCGCTTCGGCGACGGCACGCTTCGTGCGGGACTCAAGATCGTCCTCCGACTGTGCGTTCTCGTCGACGACCAGTCGGTCGCGAACGTCGCCTGTTCGGCCACCGTCGGGAGCGACGGCTTCCGCAGGACCACTGAGCCGCTCGTGGAGCACTTCCTCCACCGGATGGCCTTCCGGCCAGAGGTAGTGGACCTCACGACGCTCGCGATGGTCGTAGGAACCGCGCGCGGCTGCGCTTCCGGTCCAGACGCGCCAGGCACCGAGCGTGGCCATCACGTCGACGATGGTGTTTTATCGATTCAAATTACTGAAAACCAGCGGTTCTAGGATGGCTCTCTTCATTTTGATTGTCTTCCAATGCACGTTCGAAGTCACCTCTCCGGATCTGTATTTCGTCACTGTTCGGGGTGCCTGTTTCTGCAAGTGTTCGTCGTAGCGCTGCCCGGCTGGCGTCCTCACAGATCGCGGCGATCCGTGCACCGGAGATACGGTCCGGAGTTTCGCGGACTAACCACTCGATAGAAACATCAGCAGCCAACGATCTGTTCGATGTATGAACCTGAAATATCTCGGACTGAGCCTCCTCCCCCGGGAATGGTACATGTATCTCCCGTCCGAGGCGGCCGGGACGGGTGAGCGCGCTATCGATCATGTCCGGGCGGTTCGTCGCTCCGATGACGACGATATCCGAGAGTTCATCGAGGCCGTCGAGTTCGATCAGGAGCTGGTTAATCACATGGTCAGAGGCCCGTTCTGAGCCTTGCCCGCCTCGCTGGTCAGCTATCGAGTCGATCTCGTCGATAAAAATCACCGCGGGTGAAAGGGATCGTGCCGTCTCAAAGAGAGTGTCGACGAACTTCTGTGCTTCACCGACGTACTTGTCGAGAACCTCCGGCCCCTTGACCGAAATAAACCGACTCTCGGTCTCGTGAGCGATGGCTTTTGCAAGCATCGTTTTGCCGTTTCCGGGCGGTCCGTGGAGTAGAATTCCCCTCGCCGTATCGATATCCAGATCGGCACAGAGTTCGGGATGTTCACGCGGCCATTCGATCGATTCACGGAGGACACGCTTGGCGTCCGAGAGCCCGCCGACATCGTCGTACGAAACGGAGGGGATCTCGTCGAGTTGTTGGATAGCAATGTGTGGATCCTCCGCATTGTCATCGTCTGACAGCGTGAATCCGACGGGTTCATCCTCCGTTTCGTCTTCATCGGAGGCCAGATTGCTATCATACGTATAGAACGTATCGTACTCGCTGTCACCGAAAAACCCGGCCTCGGCTTCGTCTTGTAGATCGATGTCCTCCGTCAGTCTCGCTATCGCGCGTTCGAGTTCGGAGACAGTAAGCAGTGCCGGAGTCTCTTCGTGAGCGTAGCCGACCGCCCTGCGGACAACAGTACGAATATCGGCCGATGAAAACCCATCTAGCTCATTCACAAGGGTCGCCCGGTCGTCCGCAGGCAACTGAACCCGGACCTCGACTGCGTTCAAAAACTCCGACAACAGGTGCTCCCGTCGTTCCGGTTCTGGATAAGCAAGCGGGCAGAGAACATCGAAGACGCCGGCGTGTGTGAGTCGCTGAGGTAACGCAGCTATGTTGCGTGCAGTAGCGACCAATACCAATTCATCCACTTCTCGGATACGCTGGATGCAGTGGGTGAGCGTATCAACCTTTTCGGCCCCTACTGTCTGATGCTCCAGCGGTTCCAGCATGTCATAAACCACGGTACACGGACGCTCAGCCACCAGTTGGTCGACGAGATCTGGGGTGAGATCTACAATCTGATCAGGCGTCAGCGACTCGATCTCGTAAACATCGTTTCCGATCTCACCAGCGATCGCAGTGGCTAGGTGCGACTTTCCAGCGCCGACTGGTCCCGTGATGAGAATCGTGTTGGGTGCGGTCGCTGGTGGGGTATCTGCGGTCTGGCTCTCTAAGACCGGGGTTAGTGTCTCCCACACTTCATCGCTCCAGACATCGTCAGCGAGCGTGCGAGTCGGGGGAGCAGCGAGAGATACGTTCCGAGTCACTGGTTGCTGTCAACATGGTTGGTTTTTCGTAGTGTATTTGCTTTTCGTCCCCGATGACGGCCTGGACCTCTCGGCACAACCGGAGTTCTTCCTCAGTTAACGACCAAACTCTCGTCAGGTGAATGCCCTGTTTTCTCCCGTTCACGACCCATCGAGGAGGCGTGTTCCGATCTTCTTGGGTAAACCGACTTCCTCGACACGGGCAATGACTCGGTCGATATCGTATCTGACTCGATGCGTTTCGACCGACTCCGCTGCAGTATCAAGGACGGCGTAAGCTGCATCCGGATCGCCATCGCGTGGTTGTCCCACGCTTCCGGGATTGATGATCAGTCGCCGGTCGACTGTCGCTGCATGCTGAATATGCGTGTGACCGATCACGACCCCGTCAAAGCCGGCGAGATACCGACTTAACGTTTCGAACTCCTCAGGGTGGACGTACTTATTTTGGTGTTTCGGGTGGTCGTGGATCAAGAGATAGTCGTCGTCCGCGAACGTGGTTCGTCTGGGCAGTCCGTCGAGCCAGGCAAGTTGGTCGTCACTCAGCCTCGCTTTGGCAAATTCCAGTCCTGCCTCGGCCATTCGGTTCGCTTCGTACCGGTGAGGCGTTTCGACGGACGTGTCGTGGTTCCCCTCCACGACGACGTCGGCAATTTCCTGCACTCGAGTGACACACTCGGCGGGCCAGGGATTGTAGCCGACGATATCCCCTCCACAGACGACGCTATCAACTGTTGGCATGTCTTCGAGCACGGCCTCAAGCGCCGGGAGGTTACCATGAATGTCCGAAATCAGTCCGATCTTCATTTGCTCGAATATGACTGAGCTACCAAAAATGGCTAACGGAGATCGTAGTGAGTCGCACCAACCCATTTGTGTTTGTAGACCGATCCGTTGAGAGAACTCACAATGTCGGATCTCATCTCTGCGCTCGAAACCGCTGACGACCCGCTCCTCGTCACGCATCACCAAGCGGACAGGGATAGTCTCGGTGCGGCCATGGGCCTGCAGGCGTTGCTAGGTTGTGGAACGCTCTGTACCCCAGACGGGATCGCTTCGCCGGCGCAGTCGCTCCTCACGCTTACTGCGCAGACGCCCGTAACTGCCCCCGACGAAGCCGCGTACGATACGATAGTTGTCCTCGACACCCCTTCATCGGACCGTATCGCTCCGGTTGATCCCGCGGCTCCGCTCCTCGTCGATCACCACGAACCAGCTGATCTCTCGGAACGGGCGGCCGCGACCATGGTTGATACCGACGCGGGAGCGACGGCGGAACTGGTTGCCCGTCTTGCGGAGACTGCGGACTGGACTCTGTCGCCGGACGCAGCCCTCCCGCTGCTCGTTGGGATCCTCGACGATACCGGTTTTCTCGCTGCGGCGTCGCCGGCGACGGTAACGACAGCAGTACGTGTGATCGGAACGCTTGGCGACCGTGCCTCTGACCTGCCGGAGTTCCTCGATCGATCGCCTTCTCCCGGTGAACGGATGGCCAAAGTGCTGGGTGTACTTCGGGCACGGGGCTATCGTGCGGGTGAGATCGTCATCGCGGTATCACGGGTTGGCGGCCACGAGTCCGCGGCTGCCTGTACTCTTCGGAGTGCTGGTGTCGACCTCGCAGTGGTGTGTTCCCAGCAGGGTGACCAGTTGCGCGTTGCGACTAGGGCCTCGGCCCGATTCACCGACCGAATGAACCTCGGTGCCTCATTACTACCGTCGCTCGCCGCGGAATTCGGCGGCGACGGTGGCGGTCACGCAGGCGCGGGCGTCGCGCATCTCGAATCGGGTGATCAGGACGCTATCGAGGCGTTTTTGATCGCTAAAGTTGAGGATGAGTTCGGAATGACGTTCGGTGAAATATCCATCTGACGGTCCATTATTTTACCATTAAACTATAGATAAATACGAGGGCGGATATTCCACACATATGGATACTGAGGATCGCTTTGAGGAGGCTTGTCGATTGATGAATACTATTCTGACCCAACGAGGTGAACACCGGATTGTACTTGATTTAGAGGAGGATGAAGTGGATGCGCTAATATCCGCTCTGAAGTACTACCGTGATGCCTTAGATCCCAGCTCTGGCGATGTCTTGATCAGAATCGAGTACAGTTGCCCGGAGTGTAGCAGCAATGAAGAGTTCCGAGCACAGGACACACAGGTTTCGATGGCGGAGGTACACTCGTAGATCGGCGTTGAGGTGGTCCGGGTTCATGGGATTGCTCAGTGCAGTCGTTCAAATGAGCGGCAAGGGTCGAATCTGGGTGGTGCCAATTCTCACAAGACTTCCGTATTTGGGATCGTGTACTAGTGGCCATAGCAAACAATTTACTTTCTTGAATGTAAACCTATCCGACATACGTGTTACCGGACAGTATAGTGGTAGTGGGTCTGTGGGTTATGTTCGCCGCTTCACTAGCAACTTTCGTGTTGATAGTTGTTCACCGAGTTGTCGCTACTGAAACGGGGAATGAGATAGGGGAGGCTGTTGAGAATAATCCCGATAGCGATGATGAAAACGATTCGACTGATATGCAAACAGGTACATTATTGCTTACTGTCACAGAGAATGAAGATTTAGTCTTCGGCTCCAATGAGGCCGTTTCTGAATACACCCTCAATTTACAGAATGAAGAAGAGGGTACTCTCTCCGGAAGGGTACAGAGAGAGTCCGCAGAGGTTGTTTTTGATCGAAACAAAAGAGAAGCCATTTTGAATTATGACATCCGAAGTGGGGAGAAAAAATCGATTGAATTAGAACTCCCTCCCGGGAATTATGAACTAACAGTAAGTCGAAACGGATGCACTACAACAACGGATTTTACCATATATCCAGATAGAGATAACCCAATTCAGAAGTCTGTAACCTTGCCGCCGAAGGGGCTTGTTATCATCCCGACTGATGACCTGGATATCAACTCTTCGTATTGTTCCGTACTCACCGAAGATGGGAATGGATGGGAAGTCCAACGCCAAACGACCCATGGTGAACAGTTGACGTTTGAGCTCCCGGCACAGTGCGATCAAGTGGAATTCCAACGGGGAATTGATCCACTACCCAAGCAGATTGATCTCGATAGTGGGGATCGGATCGTTCATTGGGGGGTCAGTCTGGAGGCGGGTGATCTGAAGATCCAGACGAGTGTCTCTGATATTCCGACAGCCGGTATTGATGTCACCTGCACGCACTCAGATACAGGAATTGAATTCGACAGTACAACTACTGGGTCGAAAGGCACAGTAGTTGCTGCTGATCTCCCAGTGGGCAAATACGTTGTCGAAGCGACTGTCCCTGAGAACGAACAGTGGTTCGACGCACCGACTGTAACTGCCACGGTTGAAGCGGGATCACGAGATTCGATTTCCATCCCCATCGAGTTCCAGTACGATGTCGATCAACACAGTCCCTCGGAAACCGCAGCAAAGGCTATCGGGGACCTTCCGGACAAGAATAACGATATCGGACGGTTCTACCAGAATCTTCTGATTAAACTAATCGAGACAATAGAAGAGATCGGCAGTCGAGGGGATCTCTTTGCTACTCATGAGGTAGATCCGGCTACGACCATCGACTCGCTCGCACTCTCGGCAGAGATCATAGCCCCACTTGTATATGAGGCGCTGGAACGGGAACGGGATGCCAGGATCGTTTACCCCGGAGAAATGGTTGACGTACAGGGATCGGCTACTGACCTGATTGAGGATAGCCAACTGTTCGATCCGCATGACCTGTTTAAACATCTCCCCGTTACATCCCATGAAATCGGTTATTCGGTACCGGAACAGCTGAGACACCAGTATGCCGCGATCTACAACCGCCTCCAGTCCCGCGTCGAAGCCGAGTATGGGTACTCGGAGACACCTCCGCACTTCACACTGCTTAACCTCTTGTCTTCTGATCCTCTGGCGAGGGTCTCAAACGATTCAATACCGGATTCCATTAATTATGAGAGCTTCCGCAGAGATCCGAATAGCCTTGCTATCCACGTTTTCGTCCTCACTTCCGTCCTTGACACGGTCGATCGGCTCGTTGACAGCGGACGCGTAGACTACCACGGTGGACCTTCGGATTCCTCCGGTCATCGTAAGTTCATCGCACCACCGTTCACACCGAGGGCGGGACTTCTCCTGTCGATTCAGGATGTCGAACATGTGCCGGAGCTATCGACTGAGCCGCAGATTTGGCGAGGAAGCGTAAACGCCCCCGATGGTTCCGCTCCAAGTAACGGAACTTCAGAGATAACGTCTCCCGTTGCAGTACGGGAATTCCCCCTGTACTATGACAAAGAGGAAGAGAAAGATCCACTAATCCAGCTCGAAGATGCGCTCAAATGCTGGCAAGCGCAGTCAATGGAGCACGACCGAATCGTCAGCCTCTACGACTGGCTTCCCAGATCCTCCCCCCAGACAGCCGAGTACGCCTATATTGCGACGGAGTTTCCGGACGGGGGAACCCTTCGGCAACATCTCGACGATGGGCCGCTCCCTTGGGAAGATGCAGTTTTTATCATCCGCAACGTGGCGGAGGTCCTTTCGAAACTGCATGATAACGGCATCGAGTATCGGTGTCTTTCCCCTGATCGCGTCTACTTCCGCCAACAGGGCGAAACCACTTCGATCGTGCCGAAACTCGCCGATGTGGGTCTGTGGGAATTCTATCGAGATCGGCTGCACCTTCCATTGCATCTTGAATATGCGGCACCTGAGGAGTTCAAGTCCGTCGAGGCAACTCCCAGTCACGCGACTGATATCTATCGTGCCGGTGCTCTGCTCTACGAAATGATTACTGGGGTCGTCCCACATCACATTCATCCGGTCGGCGATCGGATCGTCATCCATCCCGACACAATCGATCAGTATCTCCCACTTCCCTCGGAATACACCTCTTCGGCCCCCGAGTGGATCGATCAGTACGTAGTCAATGCGATGCACCCGGACCCAACTAAACGGGATCTCTCGAATTTACTGTCGATCCACGAACCGGCATCTCACCGATGATCGGCCCATACCCGAATACTGGTATGGCCAACAGATTTATGATTTCCAAAATATTCGTTTTGAGGTGTGTTAGTATTTTGTCCATTGTTGGATCGCAATAGGGCACCGAAGAAGACGAATCTGATATCGATCGGTAGCTGAGTGAGTCATGACACGAAGATCCGAAACCACCGATCGCGGGAGGCAAACAGCTACAGATGGAGGTACAAGCGACATTGAGGACTCTGTCACCTTCAACGAGGAATCGTATGGCACCGATGCCGAGCCGGTAGAGGAGCTTGATCAGGACAGTCGGGCTCCCCGTATTCCGCTGTTCCTCTGGGTCATCGGTGCAGTACCGATCTTTGCATCGACGTTGCAAGCGCTCTCCGCACTCACCGGAGTCAATCTGGTTGACCCAATTCCACTTATTGGAACGATCGCCGTAACGCTTCGGGATACGGCTGTGCTGGGTGAGGTCGCAGCAATCACGTTCTCGCAGTCGTACGTCGTTCTGATTCTGTTTGCTCTCACGGCGATTGCCTCCTGTACGCAGGCTGTTGCTCAGTTCACTACGCTCACGGACGACCTTGATCAGTTCCCACCGGGGGATCGATTGGCCTTCTTCGCGTTTGGCCTGTCAGGCATAGTTTACGTCCTGCTGTCATTGATGTACCTTGACCTGTTCAACCGTGGCGTTCCCGCTGGCCAGATTGCAATGTTCTATACAATACCGGTTATCGTACTGGGCAGTCTGTACTCATCGTACCGGCTGCATCCTTGGGAACGAGTCCGCAGAAAAGAGGCCCTACGCAGGATAGTGACGGTGAAAAACAAGGCAACGAATCTCAAGCAGTCGTTCCAACAGGACTTCGAACAGAACGTCGGAACGCCAGTGCAGGTGTTTTTCAATGACAAAGATGGCCAATCGCAACCATGGAAACCGGCCAAAAGATCAATTGCGAACCACGCGAGTAATTTGAACCGCGTTATCGGGGACGCCGAGAAGGCATTAGATAATAGGGATGAGCTGGGCACAGACGAGTTAGAAGAACGAGCTGCCGAACTTGAGGCGGAGGCCAACGAGTTCCCGGTGAACTTCTACAGCAATATGATCGATGACCAGATCCGAGATGCGATGGAGTTCACCGTTGAGGAACAATTTGATGGGTCGAAAACGGCATTCGACTCCCGTTTCGGCGAACAGTACTCTCTCCACGAGGAGCGTTCTCTGAATTCTATCGACGAAACGATCGTTCTATCCGAGGAGGAACCACCGCTTAGTGAACAACTAGTGGCGATCATTCGACACAATCCAGAACCGATCACCGACATCGAAACATCGCTTGCCGAAGTCGATGAGTGGATCAACGAACTTGACTCACAACTCGACCAACGTGAAGCGGTGTTCGAGGAGAAACTCGACAAGCTTGAATCCGAGTTGGAGATTGTTGAGTCCGCAGTTGACTCGATCGGCGGTCCAATCGGTGAAACGCTCGATCGGTACTGGATTCAAGACGTTTGTGACTATACAGTGTCTGCAGCTGAGCTCCAAAATCGTAAGTCCAGCGTGATAGAGCGATTCCATGGGGGTCGAGAGAACCCAGTCAATCCGACAGGAGTTCCTCAGGAACTCGTCACGGAACTAGAAGAGTCGATCGAAACGGCGAGAGATATCCTCGTCGTGCTTGAGGACATCGAATACTCCGTCATCGATCAGTTGGATTCCAATTCTGACACGATTACTCAGGTCGATGACTGGTCGTCGTTCGGTAGTGTGTGGACCGCTGAACTCCAAGCAGCGTTTACAAACGCCGTGACGGACCAGTTCCCATCAGTGACGGATCTCGAATTCAAACTGTCGGATAATGAGATCACCGTGAAACGGGAAACTACCTCGATCCCCGATCAGGATCCGGGTGAAACTGAGGAAGAACAGGAAAACCCCGGTGAACCGATGAACGAAGGGGTTATCGATATCATAGAAAGAATAAAGATGGAGATGCGGAGCGCGAACAGCCGTCCTGTAGAACTCACGCTCGATCAAAACGATATCGCGACAGAGGAAACAATCAATCAACTGATCGAGTTCCTACGCTCGGAAGGGAGTAGTGTTGATCTGGTAGAAGAGACGGAAACTGATGAACGAATTAAAATCACCTCATCAAACGGATTCGCGGGAACACGTTCACTTGTTGCAGAGGGACAGCGACTGTCCCCCGCAGTGATGAATCTTGGAGCTGAGTACGAGAACTGGGCGACTAACCAAATTACAAATTAAATCATGAGTGGAAAAGAACACTTCTGTCCCGAGTGCGGTGAAGAATTCGATAACATTGTTAAGTTCGAACGGCACAAAGTTGAGGAACACGACGCGGATGGTGATGCCATTCCGATGGGGTCGTCTGGGCATGACCAGGCGGATTCAGACCCAGACGACGAAGTGAGCTCCGACGAAGAAGTTGATTCCATTGATGACTTCATCGGGGAGTCGTCTGAGGACACCGACGAAGAGACCACCAGCACGCAATCAACTGGAACCACAGATCAGGACAGTAGTGGCTCACAGCATAGCAACCCAAATGAGGAACAGCAAGAAATTCAGACCGGAAACAAATGGTATCTGATCGGTGTCGGCGGTGCAGGGAGTGGTGTCGTTGACGCGACTCTGCTCCGGCGAGAGTCGCTTGACGATCGGTCCCCAAGAACCGATCTCTGGGACGGCGCAATCCAGGGACAAACGCTCCTTGATACCAATCAGGAGGAACTCGGATCGACCTATTACATCAAGCGGGACTCAAATCACCCGATGGATCACGTGATTGGTCAAGACGGTGATGGCGCGGGTGAGAGTCCCTTTGTTGGTCGGACCCAGATGTGGCAGGAGATCTCCAGTGGAAGTATTTTCGAACGGTTCAATATCGAACGTGAGGCACTAGAAAGTGCTCAGGCCTTGCTGTTGGTACATAGTATCGCCAAAGGTACTGGGACGGGTGCAACCGGGCTAATCACACAACTGTTACACCAAATCAAATACGCGAGTGATGACGAGGACGAAATACACGGTACTCCGAATTTCAACCTTGATAAACCGATCCTAACAACATCGATCCTGCCTGACCCGGATGATGACAGCGATGAAGTCTGGAATGATGAAAACAAAGTTAATAGTCTCTTTGGGTTAGGGACACTGGGACGTTTCTCGGATCTCGCCATACTGTTTGATAATAACCGATTGAAACAGACCGACGAAAATCTCATCCGGTTTGATATTGGCTACAACCGACTGCAGAACAATCCGGATCTCTCGGTGTCTACATCCGCTGGATTACAGGAAGCGAACAAGGCCTTGATCCACTACCTTGAAGTAATGTCTATGACATCCAATCCAGAATACGATGCCCCTCGATCCCCTCGCGGGTTGGACGTCCCCGACTTGATCAATCCGCCAAAGACTAATTACCCGATATCCCAGCTTGATTTCCTCCCGGCAGTGATTGGCGCACCTGTCCTATATTCTAAGCGGGGTCGGTTCCCGAACCGGAACAAGAAATTCATCCGACGAGCACTGAATCTGGGTCAGCTTATCGACTTTGACCCTGGTTCAGCGTGGGGTGGTGCCTTCATTTTCTACGGTTCTAAAAATATCATGGATCAATACGAACGGGAAATGCAGGCAGGCATCGAAACGACAATTAAGGAGGTTCTTCGGGAAGATTTTGACGCCGAAGGGTCGCTCTCTGATATGGAGATCAACGTAGACCATACCCACGTTCCGGAGGAATCGAGAGATCGGCTCTATCTGTGGGGACTCATGTGGAACCCGAAGATGCCCAGGCTTGAACAAACGGCCGAAGAGGTTTTTACGGAGATCCTCCCCGACAAAGACGGTGCAAAGGCGAAACTGCTGACCGAAGACGGAGATTCTCTGTCGGGTCCATACGAACAGATCTATCCACGGGGGTTGGGGGACCTTATTGAGGAAGACGAAGAACAGGGCCTCCGACCGTATGTTGACCAGATGCAGACACAACTTAGTCTGCTTGGACGGGAAAACAAGGGATGAGCTCATGATTGGACCCCAGCTACTCGAGTTTAGTGCGATGGATGAGTTACTTATACAGGGCGATTTAGTCCGGAGTCAAGTGTTTGGATCCGCAGGAGTCCCAGCCGTTGCTCTCGGACTCGTTTTCGGTGCGGTGGCTATTCTCGGAGTGGAACTTTTCTTGAGCAGATTGGGGTACATCCACCTGTCCCGAAACGACTACACATCGACGCTGGAAGCGTACGAATCGAATATTGAGGCAATCTGGGAGAATACGAATACCAGACAGCGCCAGGAAACGGAGTCTCTCTCCACGTTCAAGAAGTCGGTAGAGTTAACCGAGATGGCTGAAGCTGGCGATCTAGTGATCGCTGATGGGGGCGAGGCCACCAAGATGCGGAGCATTCAGAGAACGGTCACTGGCCTCGATTTACCGTCAGACACGACTACTGATGATCTAGCACATCAGCTCAGTAGATCCAATGTCCCCACCCAGTACGAACGCATTCTGGAACAGGATTTCAATGCTCTCGCTACCAAAGAACAGGAGGTTGAAGAAATACGGGCAGTCCTCGACAATGTCCCGTTGGACGATGATGTAAAGCCGCCGAACCGGAATGGAAATCTTGGAACCGATCTTAACGCTATTGGTACTGATATCCAAAGCGCTGTTGAGAAGCAGCAAAATAATACTTCGGCGGATTCGATCGATGCTCTGCGTGTCCTCTCGGAATTGATGCTGGAAGCTGCTGATGAGCTTGCGGAGAAAGAGAGTGAGGTCGACCAGTACACGACGGAACTAGAGACGCTCCGCAAATCCATTGAAGGGATTTTCGGAGATATGTATCCGATGGCAAGTCCCGACGCGATTCTTAACAAATTACACGAGGATATCAACGATGGACGATTTGGCAAACGAAAAGCACGGAAAGCAGCTGATGCGCTCGCAGAGCGTTCGGTCCATAATTCTGCTGCAGAGTCACTTCTCACCGATCTCCGTAACGAGGAGGAGACTGAACCGCAACAACTCGAAGAGTCGCTTGGGACCGTCCTCGACGAACTGGATCAATACGAGCGACAGAAACGCCGGCTTCAGCGTGGGACAGAGGATGTCGATAGTCTCGAAACTCGCGCCGAGAAAGTGAAAGAGGAGTGCAGTGAATTTGGGATCGAGGTCTTAAGTTCGACGCTGAAAAGCCGGATCGACACTGTAACCGAATCCCTTGACCGTTCGGCGGACCCCGATCCGCTTGATCGGTTCATAGCAAGTGAAAAACTGCAGGTGATCGACGATCTGGTCGTCGATATTAAGGGTCGCGGTCCCGATGAACCGACCGATGTCGAAGAGACCCGCGACCGACTCGACAATATCAAGAAGAACTACATTTTCGGGGATGACAAGCGACACAGCCTAATCCCACAACAGTTCACCAACTTGGCCGAGGAACTCATCGAGAACGCATCACAGGAAGCGTCAAAGGGGAACGCCGACAAGGCAGAGGGGATCATCTTCGGCGCCAACAAGTTGCTCACGACCGTACGCAAACTGTACCAAGACCCCAAACCAAAGGACCTACTTAGACGCCTTGAGCATCAAGGATAGCTGTATTTGTCATTTGGTATAATAAAACATTTTGTGACCCCACCCTGACGGAGTAGATCGAATGACTTGGGGCTCGTTTCCATGTGGTTCACGGCCAGATGGTAAACCGCTAGACCACAAAAAACATCTAAAATAAGATCTATAACATCTATAACCGTCAGATGACTGCTCCTGAACTCGACTCATTGCTCGATACCGTCGGCTTCGGTCGGATCAATACGACTCGAATTAGAGTTCCGACAGCGTATGGGGCAACCGGTGATGGGATCGCTATCGCTACTGAAGCTGATCGGATCCACGTATTTCACGAGGGAGGTGTCGAACAGTACGAGACAGAGGTGTCGACTACGTGTGATGAAATCGCTCTCGCAGCTGATCACTCAATTTACGGCGTCTTTGATGGGTCTATCTCAACGATAACGGATATTGGTTCGCTGGAGGACAACTGGCAGTCTGACGTTACCGAACTTGTTGCCCTTAGCGAGAGCGACCTCCTCGTCGCGCTCCGCGTGGACGGGAGTATGGTTGGACTCAACACGGTATCCGGCAGCGTCCGATTCCCGATTGATGGGGTCGAACTCACGCCAAATCGCCGTCAATTGTTTGATCTCGGGTCTTGGTTCGCATGTACGTCCCAGGAGACTCTCCGCTGTTACGACGAAACCGGTGTGATACAGTTCAATCGGTCGTTTGACTCACCGATCGTTTCCGTTGCGGCGCTTGGAGATAGTATCGTCGTGACTACTGATGCAGCGATCTACTGGGTCGGAAGAGACGGCTTGGTAAAAACGAGCAGTGATCATGCTGGCGTGGAACTCGCCGGAGCTGGGGGACGCACCGAAATCCTCGGCCAAAGCGAACAACAACTTCTCACTGTCGGAGCGCTTCCAGGTGAACACTCCCCATTGGGGGATGATACGTACGAGATCGTTCAAAGTCATGACGGAACGTTATGTATCGCGCTTGCAGACGGCGAAGCGATCCGGTACGGTGTTGCTGACCCAACTCCGGAGATAACTCTCACTGACGACCGAATATCGACCCCACAGAATACTCTCGAAACATCATACACAAAACCATCCGAGACGGCCGTTCTGTTCGAGTATGAAGTCCTGACACACGAAGACGAGCAGCTCAAACAATCTCGAACATCAGTCAACGGGACTGAGGGCGAGATCGTGCTTCCGCTTCCGGATTCGATCGAACAGCAGGCTGGGAATACAGTGACGGTGGCGTTGCGACTTGCACATACTGACACTACCGTATACCGCGAACCTCTCGAGGTTGTCAACGAAGACTCAGAAGCTACACCCCAAGACTCAAAATATTCGAATGGAGTTGAGGGATCAACTCCAACGCACGAGAAGCCGTCAGGCTCGATAGAATCTGATACCGACGCCACGGTTGAACCTCAACAATTGAAGCCTACGGCCACCGCGAATCAAGACAGGGTAAGCGGAAGTACAGCCTCAGAACAGACAAAAAGCTCTGAAATAGCGGAAAACAGCTTAGTGGATTTTGCCGGCCCTTCACAATCCCAGACGGAAAGCTCTCAGGAGGCAGGGGATGCAGAACAAACCTTGGGAGTGGGCCGTTCGGTCCCGTTCAAGTCGGATGTTCATAGTGCCGATACAGCAAATTCAGATCTCACGAATCCAAACGTTGACTGCGATCTGTCACTCGTTCGGATCGACCATCAGGAAACGATTCTCGAACTGGACGTCGATAACAAAACCGACCGACAGATCAACGATATAGCGCTAATCCGAAAACGTCCGGGCAACCTCCGATTTGAGGACGAGCAGGTGCGAGAGTACTCGATCGAGGAACTGGATACGGACGGCGAAGTCTCTGTCACGATTCAAGTTCCGTACCGTCAACAGCGACATATCGATGTCGAAGTACATATTGATGGGCAGGCAGTCGAGTCGGTCGAAGCGACGATACCGGCGATCGATCTTGACATCTCCGGCGCAATCGTCCAGAGTGAGAACGGGATTCGAGCTGTCGTACGGAACACACTCGATAGTCCGCTAGCTGACGATCTCCAATTAGCTGTCGGAGGGCAACAGTACCATCTCGATACAAAGCTTCCGCCAGGAAGGACACATTTCGTTCTCCCCTTCAAAGAAAAATGGATTCAACGACTTCTATCGAAAGGATCGACAAAGATCGGATTGAGACCGAACACGGGGAATACAAAAGCGGTTGGTGAGATCCAAGCTTCGGATGCGTCGACGGAGCTAACGGTCAACAGGCGAACCACGACTGTTCCTGGTCCAAAGCGAAATGTCACAGCATCGCTTTCCAATCAGGAGGAGGAGTTGCTAACTTCACATCTTGAAACAGCAGGTATTGAGGACACTACCGGCCAGATGATCGTTGAACAGGTCACGGTCGAAAACGAGGGAAATCTTACTGCATCCGACCTCGATCTCTTGAGTGATGAAGGTTGTCTGAGTGATATCGGGCCAATACATCCCGGTGAACAGCAAACATGGAACCGGATCCATTACCTCAAACCGGGTCAGCAAACAGGCCTACAGGAATTGTGGATAGAAGATGGCGATGGGAGTGCTCGTACAGATGCTCGGACGCTCAAATCCCGTTCCTCTGACTTGGCAGTTTTCGGTCAGTTGGTGGAAGACCGACCTAGTGGGAAAGTCCACGTGACAGTATGGAATTACACGGACACGGAGTATCAGATCGAAGAAATATATGTCGATGCACTCGATGAGTCACACACACCACGAACGCAACAGGTAGCCGCTAACGACAGACAGCGGTTCTCGTTCTCAACGGCTGTTTCTGACGCTGATGAACACCCAGACCTGATGCGGATGGCAGTGAAATTCAAAGACAACACCAGCGCATCTATGTGCCTGTGGTCGGTGGTGGAACGAACGGAGAGCTACCCACTCTCGGTCGAAGTCGACAACGCCACGCTCACCGAACAGGATGATTCAGATGATCTCTCTGACGTTCGGGTTGAACTCGATATCCGGATAACGAACACTACTGATCAACAGGTGGAACTGACGGAATTCGGTGTAAACGGGGATGATGTATCGTCCGAGAAGTCAGTGAATCGGACGCTGAACTCGGGAGAACACACGACCATCGGACCGATCATGGAGACGATCGACCGTCTCGGTCATCGGTACGAACTCGAAGTCACCACGCGCTACGAGTGCGACGATGAAGCAAATAAACAGGTAAGGGAGCTTTCGGCCGTTCGGCGTCGAACCGACGACGGAACTGCTGAATTCACTGAGTGGCGAAGCAAACCTGTGGTGCTTGAACCGCCCGAACACAGTATAAGTGACTGGAGTGCATAAATAAAATACTATATAGTAAAATTCAGTAGATGGGTATGAATTTATTTATACGAGAGATACTTCAATACTCAAGGAATCATATAGTATCAACCAGGTTCGTCCTGATCCTCAATGTGTATTCGGTCCGGTTCGAACCCGACATCCTCCTCTGTCTCGGTTTCAGCGTAACTTTCTGTTGCATCTGATATATCTTTTTGCTTGCCTTCTTCCGTAGTAGCACTACTTTCACCCTCTGGATCATCATCGGCGGCCCGATGTGTATCCGTATTTTCGACTATCTCCTTTACTTCTTTAATTTGCTGTTTGATATCTGTGATGTCTGTATCCGAATCCCCAGTGTTTTTATTTAGATTTTCCACCTGCGTTGATAATGATTCAAGAGTATCTGGATCGACCTGTTCGCTACCCCCTGGTTCCATGCTGTCACTTATATAAATCACTCTATTGTTGATCTGAATGGCATAATACAGGGAGACAAGACTAACAACAGATATCAGTGAGAGCAAACCGAGTATAATAGGAGATTGTTCCACTACCATCTTACTCAAACTTGTTTTTCATGAGTTCAGCGGCGTTATCGACGCCTGTATACGTCCAGATCTTCATCGTGTGTTTCGGATCTGTTAACCCTTTAACGGAGTCTACAGTAACTTTATTCCGGTTGATCCCGATCTCGGCAAGTTGGCTGCGAATTTGACTTTTAACCTCATTATCGATCTTGTTGTTTTGATCCGTCCAAATGAACACCTTGATATTGTTAATATCGGGGCCGTGCATTGGTGCACACGATGCTAAGAATGTATAGAATGTAAGGAAGCGTGCCTCATCTGCGAAGTCCTCAACCCGGTAGTTTGGTAGAAGTTCGTCTGCGTGTCTCCGAGTTGGAATCTCCAAGAATGAGGGGATGGTGTAGTTATCAAAGAACCGACTGTAATCACTAATTTCGTATCCCCCACCACCACTCTTTCCAAATTCAACTCCGTGCGGCCCCTCCATATTCATGATAAAGAATGGAAAGAGGCTTTCTCGAATCGCTTGGTTTGCTTGTTCGTAGGGAACAATCTCAGTACCTGCGTTTTTAATTAGCTCTCGAAAGTTCTTTTCAATTAGAATTGGATCTTTGATTGACTTGAGTTCGTCTAATGTATATCTAAAGTTATTACACATTGTGTTTAGTGCCGCTGCATCGTTATCAACTAGTATACAGGAACTCAAGGAACCTGCACTATCGAGCCTTGACTCGACCAATTCGAGGGTTTTGACCATATTTTCGGAGACTCGATGCGACTCTGCTTCCCGCTGATCGATCTCGTGAGGAGCAATAGCGACTGGAATCGTCTGAGAGGGCATCGAGTTCCGGCGTTCCATTTCTCCATCTTTGTCCATGAAGTCCAATACTTTACGGAATGTTCCGTTTCCAGATCCGCCATCTAATGAGAAAACCGGCACGTACAATCCGACGTTTTCAGGAATGATCTCGAGTATTTTCTCTTTGACCTCGGGGTTAGATTCAATAATATCCACCATCTGTTCGGGCGTGGCTCCCGTACCAGACCCAGTAACACCCTTCACAATAGTCTTAAAATAGTTTCCTCGTCCCTGGGTAATATCATTTATATGATCGTGCTCGTCTCGGAGTTCACTCAGTATTGTTGTGTTCGTATCTGAGCCGGTTAAGTAAATATCGGCAGCACCGTTCTCAGACTGCAGATATGGGGTCAGTTTATCATTATCCTCTTCTTTTGCCTCTTTTCCTTGCGTGTATGGGGAAGACACTGGATCGTCTTTAAGTGTTTGTTCAGTATCGACTTCCACGACATAGCCCGGTTTCTCGTAAAGATCTTCAACGATCTTGAACATAATTCGGAGTCCACCGCCTCCAAGACCTTGCCAGTTCTGTGTTGAGGCCATACCAGATCATTATGGATAGATGTCATAAGAGTTGGGGTGAACGCCAAAGAGGATCTGTGTTTATTATATTTATAATTTAAATTATAATATGTATTTTCACACCATTACACGATGAGCAACCGAGACAAAATGGCAATAGAATTTACATTTAAGGAGTTCCACACCTGCTATTGATGGAATACAAAGGGCATCTTGGAACTACATTATTCATAGGCGGAATCGTAGTTGTCGGGTTAGGACTTCCGCTAGGGATTGTGGCAACTATGATTATGTTAGTCATCATGCAACTCCCTGATCAGGACCATAATATTCCTGTTGTAGAGCACCGAGGCTTCACACACAGTATTTGGTTTGTTATTATAGTCGCGGTAATATTGGCGAGCACAATCGCATATCCGACAAGATTCATTCAGCTAACGGCAATCAGGAACGGTTTACTCTCGTCTTGGGTGGTTCATCCAGTTGATGTGTGGCTGTTTTTCGGTGGAACAGTCGCACTCGGTCTCGTCGGCCATATCGCAACGGATGCACTAAGTGTTGGTGGGGGGTTCAAAGTAAAACCGTTGTGGCCGGTGAGCTCACGGACAGTTGCTCTCCAACGTTGTACATGGGATGACAGAGCCTGGAATGCCGCACTACTGGCGGCAGGCGCGATGGCATTCGGTGCTGCTGTTGTCCACGAACTCTATTATTCGATCCTGCCGGCGATAGTAGATATCCTCTAGGTCCCCACACTTCTGAATCAATTGCTTCAGTATCATCGTGTCATGACTGCGAATATATTCGAGACGGCGTTATCGATCGATTCCAGCTGCGTGTGAAACAGGGGCACCGATAACCTTTATTATTACCTGTTGACATCCCAATCCATGGACAGTACGAGGGCGACGACTGTGTGTGTGGCTATTGTTGAGGACGAACATCGCCAAATGGAGCGTGTTCGGCCGCGATGAGTGACGCGGAGACGAGTCAGCGCCGATCGGCGCTTGAGACGGCCGGGGAACCGACGGATCGCAGGTTCCGGGAACTGACGGTTCTAAACGATATCGGCCACGATCGAGTTCCGGAGATCGAACAGGAGACGTATCACGAGCGTGCAGGCGAGAGCGACCGGACTGACGTCGAGGTAGTCACGCGTGCCCTCGACCTCGGCATGAACGTCGTGTTGAAGGGACAGCCGGGTGTCGGCAAGAGCTTCCTGGTTCGGTACGTCTGTGCGCAGACAAACCGTCCCCTGTACCGGATCACGCTCTCCGAAACGACGTTCCGCGAGGACCTGCTGGGTTCGCTTCACCTCGTCAGCGGCGACGACGGTGAGACGGTCACGGAGTGGGTTGACGGGCCGCTCACCAGGGCTGCGCGTGTCGGTGGTGTGTTGCTCCTCGACGAACTCAACGCGGCCGACGCCAACACCGCGGCGGCGCTGAACGCGGTTATGGAACAGCGCGGGACGCGGTCGCTGACGTTGCCTCAAACGGGCGAGCAGATCCAGCCACACGACCAGTTCCGCGTCGTCGGAACGTCGAACCCAGGCTATCAGGGGACCTACGAACTGAACGACGCCTTCGAGGACCGCTTTCGCCACATCAAACTCGATTACCTGCCCGAATCGATCGAGGTTGATCTCGTGTTCGACCGGACGAACCTCGCCCGGGAGCGAGAACCGGAGATCGAACGGCTGGTGTCGTTCGCACAGCGGCTCCGGGAAGCCCATTCCGACGGGGAACTAGCGACGCCGATCACCAGCCGAGAGATCATCCGGATTGCCCGGTTCATGGAGGACGAGTTCATGACGCTCACCGAGGCTGCGCGGAGTGAACTCGTCGCGCGCGTCGACGAGTACGACGAGTCGCTGATCCGGACGCTCATCGACAGACAACTCAGCGATGTATCTGACTGAGGAGACGGATCCGGACGCGGCAGTCGCGTCGCTGACCCCACGTCGGTCATCACAGGCCCGCCGGAAGGAGTTAGAGCGGATCGCGTCGCTCTGTACACCCCGAGAGACGGATATCCACGTTCGACTCACATCGTCGGAGGCTTCGTGTCGGCCGAAGGAAGCCCCCGATTCCTATGAGATCCGGATCCCGACACGACGGTACGAACAGGTCCTGTCGGACGTTGACCCTGTCGTCTGGGATCGCTTGATGCAGGTGGCGTTCCTGTTCCACGAGCTCGGACACGTGTTGTACTCCGGCTTCGACCGCTTTGCCACCCATATCGACGAGATACACCCGCGCTGGCAGTCGCTGTTCAAACACGTTTACAATGCAGCCGAGGACGCCGCTATCGAGGCCCAGATGGCGGATGCATTCCGGATTCACGACGATTTCGTCCTCAAGAGTGCGTCGCTGTTTCGGATCGCAGACCGCCGTCACCGCAAGTTCGTCGCGGAGTTCAGTGAGACGGCTGTCCCAGACTCGGTGCGGACCGTTCTGCCGGTCGAGGCGAACCTGACAATGGCCGTTGAGCGCGGGGGCGACGGGGCAACGCCAGTTCAGGAGTACACCGTCTACGAGGCGCTTTCGCTGTCGTTACTGGACCGTGGTACAGTCGATAGTGGCCGCTGTCGAGAGCTGTTGGACCCGGCTTGTTCCTGGCGGCAGCTCAAAGGGGAGTATCGAGACACCGCCGTCGAGATCGATGCGCTGGTCGACGAGTACATGGCGGAGATGCGGAACGAACCCGACCCCGGAAGGCGAGTCGAGCGCGCCAGAACCTTCTTTGAAACGATCCGTCCGATATTCCGGAATCTCCCTTCGTTGCAGCGGAGCCGCATCCAGACGCCGGAGGTACAGCCCTCGGACGTGGTCGCTGCGAGCGACTGGTCGCCACAGGAGGCGGCACGACTCGACACGGACGGCAACGGTGCCGGCAAAACGGTGAGCGGTGACGAGAGCGGTAGTGTGGCGATCGACCCGACGGACCCCGACCCGGGAATCACGAATCTTGATGTCGACGGGGTACGCCGGCGCCACGCAAGCGGCGGGTTCAGTCCGGACGCACAGGTCCGGGAGGACGTGACCACCCTGGTCACGATGGTCACCGACGACGACATGGACGTCGACCGGATCCGGGTTCTCGAACCCACGGACGAGGGTGGCCCGGCGGATCGATGGGCGGAGATACGCAAGGGCGCTCGACGACTCGAACACCAGTTGCACTCACGGCTCCGCAAGGAGCGACGGCCCAGGAAACAGCCGCGGTCACGTCGAGGAACCGTCGACAGCCGCGAGCTCGTTAGTGCAGTCCACGGGTCAGACCGGGTCTTCAGTCGGCTCACACCCGGAAAGGACAAGGATTACTCCTGCCAGCTGTTTCTGGATCGGTCCGGAACGATGGCGAACCGTATCATCCCCGCGGAGGACGCCGTTTGTCAGCTAGCGGTGGCACTTCACTCGGTCGGCGTCGACGTATCCGTGTGTTCGCTCTACGAGTCGGTCGTGAATCTGGAACTCCCGTTCGGTGCGCGCCCCGCCGCCTGGTCCGATCGGTTAGTGTCCGGACGGGCAGCCGGCAGTACCCCGCTGTCGGATGCGATTACCGTAGCCCGTCACCGTGCAGGCCACGGTAGCGGTACGGTTCCGTTCGTCGTGGTGGTCACCGACGGCCGTGCGGACGACATCGATGCGTACGAACGTGCCGTCGATCAGTGCCACTGTCCCGTGTTTGGGGTGTACCTTGACGACGAATACGACCACGACACGTACTTCGACCGCGTCGTGTACACCGGGGCGGGCGATGTCGGGCCAACGCTGATGGATCTGGTCCGGAACCTGTTCCGGGGGTATACGTGAATCCCGATACTCCCCTGGCGAGTGTCGCCGATACGTGGGAGCTAATCCGGGACTACGAACGATCTGAACTCGAGACGGAGAGAGCAGTTGATCGGCTGTGTCAGTATCTTTCCGCGGAGGATCCAGCGGTCGCCAGGACGGCGTTCCACCGGGTACTCTACGTGGCGGACAGCGAGGAGCAGTATCTGGCGGCCGGCAAATCGCTCGCGGACACACTTGCTGACGGCTACCCGATCGGATTCGGTCTTGCGACGGACTTACAGCGGGTCTGTGTGAACGAACCGGTTGGACTCGATCCTGTCCTCCCGCATCTGGAGAACGTTCTCCGAGATGAGGAGCAGCGTGGTGCATCGGTGATCACGGCGAGTGCCGTCCTCGGGCTCCTTGGTAGCCACGCGCCGGGGATCGTGCGGCGAAGCGTTCCTGCGCTCGCGGAGGGGGTCGACGTGAACCGCGAGGCGGAAGGTTTGTTCGGTCAGTCCCGTGGTGCGTTCGAGGTTGTCGAGATCGCCTCCGCCCTGGCCCGCATCGGCGCGAACGAGCCTGCGGTCGTGCGTCCATTCGTTGCTCAACAGGTGTGGGGACTGGATGCCGACAGCACGGATGCGATCGCGGGCTCACTCGACAACCTCGGCCGAGTCGGCCTCGTCCTCCCGTGGCTCGTGCCTCCAACTGATACCCTTCCGGAACTACTGTCCCACCCGTCTGAACAGGTTCGCACCGCCGCAGCACGAGCGACTGGACGGCTCTACGGCGTCGAGACAGTCGAAGAGGAGGTCATCGGAATCCCGGACACAGCGCCTGCAGCCGTCCACGAGGCGCTGGCTGACGCGGCCCGTGACCGGATCGAAGACGTCCGGCTCACGGCATACGAGAGCATTCGTCGACTGGTCAGTGGAGGGCCCACCGTGGGCGAAAAATACCGGGCTACCCTTCGATCGGGCGCGACTGCCGAGTCCGACGACGTTCGACAGACCACCTTCGCCACTCTGGAACTGATGGCTGACGGTGGGAGCGATACAGCACTCGACCGAGTTACACTCCGCCGCTCGCTTGCGGCTCCCCAGGCAGTCAGAGACAGCGCTGTGCGGTATCTGAGCGCGAGCCTCACGCAGTCCCCGCCCGCCCGAACCGCCCGCCACTGCGCAGAGCTGGCCTGCTGGTCGCTCCTCGCTGAGAACTCCCCGGTCAACGATGCCGAGGACATCACCGCGGATGTCGTGACCGCCGCTGGCGACGCACTCATCGAGAGCAACGCGTGTGAGTCGTTCCTCGATGCGGTCGAACGGCTCGATATCGACCAGTTGGACGAGGCCGAGCTCGGGACCGTAGTGGCGCTGGTCACGCATATCGGCACTGAACACCCCGACAGCGCGACCCGTTCGATCGACTTTCTGAAGAAGTTGCTTGCCGACCTGACTGCACCCGAGTACGCACTCCATGGATTGCGACGAATCCAACGCACCGATGCAACTCGGGACACTGATCCTGCGACGGTAGCGCTCTCTGTCTTCACAGATCCAGCCGCTGCTGCCCACTGGCCATCAGCACTGGACGTAGTCAGTGCGGCAGGTGACGCCGCTTCGGGAGGGCCGGACGATCAAACAGCTAAAGCGACCGTCCAACGGCTGTGTGATTACTTGGCCGCCAGTGCTGCGACGGTGGACAGAACTGGTCCATCGGAAGGCCGTATCACCGAAGCGATCGGCGAGATCTGCAGGTGCTGTCCCGGTGTTGTCGCGCCGGTTACGGGTCGCCTCATCGAGCAGATAGGCAGGGTCGATCAACCCGAACTCGGGCTCGCGCTCAAATCCGGGGTCGCCGACGGGGGCGTGACGCTGAATGGGGCCCACCAGCGGGCGCTGCTCCACGTGATCGGGGATGAGGAGCGGTCGGACGCTCTGCGGGGACATGTCGCGGGAGCGCTACTGTACGCGGAGACACCGGCTCGTGTGGCTGTGTTCGCCCGTCTGATGGTTCTCCACCTCGTCAACGACGACCCGGGGATCCTCCGTGGCATGGGGGGCCTCCTTGAACACGATGAGCTGCTTGGATCGAGTATCGCTTCGGTGTGTGAGGGAGCCATCACCGAACTGCCCGACCCCGTGCTCGATCAACTTGTCTCGCAGCCACAGTCCGCGTCGCTGATCGCGGCCTCGTACCACGACGACGTCTACGGTATCGTGAAGCAGTTCGGCAACGTCACCACGGTCAACCTGCTGACCGCTGTCGCGGACAACGTTCCGCATGCTCTCCCCGATACCTGTTCGTTCCCGCTTTCGATCCTCCCGTACGGGCAGGATGAGACCATCGTCGACTGGCTCACAGCGGCAGCGGCACACGGCACAGTCGCACACGATCAGCTTGCTCGCCTCCAGTTCCATCCGAAGGCGTCGGTGCGGGACGCCGCAACCAGTCTCGCGGAGCGCGTTACTGGAACTGAGGCTGCAAACACATCCGGTAAAACAGGTTCGGAGACGACGGCAGGACTCCCCTCGGTGGAGGCGATCGACGGCACCAACGCCGTCGATGCCCTTGCGACCGAACTCGCAACCCCTCGGCAAGAGCGAGAAACTGCCGTCGCGGACCGCCTCGTGGCTGTTGCAGAGGAGTCACCCGACCTTCGGGACAGGACCGTCCTGCACCTCCTGGTTCGAGCGAGTACGCTGACGGAACCACTACCTGAGGAAACGAACGTCACCTCGCTGGACCTGGCGACAGCAGAGACAGCGGACCATCTCCGCACGTTCGCACACGACCCCGACCCAATCATCCGACGCCAGGCAGTGCGATCGCTTCGCACGCTGGTTCAAGGATCCGATATCGAGACGGTCAATGAAGAGACAAAAGCCCACCTGTACGTTCTTCTCGGCGACCCGGACCCGATCGTGCGAAAGGAGACGGCAGCGTTCATCGGCGCCGACACCTCGCTCTACGACGACCCTGAACGACTGTGTGCACGCTTGCTGTGGCTTACGAATGATCTCCGGTTCGTTGCTGACACGGCGCTTGCTACGATCGATTCTGTCGCAATTGAGCATCCCGAAACGGTAGGTCCGTTTGCGCCCGCTATCGCAGCCATCGGCGAATGCGCCGATGGAACCCGCCGAGAGAACGCGATCAGCAGCCTCAGACGCATCAGACACGATATGCCGGAGATAATGGAGGTGTTCCCCCATCTCCCGTATCTCGACGACGAGGAACCGCATCTGGACCTCAGTATTCTTCGGGCACTCGTCGCAACCCCCTCTGACGATCTCGATCACGCTCAACCATTCGTTGACACGCTTCTGTCGTTTCTGTGTTCGACGACCAGGCCGTTCGCGTGTCATCACGCCACCGTACTGCTGGATCGGCTCGCACGAGAACATCCCGATGCGGTCAGCCAGCCGCTTGCGGACGCTGGGAAAGCAATCACCGAAGACTCTATTCCCCTCATTCGCGCTGAGTACGCCATTTACCGAACCGCCGTCGTCCTTAGAGAGCAACACGGTGATGCGGATGCGTTATCGGCGTGTCGCAGCGGCTTCGAATCGGTACTCGAGAAAGCAACCCGGTCGGTGACCGTTGGAGGGTACACCAACACGGACGAGGAAGGGGATGATTCCCATTACCGGTTGGTCCACGAGGCAGCGGCGAACGCCGCCGCCTCCGCGGGGAACGGCAAGTACCTGACTGCTCTGCAGGAATTCCCCGATCTGGTCGGGCGGCCGGAACCGACCCCGGCGGCCACGGCTCGATTCCTGGTTCGAGCGAGCGGCGACGACCGGACGGAAGCGCTCGACATCGTCGTCGATGACTTCGGCGTTCAGTCCTGTGAGCGGATCACGGAGGCGATAGCTGAACTCTCCCCGGCCGAGCGCGACGAGCGCTCCCGAATCGCAGCCCTCGATCGGTTAGTGCCGGTGGTCGCTGACGAGTCGGCCCGAGATACCGGACTCGAGGTGATAGCAAACTCCCTCTCCGCGGACGCGTGGCTGACGCGTCGCCTCGCCACGAACACTATCGGTGACCTGGGGCGGTCGGGGGCCATCCCGCCGGACGACGCCATTGACCGCCTACTTTCGATGGTCACGGACACGAATGACAAGGTCGCCACTGTTGCTCACGACCAGTTGATCCCACTCTGTAACAGCGGTGAAATGTCACCACGGGACCTCATCACGGCACTCTTCGAGCAGGCACAGAATGCTGAACAACCCAGTGAGAGCTGTACGGCCATCAAAACGCTTGGAATCCGGTATCTGCGCGTCCGTTCGACCGCCGTCGACCAATTAGTCACACTTGCCTCGGAAGCTGGCGTTGCGGTGCAGAAAGCGGCACTGCAGGCGTTGATCGAGTTGGCTGATACCGCCCCTAATTCCGTTGGTGCCGTGGCCACACAGATAGAGGCACTCACGTCCGACCCCGACCCGAACGTTCGCCATTACGCGTCCCAATGTTTGGCACGACTTGACTCCGGGGGGTAAGCCGCTCCACCGTCCGGGGAGCGGAACTGCCCGCACTATTCGATTACTGGACTACCCGACGCGGTGTACAGCGCGAAAAACCGATGTCCATTGCCACAGGTCGTAGCAATCTTGAACGGCGGTTCGCCTACCGGGTACGCTGTCGCGTATTTCGCCTCCTTCCGCGTTCCAGCGACGTGGTACTCTACGCCAGTCTCCTCGACGGTTGTTGATACCTGGACTTCCGTTCCGCAGTGGGGGCAGTTCACGATGTTTCTCATACGATCTCTCAGCGAGTCAAAATTGCTCTCCCTCCATCAAAATATGGATCTGCCGAGAGACAAGTCACCGGGTCTCCCGGGGTTCAATCCCCCGTGAACCGGGTGAGATTTCGTTCCCTACTCGGATTCCAGTATGCCGTCCCGTCCGTCGAAGAGGCTGTAGTACTGTTGGCGCTCCTCCGCGGTCCACAGTTCGGGTTCCACGTCGATCTGACGGCACTGCCAAAGGTAGAGCATGCGTCCGATCCGCCCGTTGCCGTCTGGAAATGGATGAATTGTCTCAAAGGACACGTGCCACTTCACAGCTTCCGCACCTGTCTTCGGAACCTCTCCCAACAGTTCTCCATCTTCAGATGAACCACCGCGGGGTCGGGAGGGACGTGGTCCCCCACGTAGACCTGGCTGTCACGGTATTGGCCCGCTATTTCTGGTTGGCGGTTCGTAAGGATCAACCGGTGGCCTTCCTGAACGACTTCGTGAGTCAACTCATCCTGCTGGGTCAGGTAGTTCCAGGCATCGAAACTGTCTTCGAGGGCTGCGTCGCTGTAGACATCTTCTATCGCGTTGGACTCCCGAAAGAACTCTTCTACAGTGGCCACGCTCTAACTCACCCTGCAATCCGGTTTGCGCGGTGTGTAGGTAAAAACACCTGATACTACGGACAGCCGAATACGTATTTGACCGCCGTTGACAGGTGCGTCGAAACGGGATCGAGCGCCGAATCGGAATTAAGTACAAGAGGGTCCTGGCAATAACGCCTGCTATGACGACGCCGCTGAACGACAACGAAAAACAGTATCTGGACGATGTGTTCACCGCAGGCCAAGCATTGGAACAAGATACACACGAGCTCATGATGGAGGAGGGTCTCGCTGTGGATCTGTTCCGTAGTTCGGCATTCGAGTACAGTATTGATGCTGTCACGACGAGTTTACAGGAGAAAGACTTGGCCTACACCGAGACAGTCAGAGAAACGATCCGCGATCCCGGTGATATCTCCGCCGGACCGGTCAACTTCAACGATACCGAGTTCAAGACGGTGGATCGGGAGTATGTTTACTTCACTGAGGATCTGTCGGACGTGTACGACGGCAAATAAACTCTACTAAGCGAAACTACGGCCCAAGACTTTGAAGCGTAAGAGGAACGTAAGGTCCTGCCACAGAAAAAGTGGAGAAGCCGTTCGGAAGCCTCTACGCTGACGGACTTTCAGCCGATATTCTTACATGTTTGACAGTCGATATCGGAACACAAATGACTCGGTATCTCATTTCAGACCACCATTTCGGGCATACGAACATCATCAAGTACTGTGACCGCCCGTTCAGTTCCCCCGGTGAAATGGATTCAACTATGCTCGACCGCTACTATGAGATAGTTGATCCGGATGATACTCTCATCCATCTCGGCGATGTCGCTATGGATATGCGGGACGGTACGGAGACGATAGAACGGTTCGATCAGCTCAGTGGTGACCTTCTCGTCCGCGGAAACCATGACATGGGGCTTGACCCGCGCGATGCGCCCTTCCCCGTCGTCGAGTCGTGCGTGCTTTCGGGGCCGGAGCGGGACTTCTACTGCACTCACCGCCCGGAGAACATTCCGAACAGCTGGGCTGGCTGGGCGATTCACGGACACGAGCACAACAACGATACCGACGAATACCCGTTGCTCCGAACCGACGCGAAGCGAATCAACGTCAGCGCTGAACTCCTGAACTATCGGCCGCTGAGTCTCGCTCAGATCTCCGAGCTCATCGATGCCTGTACTGCCCAAGTCCGTCTTCGAGACATCGACGAGGCAGCCGATCTGTTGACCGACCAGTAGGCGAACCCCGTTTTGGTCACCACTGGAACAGTTTGTGAGGATCCTCACACAAGGGGATGGAAGGAGCGTGTGACAGGTTCCTTCCACTAGTTGGTTGATCTACATGCCATGTAAGGCTTCTGGCAGAACCAGCAACCCACCGATCGGAATGGAGACTGCCCACAGCCATCACGATTAAGACCAAGCCGTCAGATACCGGGATCGATGGGTATCCGTGCAGTCCTCGATCAGTTACTATCTGGCGGTCGCACGGAGACCATTGTCGAATGCCGTCGCTGTGGGCGGTCAGTTGACCAACGAACGGAAATTTGTCCCGATTGTGGGGGACAGGAATTTTCGCGGTACGAACTTTCGGAGTGAGGGCACCGTCAATTGCTGTCCGAGTCGTCCATACCAAGTCTTTCCATTGCTTCCCCTGATCGTTCCTGCAGTTGGTTCGTTTCTTCTTCCATCTGCTCGGTCATCTGCTCTATCCTAGTCGTCAGCGTGTCGTACGACCTGAGCGTCTTCTTTGCGAGTCCTGCTAATGCCGTTATCTCCGCCTTGATCTCTTCGGTGTTATCCTCCGGGGACTCGACCAATTCCAGCAATTCCTTTTCACCCTGATCGATCTCCGCCAGAAGATCGTCAACATCGATGTCTTCCTCTTCCTCGTCCTCTCCTCCCTCCTTCGACATACTGTGCCAATGCAACTGAGGCTACATGACTGTTTGGCCCTCGATGATATTGTGTGCAAGCATGGAGCGAGTGAAGCAGGCCAAAATTGATTATTTGCGAACCAATTGTTCCACTCATCTCTGAGGACACACCCAAACGCGACGGTTCTGAACGCTCCCCTGTCGAACTTCTTGACCACCGGACCCTCCGGCAGTCTCACTTAGAATACTGTCGCAGCGATAGGTCGGCTGAGACGGCACGACAGGCTGTCGCATCTGCAGTTACATCTGCAAACCCGGCTATCCGTACAGCCGGGCTCTCCTTTCTGTTGGACCTGGGTGCGGACCTGTCGGCTCCGGCCGCACCCCTTGAGAACTACGACGTGACCGCCGGAGGGCCCCGAGCACAGGGTCGACGGCCCTCGGAAGGACAGCTACTGCTGGAGACCCTCCGAGTGGATCCGCCGGGAATCACGTCCATGCTGGAGCAACTCGCCACGGTCATACGGCATAACCCCCAGACGACGATTGTCGACTCAGTGTGTGCAGTCGCTGGACGGGATCCAGCGCTGCTGAAACCCATCATATCGACGTTGGCAGCACAGATGGACGAAGAGGAGCAGATACGGTGGTCGATGACCCGACTTGCGACCGTCGAACCGGCGTTGGTTCGCAGACACGCGGCCAATACCGTTTGGACTATCGAACAGGGGCTTGAAGAGGGCAATTCTGTCCCGACGGCTGTCAGAACGTTCACCAATATTGAGCCGATCCTCCCTGACCATGTCGCTCCGTCGGCCGACTACGAGCAGCTGTTGACCCACCTCGACGACGAGACTCGACAGCGTGCTACGAACGGCATTGCGAAGCTCGCCACACAGGCACGCCGATCGTATCTGGAGCGGATCGACATCGATACGATCGGTAGCCACTTGATCGACGGCGTCCACGCAGCTGATCGGGCACAGCGCAACGCTGCGGCACAAGCACTGGGGGCGGTAGCAGTTCTGGACGACGCCATAGCAGTCGCCGGACTGAACGCACTCATCCGCAGTATCACAGCCCACACCCCAACCGGATTGCGAACGAAGGTTGCGGCGATCGATACAGTGGTCTCGACCACTCCATCGCTTCGGGAACGTGCCACGGTCATCCGGCTCGCCGCGCTCCTAGAGAGTGGTTTCGACCCCGAAGAAGTGGTGCAACTGCTCACAACGATCGAAGCCCACGGGCAGGTTGCTGCCGAAGCGATCGATCTGGCTGTCATCGCCGTGCATCTCGGGCACGAGTCGGACCGGGTCCGCGAGCAGGCGGTTGACACACTTCTCAGCATCGGCATGGCGTCACCGGATCATCGAACCGAGATCGTCCGGTGGCTCCGGTGGGCCCGTCATGATGAGACTGCAGACGTGCAGGTGCGAGCTCTTCGGGCCCTGGGAACCGCGGGACAGCTGTGGCCCGCGACGACGCCGCAAGTGACCGCCTCCCTCCTGGAACAGCTCTCCCAGTACCCAGGCAATGCTGAGGCTGTCGCTAACGCATTGGTGGACATCAACGACACGTTTCCCCGGGCGATCCCGGCTATCAGCGATCAACTGCGACGGAGTGCCGATGAAAGCGGTATCTCCCGTGCAACTGCGAGCTGTTGTCTCCGTGTCTTCGCGACGAAGTCGCCCAGAGAGCTTACGGATTCGCTGGAAGCGTTGGCTGAATGGGCTGGTCATCCGAGTGATGCGGGTGGGCGGGACGCGGCGGAAGCATTGCTCTCGGTGGCACAGGAGGCACCTGACCGAGTTGCCGAAGTGAGTGATCAAATACTGGCGGTACTTGAGACAGACCGGGTGGAGCCAGCACAGTGGGCGGCACTCGCTGCTGCGCATTCGCTCGCTGAATATCGCGCCACGGACGCGGCACCGCCGGTGGAATGGCTCCGAAAGCGATTCTCCGAGGCGCCGCTGGCGTTCGGAGCGGCGCTTGCGGCCGTTACTGAGGATCATCCCGAGACCGCGCTTCCACCCATCGAGAGTATCGTAGCGACGATCAGACGAATCCCGGAATCGGATGAGGTTCTGGAAACGGAGGCCGCAACAGAGCGGATTCTGGGCCGTCTCGTTGGTAGTCATCCTACTGTCGCCCCCGCCGTTGTCCGAACGCTCTGTACTGTGCTTGAACAGCCGGAAGCACGCGACGCTGCTGCGCCGGTGCTCGAAGAAGCGCTGACTGAATGGCCGTATCTGACACCGCTGGCTGCGGATTCGATGGTGAACTGTTTAGATGTAGCGGGGCCTCGGACACTCACACATCTCGCCGCCCCGCTGTCGCAACTCGAATCGGCTGCTGCCAGGACCGCACTCGACCAGCTGGCAGGTCATCCGAACACAGCTGTCCGGCGTGCTGCAGAGCGAGCCCGGTCCGAACACAACGACCCGGATCGGCCGCCGAATCCCCGGTTCGTCTCCGAGATCGATGTGGCGAACGTATCCACGGCTGATGTCGACCGGGTGGCCCGGAGACTGGTGAACCATTCGAACGGTGACGCCGCAGTTGCTCTCGATGGACTTCAGCGCATCGCGGGTGAACGGCCGGATCTGCGTACGCGCAGCATCAGCCACGTGCTCGGCTATATTACCGCCGTCGATCAACCAGATCCAATCACTCCCGAGATCGTCTCTCGCTTCTCGCCGGATGGGGCTGCAGTTGCCATCCCTGAGACCCACCCTGGCGACGACATAGATCTGCAACTGCTGGCAGAGCTACTTGGCCTGTTTACTGACTCCGAAAACGATCTGGTACGTGGCCAGGCAGTCACGGCGATCCAGGCTGTGGTCCGTCGAAACCCGGAGTTCGCAAGTACCAGGGTCCTCAACCATCTCGAAGCGGGAGTCGAAGCGGATGCACAGTTCGTCCAAGCGCGTTCGATCCGAGCCATCGGCGAGCTGGCGGACCTCCTACCGGTGGATTCGATCGCAGTCACGGAGACGCTTGAACCGAGACTGTTCAACCCCCATCCGGTAGTTCCGCACGCGACGTTCGCAGTCGGTGAGCTGGCAAAGGCGGCACCTGACACGGTTGTTCCGATCGCGGAGTCGCTCACCGGGCTCCTGGACTGGACGCCGTTCGACCGGCAGCACGCCAGAGTAACGATCCGAGATGTGATCACGGCGGCACCGGAATGCGAGACGCTGTTTGCCGAGCGGATACTCGACCAACTCGCTACTGAAGACGAGGTTCCGAACGGTGTTTTGGAAATAGTCGGACAACTGTCCGGAGAGGTGATCGCGGCGACCGATGGGGGAACGAAGGCGCTTCTCGCGAATCTCCGCGGGACGGAGAGCGCTTACGGATACGGGATCGTCGCTGATCGATTACTGCGGGTTGCGGAGTCGGCCCCTGCGGCGGTTCGTGGTGCACTCGACGATGAGGACGAAAACACGCTCCCACCAATGCGCAGCGGGGGCCTGCTCCATTATTTGCGGGCCCTCGAAATCGGGCTCACGGAGGGTGACAAGCGACTGGATTACCCGCTTATCGATATCGGGAACGTCTTCGACCCGGCAACGGATGTGACGCGAGCGCAGGACGCAGTCGATAGTGTCGACCGAGGTGTCACGCGCATCGGTCTCGAAGGCACATCTGAGACGGGCCGACAGGCCAAGTCGATCCTGATCTCGACCCTGACCGAACTCGGCCACGCCGAGTTTCTCCGAGTGCTTGAACCGTACCAGACATCCGGCCCTGTGGTCACGCCACGCCCGGAGCAAGTCACGACCTGGCTCAGACGGTCAGCCGATGCGGACCTCCGCGAACGTGCTGCGAAGACGATCTGTGAGCACGCCAGTCCCGAATACACGAAGGATGTCGCAGCCGAAATGGCGGCGACGCTCGGAGAGGGGCCGCATGACCGCCAGCAACGGGTTCTTGCGGTGTTGCCTCAGTTCATCGCCGCTATCTCGACTGACAGCGCGCGCAGCGAGATCTGGGCGGCGATCGAACAGGCCCTGACCGACGAGTGGGAGATCCAACTCGCAGCGCTCCAAGCAGTGGTTTCGCTGGGACAGTCAGCTGACTTCCCTTCCGCCATAGCCATCGAATTGCTAACGGACCAGCTCGGGGACCCTGCACCGACGGTACGACGCCGAGCTGCTGAGGGTATTGCAACGGTTTGCCTCGAATCGATCGTCGATATCGAGCCGGTCGTCGACGACCTCGGAGAAGCAGTCACGTCGGACGAGTCATGCTTGGAACGGCGGCGTGGAAGCACTATCGCACTCGGGTTGATCGCGGCCGGGGAACCCGGGCTTCGAGAGCGAACTCTGGAGACGCTAGACAGTACGCTCTCGGCGGACGACCCGAAGCTCCGCCAGCACGGGGTAGAGGCATTTCAGGCCGTTGCAGATGCGGAGGCTGCGGCTGTCTCGGACAGGATCGGTCACATTGCTGAGCGGATCGGTGACATCGAACCGTCAGTACAGCGCTCGGCGATCGAGTGTTTGGCAACTATCGGACACACCCAACGCTTTCGCCAACCTGTTTCCCGGGCGCTTGCGGTATCACTCGACGTGGAGCGGAGCCGAATACGTGCGACATGCGCCGAAACCCTGGCGGAGATTCTCAGTGTGCATGTATCGCTTAAGGCCGCTCTCGTTGAACGGATTCGCAGCCGGGTTGACGATCCCAACCCAGCTGTGCGTGCTGCAGCCATCCGTTCGCTGAGCTACGTCGGGACGGACGCGGATCTCCGCAGGATCACAGTTCGTAAAAGCGATCCACACCCGGATGTTCGAGCCGCGGCAACGGAGGCAAAACGCCGGATCGAGCGGGCGCTTAGCCAGGATCAGTTGCCGCCGCAGGCTCGATCGGCTGGCGTCCCCACAAACAAGTACAACCACGCCAGAACAGCGGTTCAGAGAGGAGCACAGCCAGATCCCGGCACAACGAGAAGCTGGGCGTTCGATACCCGTGAACAGATACACGCATCCCCGGCCGTGGTCGATGGAACCGTTTTTATCGCCGGGGAGTACCACATCTGGGCACTATCCGCGGGTGCGGGCGACAAGCGGTGGCAGTACAGACGCGGTGACGAGTTCGAGACAGGACTCGGTCAGCTGTTCGGCGACGGCGGTACCCACACGGTCCGATCGTCACCGACGCTGTCCGATGGTTCACTCTACGTCGGCCACATCCGTTCCGAATCGGCCGAAGTTTATGCGCTTGATACCGAGAGCGGCACTGAGAACTGGACGCTAGAGACGGGCTGTCCCGTTAACACCACACCATCGGTTATCGATGAAACGGTTCTCGTAGGGACCGGCGACGGGAAACTTCTCGCTCGGACTACCTCTGATGGATCCGAACGCTGGACCTTCGAGACAGCCACGTCCAACTGTTCTACTCCCGCAACCAACGGCGAGACCGTCTTTGTCACGTCCGGCGGAAACCACGTCCACGCGATCGACCCGACTGACGGGGGCGAGTACTGGGCTACTGAACTCGAAAGCGACAGTCAACAGATCCGGTCGCCACCTGCAGTCCTTCAGGATACCGTGTATGCGTTCCCACTGAACGCCGGGATCGCTGCGCTTGACAGTTCGAACGGGACCGTCCGGTGGCGAACGGAACTGGGCGATGCGAACAACGTCTCCACAGCAGTCACTGCATCGCAACTCTTCGCTGGCACCGATACTGGCGTTTTACATTCGATAGACACTACCGATGGTAGTGAGGAGTGGCGCGTACCGTTCGACGACGGTCCGCTATTCCCCACAGTCGTCGGCGAGACCGTCGTGGTTGGGACCGCAAGTGGGACTCTATATGGTGTCCGTGAGTCGAACGGGGAGGAACTGTGGCGGGTCCAGACCCGTGAGCCGATAGATGCGCGTCCGGTTCTTGTGGATGGCACGGTCTACGTTGCTACCGCGACTGGGACGGTGATCGCAATCGAATGAGAGCCAAGCGGGAGTCGCACCGGAGATGATCGGGTCGGGGGGTGACAAGAGTGTTTCCGAACGACACCGGTCCGCGAACAGTAACTTAAGTGGGTTGCTTCAAATGGTGAGTACACGGAGACCTGTATGTCGGATATCAAGTCAGATGTGATCGCACCCCTTGCGACTGCCATCATCAGCGATGCGCCACAGCCGCCGGCAAGAGGCGATGTCGTCGACCGGATCTCGAATGCGGTCGACGGCGCGAGCGAGGAAGCGATCCTGGACTGTCTGGCCATTCTGTGTGTGGAAGACCGCTCCGACGGGACTATCTACGTGCGACTCCGGGGCACGGGCCCGCAAGCTGAGGCTGCCGCCCATTCAAGTGACGAACTTTCGGGCCCATCGAGGGTATCACAGTCCGTCGACGAGGCTGGCCAACCGACTGACGAGCGATTCGGTCGACTCCCCGTGTTGGAAGATGTCGGCCACGAGGAGGTGCCCGATATCGCGGCAGACGCCTACTATGAGCGCACGACGGCCGCCGACAAGACTGACGTTCAAGTCGTCACGAAGGCGCTCGATGCGGGCATGAACGTCGTTCTGAAGGGGCCACCGGGCGTTGGCAAGAGTTATTTGGCGAAGTACATCTGTGCCCAGACGAACCGGCCGCTGTACCGAGTCACGCTGTCGGAGACGACGTACCGTGAGGACCTGCTCGGCCATCTCCAGCTCGTCTCCGCACCCGGCGGTGAGAGTGTGACTTCCTGGGTCGATGGCCCGCTTACGCGGGCCGTGCGCGAGGGCGGGGTCCTGTTGCTCGACGAGATAAATGCGGCCGATGCGAACACGGCAGCCGCACTCAACGCCGTCATGGAACGGGAGAACACGCGGTCTTTGACCATCCCACAGACCGGCGAAGTGATAACGCCACACGAGCAGTTCCGCGTGATCGCAACCGCCAATCCCGGCTATCAGGGCACCTACGAACAGAACGCCGCCTTCGAAGGCCGGTTCAGACATATCGAACTCGATTACGTCCCGCCGGAGATCGAGGTCGAGATCATTTTCGAGCGGACGGACATCGACCGGCGAAAGGAAGAGCAGGTCAAGGACCTCGTGGACTTCGCCACACGGCTCCGTGAGGCGTATCTGAACGGTGAGCTCACAACACCGATCACGACCCGGGAGCTCGTCCGCATAGCGACGTTCATGGAAACGGGATTCATGGACCTGCGGACAGCCGCCGAGAGCGAACTGCTCGCACGAGTCGACGACCACGACACCTCGCTCGTTGCGACGCTTCTCGAAAAGAGCCTCTGACGATGGAAATAACGCCGAACACCTCCCGCAGTGCGCTTGCACGGCTGTCAACCACGGACCGGCGGTCGGAGCGTCGACGAGAGGAACTACAGCGGCTGGCGAACGTACTTACTGACTCGGCTCTTCAGGTCAGGGTCACGTTCCAGCAAACGGGCGCATTTGCACATACGGCGGCGGAGTCAGATCCACACGACTTCGAGATACACGTCCCCGTCGAAAAGTACGATCAGGTCGAAACGGACCTTCCGGAAGCGACGTGGGACCGGCGTGTCCAGATGGGGCTCCTGTTTCACGAACTCGGGCACGTTTTGTACTCCGATTTCGAACGGTTCGAACAGCGCCAGTCCGAGATCATCCCCCGTCACCGTACCCTTTTCCGGACGCTCTACAACGCCGCCGAAGACGTCGTCATCGAGGCACAGCTCGCGCGAGAGTTCGCATTGGAAGACGATTTCAGAACGCTCAACAACACGTTCCGGCAGTCACAGCAACGGGATCATCAACGATATCTCGATCAGTTCGCCGATGAGGGCGAGGACCGATTCACGTACACGGTTTACGAGGCGCTCTTGATCGGTGTTCTCGAACAGGGGTTCGGCTCCGACCCACGGTTTCAAGCGATCGTGGATCCGCAAAACCAGTCCCACCACGTCCACGGTGGTCGTCGAGACGTGGTGACGGCCCTCGCTGACCGGATCCCGGAGTTTATCGACGACCTGTTGACGCTCCCCAGTGGCCGTGACCGTGTCGACCGCGGCTACGAGTTCTTCGAGACGGTCCGTGACAGGCTGGTCGAATTACCGACCATCCAGTCAATCAGGATCGAGACAGAGCCGTTCAGGCCTGTGGAAGCGGGCGACTACGTGCTCAACCGATCGGAGCGGGCAACGGCGCTCCCGGACCCGACCCAACGCACAACGCAACCGGGGGCATCGGGTACCAGCCCCGACGATACTGGGGATCACCGGTCGAACTACTCTCCTGGCTCAGGAGAGGCTGACCAACGTCCGGTACCCCATTCGGAGGTCAGTCCAACCTCGCGTACAACAGGCCCACACCTGCTCCTCGACAGCGACGGATCTACGTCCTCACTCCAACGCGAAGCGGAGGAGTTACTCGACCTCGTGCAGTCGAGCGAGTCGGACCTCCAGCGAGTCGGCGTAACGGAAATCGATGAAGGGGACGGGGAGAGACAGCGATGGGAGCAGGCGAAGCGTCGTGCTCAACCGTTAGCAAACGACCTCCGATCCTCCCTGCGCCGACGTCGCCGAGCGGACAAACAATCCGGGCACCGAACGGGGCAGATAGATCCCCAACAGCTCGTCAGCGCAGCGCATGGGCGCGATCGCGTCTTCAAGCGCCGTGTCCGTGGCGACCAGCGGGATTACAGCTGTCTGCTCGTGCTCGACCGGTCAGGATCGATGGTGCGGTCCAAGATCGAGGCCGCGGAAATCGCAACTGCACAGCTCGTCCATGCGTTTCATGCTGTGGGGATCGACGTGTCCGTGCTCTCGCTCTGGCAAAACATTCCGTGGCTGGAACTCCCGTTCGGTGGAGCGCCCGAACGCTTCGCCGATCACATCATGTCCGGGCGGGCTACTGGGGGAACTCCGCTGGCAGAGACCGTCGAGATCGCCCGAAACCGGATCTCAACCGGCTCGGGCGACCACTCGTTCATGATCGTCGTCACGGACGGTGAACCCGGTGATACGGAGGCGTTCTTCGAGCAAATCGACCGTTGCAACTTCAACGTCTATGCGGTCTACATACAGGGTGAGCCGGGCGAGCACGCACAGTATTTCGATCGGATCGTGTACACCGATACCGGTACGATCGATGCGACAGTCCGGGAACTCGCTCGCCAACTAATATCCTAAACCCTCCTGTGAGTGAGCTAAACAGAGAACAGATACAATAGCATAGGGAGATACATCTGTACAATACCGATGACCGACGGATTGGACATCCCAGACCAGTTTGGTTCTGCAAGAGAAGCTTCCGAACACATTGAACAGTTATCACAAGAGATGAATGACCTGAAAGCGGCGCTAAAACGGTCCGAGATAGACGATCAAAACTTGATTGAGGAACTGGACCAGGACCGCGATGGTTCACCGATGACCCAGCAACAAGAGGTTGATACAATCATCGATACGCTAAATCAGCTGTCCAACAGACTCTCTGAGATCAAACACACACGAAGCGACAGAGGCGGTCTTGACTCGAGCGTCGCTGATACGGTTAGTGATATCACCGGAAACGACTATTCTCGATAAAGGATGGCTGATTCAGCCGATCCCTATGATCTACAACGGTTCGTTGAGGCACAGGATCCCGTGATAGAACAGGTGAAAGAAGAGTTGCGGTCGGGTCGTAAGCGCACCCACTGGATGTGGTTCGTTTTCCCGCAAGTCGCGGGTCTCGGCAATAGCCAGATGGCCCAGCGCTATGCGATATCGTCACGAGACGAGGCCGAAGCCTATCTATCACATTCGACATTAGGCCGACGGTTGTATGACTGTACAGAGATAGTGAACGGAATCGAAGCACGGTCGGCAAACGACATCTTCGGACATCCGGATGACTTGAAATTTCAGTCATCTATGACGCTGTTTGAAGCGGTTGCAGATGATCCAGACCCGTTCAGAACAGCTCTGGACCGGTATTACAACGGAGAAGTTGATCAGAAGACATTAGAATTCATTGGGGAATGAAGATCTGGGTTCGGTTGTCGGTTATGATGAACATCCGGAACAGGGAAAATTAGCATCAGATACGACCCGGCTGGACGAATATCCATTCGGAGTTTCTTGATGTTGGCGTAGACATAGAGGCTGTAGTACCACGCTGTCGCTACTTGTCGTTTGTCTCCTGAGAACGCTGTTCGTCGGCACGTTCACGTACACACTGTACGTGGTGGAGGGTACTCTCCACATCGATTTCGAATGCACGCGCCGCATAAGTCACTGACATTGTCGCTGCAAAATACGCCATCCGGATGTCGTCACGTTCGCGGGCGACCGTTGGGGGGACGCCTAGTGTTCCGGTGTCCTTTTCGTTGAACCCGTCCGTCACCTCGTACACATCGGCGTACAGACGGGCTTTTTCAAGGTTTTTGAAAGATCTGACTCTTCTATCCGGCCGTTCAAAGTGATACAGATCGGGGTAGTTCCGCTCTTCATGAACAATTCGGCAGCCGTTCGGGTACTCCTCAATTATGTCCTCACTCATCTCCAGGAATGAACCGCCGGAAAGCCGACCTATCGTATGAAATCCGACACCTTGTGATGCTAGCAGAACTGCTGTTACGGACCATGGTGACTTGTGAGATTGTGTACACCACCCAATAATAGTTATCTAAAATGCAGGCGGGTAAGACCCCTTCCTCAAGGAGCGACCACGTCAGCGCGAGCGAGTAGGCAGGGGTATTTCACCACGGTTGCAGTTTCGCTACCGCTTCCCTTTGCCGGTACTTCTTTTCGTACAGGTTTTCCCAGACATTCGCATTGAAACCGTCCCGTTTGAGTGGTTTGTATTGTTTCAACTTGATCTGGAACTTACACTCGCTGCACTGCGTAATGCCGTGTACCCTGGCGATCTCGACACCGATCTCTGGGCGTTCCTCCGCCACCGAAACCTGTCCGTCCTGCGCTCGAAACTCTTCATCGCTGCCACAACACGGACATCGGTACTCGGTCTTGATTATGATATCACCTGAACTGGGGTCTACTGCTTCCCGATAATATTCAAGTGCAGCGAGCAGTTCCTCCACCTCATCCTCTTCGAACACGAACTCAATCGAGTTCCCGGTCCGCTGTTCTAACATCTTGTTTATCAACCGGCAAACGGTCTCAAACCGAGTATCCTCTGTATCCATGTCCATTAGTACGCTATACAATATTTATCATTACTGCCAAAACTGGAGTTGTGTGCCGATCCCTGAAACCATGCTATGCTGAGAGTCTCAATGAGTCTATTCCACCACTTGCCGAACTTCTGTTCGGTGATCTGCTGATGATTCTGCCTGTGACTGAGAACCGCCACCGGTCGAGATCCGAGAGACTCGGCCTGTTCCGCCTGTAGACGCCCGGATACTCAGCTATCCCTGTTTACTGCCGAGAGTCATCCGGTGGTACTGTCCCTGGTTTCCCGTCCGTTAGACTTCGAATTAAAGAACCTAGTGAACGCCTCAAAAATGATGGATTTGCCACTGTCCGCGGGAGTACAGATCAGTTATTTATACCAGTTTCAAGAGCTCTCACGTTCGTCAACGTAGTTCTGGATTTCCCGCATCGAATCTTTTTCCTCTTCTGTGAAGCCTGCTTTTTCCATCTCCTCGAGGAGACGATGGTCCTCCTCTAAACTCTGTTTGAGTGCTCCTATGACTTCCTCAATAGTGACACCGTAGAGCTCTTCGAACCTTTTTCGGACTTGGTCCTCCGTGATATTGTTCTTATTGTCGCAATCGTCGTCACTCATGCTCCACTCAATCACCGGGTAATGCAAATAAGTACATCACGAGAGGTAGCATAGAACAGTTTTAGAAAATTGGCTTCAACGTCTCCTGAGACGAAGTTGCGATAGATTCGCCAACCCACTTATCGGCTGTTACAAGGCGGATAGTATCTGACTAATAGGGTTTCAACAGACTCGGATTCAAGAAACGCTGTATTACCTCCTCGTCCACGGCCTGCTTCACTGCCTCCGGATCGTATCTAGAAGCCTCTGACAGCCCAGCCAAGGCTTTCCAAGCGCTCCGCTCCTGTCTCACCATGTCATCAGTAATATCGCTCATATCGTCAGCAGCAGCGTCTTTCTCAACGATGTGACTGAGCCCTTTTTCAGCGGCATCACCCAGTATCCCCACGACATCAGCCGTGACCTCGGGATTCAGCTCTATCGCTCTGCGACTGCCTTCGACGGCTGCGACTCTGTGGAGCCGGTCACCGGAAGAGACTGCTTCAGAGTAAATTCCTACGACCTTCTGCCAGTCAGCCGACCTTCCACCACTGACGTACGCCAGCGCCTGAGCCGCTTGCAGAGCTACACGGAAATCAGATTCAGTTACGGCGGCAGATAAAACACGCCACGCCTTCTCGGCTTCTGCTGTGTCAGTACAGGCGATGCCCTGCAGTGAGAGGGCTGCGGATAATCGTTTTTCGCGGTACTCGGATTCCTGGATACCGTGCCCTCCCTGCAGGACTGCCTTCAGGTCGTCAATGACAACGTTCGGGGTCATTTCACCATGCTATCGCAGTTTGTCTTGCGGTTCATCATCGGCCGCTCTCCAATCGTTCCGCAACCTCACTGGGAAGATTCACTTCCGCAACTTTCTCCTGAACCTTTCCGATGTCGTACGTGACTCGATGTAATTCAGATTCCCAGGAGTTGGTGTCGACAACTACGTAGGCAGCTCGACTGTCTCCGTCACGGGGCTGGCCCACACTCCCGGGATTCAGGATCAGGCGGCCATCAATCATCGCCTCGTGTTGAATGTGGGTATGCCCGAGGAAACAGGCGGCGTACTCATCCAAGTACGACCGTATCTTGGGGAACTGTCGGGGGGTGACGTATCGGTCGATATACTCCGGATGATCGTGAACGAGAAGGATCTCGCCGTCACGGAACTCCGTCTTCCGTGGCCGACTCCGTAACCACACCAGATTCGCCTTGATCAACTCTTCCTGTGCATACCGCAGGCCAGCCATTGCATGGTCGTTCTCCGTGTAGCCTTCTGGGTCGAGGGCCTCACGGTCATGATTTCCCTGAATCACTATCGAGCAGTGCTCCTGTATCAGTTCCACACATTCGGACGGCTACGGGCCGTATCCGACGATATCCCCGAGGCACACGAGTTCGTCGACATCGTCGGGAACATCTTCGAGCACGGCCTGCAGTGCCGGGAGATTCCCATGGATATCGGAAATCAATCCGATCTTCATATTGATACAGTATCTGAAAGCCTGCCTAAAGAAGCTCCGTGAAGACGTCAGCGACCGCCTTTGGAACCGTGTGAAACTTCCTGTGAGCAACGCTCCTCGGCATCTCGATCTGTATGCCCTGATTGTCCGCCGCGAAGTAGCTCTCCGACATATTGAGCGCCCCTATTCTCCGTTGTAAGCGATGATATTGTTGTCTCGTCGAAAATAGTTCTTGCTATGCGCCCCACCTAGGGAGAGATCGTCGGTTCAGCTTAAGAGACAGTTTCTCTCCAAGATCATCCCCACTTCAGTTATTGGGAGAATATCAAAACAACTACCTTATCAATCCAGGTTGAGAAATAGAGGAGTTGATGATCACCCAGATCACATTCTTACTAACCACCAGATATTCCTTGACTCATAATAAACGAATATACAAATGGTGTCGACAAAGGTATATAAATCAAAATCCGGACACAGTAGCGTCATAGGCAAGAGATGGAGCTGTAGCCTCTCACCTGATCTCGCCAACCAGCTCAATGTAGGAGAAAACGACCACATTCGCATTAACCGAGACTCCGGTTGTCCATGCTACGTCCGGATCAGGAAGATCCATAAAAACGAAAAATATCCTCTCAGGGTCCCGAAAAAGACCCGCAAAAAGGCAGGTCTTGAACATCACGAACGGGTAACACTCTCTAAAGTCATCCCACAGGAAGACTACATTGAAGCCCGGAAAAATAATTCATTAGCTGAGACTGTTTGGGATGACGGCGAACAAAATAAGATACTGATCTACGCTCCGCATGGCGGTGATATCGAATTTGGTACTGATGATGCAGCTATACGTCTATACAAAAAACTTGATAAAAACGGTTACAATGTAAGTTTGTGGTGCCTACACGGGTTTGGACCAAACAGTTTCAACCGGTGGCATGCCAGTAAACCTGGATTGACATCTGGCAACTATCCTGGGCTTGGGAAAGTACGAGATAGGGCATATGATCTGGTTATCTCTTTTCACGTTCAAAATAAAAGCTATACTGGTATAGGGGGAGGTGTCAAAGAAGGATTTAGAGAGAAAATTAGCGACAAACTGGATGAAAGAATAAAGGATAGATACGAATTTAGACACAACCATGAGAACATGCGGTGGGAAGGTGTTTCTGACAGCAATCTGGTGAATAAGCTTTGTAACGACGAAGGAGGTCTACAAGTTGAGATGCAGCCTATTATTGGCTATAAGTATCGGAAAAAAGCTGTTGACTCCATCTATTCAGTTATCCAAAACCAGATGTAAGTATCTAACGAGACTCCACAGTCATCTCTTCATCTCGGCACTTGTGTTCTTATTATTGTCAGAAATCAATACTACACCCCTATTTTCGATGTCCAAGACCGTGTATTTAATTAATATTGTATAACGGCTCGAATACACCCAAACCACAAACCATTCGATACACATAGCTTTTCTAAGAGGCAATGAGTGATCACCCCGAAATTCCTAACGAGTTCGACAGCAAGGAAGAGGTGAAGGCCTACGTTGCCCAACTACACACCCAGATCGACCTCCTTGCTAAACGCATAGAAGGGCCCCAGAAAGAGGAGTTGAGACAAGAACTCAACGAGATCGAACCAAAGGCTACACATGGTAGCGGCGGGCCCGAAAGCTTCGCAGCGATACGTGAATCATTGGAGTCGGTGCAGGAACAGATAGAGGAGTTTGAAGAACGATACCTAGCTGAGGACAGTGAGTACGGTCTTCCGGACCGTAGCCCATTGAACGACGCTTTAGATTACGATGTGACTCAAGATGTGGACGGCGTCGGCGAAGAATTAGGAAATGAATGAGAACAGAAAAGAATTCACGAAGGAGCAGAGTATTGTCTTCGACGCTACCGACGACAAATCATGACTGACACTCTAGACACACCGGACAAGAACGATTCGAAGGAGGACCTCAAACAGCACGTCGATCGCCTCCAAAACCAGATCGAGGCTCTTGAGGCAGAACTTGAAACGACTCGGGAGGAGAACCAGAAACTGAAACAGGACTTGAACGAGATTCAAGACCGGATCTCAGCCAGAAACGAGGAGATGGAACACGTCCGCAGTACCGTTCAGGAATGTATAAATCGATTGGAAGGTACCGATTGGGATGGTACACCCGATACTGACGAGATGCAAGAAAACTTTCGGAACCCGGATTTTGGAGATGATTAGTCATGGATCCCCTGCCTGGCCAAGACTGTCGATGCAGCGATGCCTGCAAGGAACAGGCACAGTTCTGCAGTAACTGTGGGGAACGAAAACGATGGATCAACCGCGATCCTCACAGTCAAGTCTTCGAATGCCCTGTATGTGAATGAGAGGTTGGTTGGATCCGCTTGATGTTGCTCTGTCTCCATATCAAAATGGAACTCATCAGGTCTAGCCCTACTAGCGGAGTTGGTGAATGACCGATCCCACCGCACGATGTGTTTGCTCTCACTTCTCCGCCTCCGAGTTATCCCCGATACTTAAGCCCCAATATGTTGCTATCTTCATACAGAGACATTACCAATGTACGACCTGACCGGATTCCAACGTGACCTGCTGTACACAGTTGCTGGACTGGAAGAACCACATGGTCTCGCACTGAAGGCAGAACTTGAGGACTATTACGAGTCGGAAGTTCACCACGGACGGCTCTACCCGAACCTGGATACACTGGTGGACAAAGGATTGATCAACAAATCCGAGAAGGATAGGCGGACCAACGAGTACGTATTGACGACTCGGGGCGAGCGAGAAATAGAGCACAGACTGGAGTGGGAACAGCAGTATCTAGATAATAGAGAAACGATAGAGACCTGATCGTGTTTCAGCGGACTCAAATTTGGATACGTACGTGTCGTGCCTCAGTACGACAGCCTTGTCGAGGGCTCAGACGCAGCATCTGTACCTCTGAAAGTATTGGAACACGGGGTTGTGCTGACGATTGCTATGCGATTAGTATCGTCTAATGGCGTTTGTACACTTTGTGCCGCATGAACGTGCCATTGCACACGGTCTCCCTGTCGATTTCCTGCTTGATTTAGATCGATACATTCCGGTAGCCACAGAGAAAAAACGGCACAAACAGTTCATTCAGGGTCGAGATGAGGAGGAATGCTGACCTCGATATCAGGATTTCGTCGCATCCACCAAACGAGCTCTTCCACCACGGCATCTGAGAACTGTTTGTTTGCGTCCGCAAGCAGATCCGTTACTGTCGCTTCTAGCGATTTCGGTGCTGCTGATTCGACAGCCTCATCGGTTGTATAGATGTGAATCGCGTCCGCAATTGACTCTGCGATCCACGTCAATTCACTTTCTTTGAGTCTGCTGCTCCGTCGTAATCGGTCGAGTTCGGACGCATCAATGAGGGACCGTTCAGGTTCCTCAGTTTGGTTGCCGATCCGTCGGGTGAGGTACCCGCCTATCCGGTCGCCATCGAACCGTTCAACACTATCGACGATCTCCAAGCCCTCCCCCGGTTCTGTGTCAGTCCCCTCGATCTTGTACAGCTTCCCGACGTGCGAATCCTCAGGATCGTGTCCCTGCCCCTCGAATGCAACTGCGTCAGGATCATCGAGAATATCGGGCTGGATCCGCGTCTTTACCGAGGTCACCAGTGAGTCGCACCGACGGGTCTTCGAGATCGCTGATTTGACCGTTCGAATCTCCCACAATCGCTCTCGTCCTCGCTCCCGTGCCTCGGACACGGTCGACGCTTTGTACTGGGTACGGTTGGCAACGTCATTGACGGTAAACCCGTACAGGTCGCATGCAACAACCGCGAGCGTTGCATCTCGGTCGATCAAACCCGTTTCTGATACCTGCTCAACAACTGCTTGGACCCGTTCCCACGGCGGCCCTTCGTATGCATCCTGCCGTATCTGACTCGTCCGTTGCTGCGTCGGCTGCACTTCCTGCCATGCGAATCCGATCTCACTTGGATTGGCATCGGAGGCTTGGTTGCCGAGTGTCTGAAGTTCGTCCTGAATCTGCCCCCACTCTCCGGCCCCCGATACGAACTCCGAAACATTCTGCCAGACCCGACCGGACACTGTTTTCGCATCAGTTACGACTTCGGAACGGAACGGGAGTGTCGCTGGTAGTCCGTCCCCGATATGAAGGCGCACCGTGACAAGTCGATCTTGACGGGCCAGCGTCACCAACTGATCCAGTTCTTCTTTCGCAACGTCACTTGTCCAGCGTTGCAACCCCGTAATGAGATCATCTAGTTCGTGGATATCACTTCGGTCAAACAAGGGGAGCGTCCGCTTCCAGTGTGAGTGTGAGGATGTCACGTGACTTTCAACTATCGCACTACTGTTAAAATTTCTGTGGAAGTATACCCTCCTCTCAGGCCTGCTCAGTGATGATATATCTGGGGTTAAAAACGAGAAATCCGATGACTCGGCTTGTCCGAATAACGGCTCAAGACCTGCTAAACCAGCACTTTCAAATATAGCGTTGCTGACTGAACGAATCCGCATGGCCGATAATCACGATCCGGTTTCCTACAAGTGGGAGATCCATCATGGAAACCAATATGCGCTGTATCACGGGGCTGATCGAGCATCGTCACTGGGATCGCTGTTCGCAATGTGGCTGCAAGACCGAGGGGATGTCTCGGACTGGCAAGATGGGCCGCTGTTCGGTGCGCTCGTTCACACCCACAGCGATCTCTCGCTCCCCGTGATCGCTGTCTGGCTCGGTGTCGAACTGCCAGCCATCTACGACGCTGATGTTCCTACATCCGATCCGCCCTGGGAGTTTGGTGGGCCAGACGGTGAGCCAGTGACGCTGGACTGCACGGTGACATCGAAAACGAAACGCTCCCGTGACGAACCACTTCGGCGTATCTGAGTTACTTGGACCCCTCGTCGGTAGGAACGGTTCCAACTGGCCAATCTCTCTATCGAGCACTACACCAAGCATGCCGCAACCAATCATACTGGGAATATAGAGCAGATAGAATCCTTAATGCGAAAACGCCTAACTGATCTGGGGTTTTTGTGATGGACGTGTGGTCTTGATTACGATCATGATGAGAGGTCGACGGTGAATTCGTCGAGGATGTCTTGGCCGATCAGCGCGTTGGTGGTCTTCTGTTTCCGGTCGCTGAGACTGACCTCCACTATCTCTTCGAAGTCCTTGAACTCCACCCAGACTTTCGCGACTGGCCGTCGATCTTCGCCGTTCACAATCACGCTTGTTGTGACTGGGCCCGGCCCGACTCGAGCGGCGATCTTGTGATCAATTGTCGTACGTTGGGCTTGGGTGTCGATCTTGCAGGTGATGGTTGTCTTTCCAGTATGTCCCTTAAACGTGACCTCCTCAGTTCCAGCAAGTGCCATTGTGTCCAAGCCACTGATTCCGCCGCGCCAAATAAATAATTAGTACCTAGTCTAGTCGGTGAATCGTGATTACCGGGCGCTGGGGGCGATGAATTATGTCGAGACGACGATGCCTGATCGAACGGATCGTCGCCGTCGTCACGGCTCTCGAATGATACAGCCGGTTGAAATACAGATAGTAGGCGCTGATGGAGCAATTCAGTGTTTTGGTCAGTTCGGAGCCGCCGACCAGTCCAATGCAGAAAGTTCTTTTCTGCCAATATTAGTTCTTCCACACTCGGATACTAGCGGTGGGGATTCGGACCTGTTTGCCCCCGTCGAAGCATCGGTATCTGTCGACGCCGATCCAATATGCGGAGCAATTCTGGACCATTGAAAGTAACTAAGTATCCGATCTCGGCTTTGGGGTCAGCTTGGTCAACGGCCTTTCGGACGTCATTTACCCGCCAGCGCTGGGCTTGGGCGTTACGTGGGCTTTGCTCCCCTCATTTCTGTACTCTGCCCCTATATCATCCGAGAGCTACAAATGTAAGCGTATAACCAATAGCGGGGTATCCAACGATCCTCATTACTGCCTGAACTATCGACTTAGTCTCCCATTCGACGTATTCCCTGACGTAGACTAGCGCAATCGTGGCATAGATGGTAGCCATCGCCACTGTACTCTCAAGAACGAACTCCATCTTTAGTACACACACTACTCCGTGGGTTCTAATAGATGATGGCTGGTAATAGGGTCGTGTTCGGAGTAGCTGGTTCTACATCGAAGAGATGCTTGAAGCCGATCTCCAACGGTGTCTGTTCGTTCTTGCTGTAATAGATTACGGATCGATTGGTACGGTGTATTCGTCTTATCAGATGCACCTGGGCATCAAGCTTCATCGCCATCTCGGATTTGCCCCTCGCTCCGAGCAATCCACCTCGTAGAAATCGCTACCCTGAGGTGACGGGCGATTTCTGGCATACCCATCAGTGAGTCGCTATGGCTTACTCTTGATCCTCAGTGGAACAACGCAACACTTGGACTCATGCCATAACGGCCAATACAATGAACTCTCAATTCAAACAATGGTTTCCCGGACACACTCCCGGAGTGCAACGATTCGGTTTATTAGAATCAAAGGGGGGTATTTCACCCGTTGATTTTTTCTAAGTTAGCTGTATTTTCTGAATGAGGAGTTACGGACCAATGTCGAGGTATTTCAAACTTGGGAACACAGAGGAGGACACTATCACTCAATCCGATCTCTCTGTTCTGGACGACGAATTCTCTTCGCTGCTTGACCAGTGGGAGATCGATGCCCACGCATTCCCACGTCCGATAGTTGTCAACTTTGTTGACGACGTGGGAAAGTATTCCGACGGCGAAATATACCTCTCGAGCCCCCAAACTGCTCAGGCAAATATCCAACAGTTACGTAGCCGAGCCAGTCCATCGCATGAACGTATTGAACACATCTGGGAGAAGTATCGCCCACTACCGATGCATCAGGCCTGGGAGGAATTTGCACACCTACTTGGGGACCACATGCATGATGAGTGGTCGTTCCGCCAGCAATTCGAGAGCATCGATTTCAGTAGTCCGGAGAGTGCTGTTCCACAGTTCTTTTACACAAGAAGTAGAGAGGAACTATACGGCGCACTCGGAATCGTCGCCAACGATACCGTGCTGGCCTCGGACTTTATGGAAATAAACAAGCAACGTATCGAACGGAAGCGACGTCAGATCCCTTCCGACGACCTCGACTCTTTGGTCGTTGAAACACTCCCCGATCTTTGCTACGTAGCCGCGTTTAGATTCGCATTAGAGGTTGCTACTAACGAATGTGGAATTGGTGCCCGCTCTATTATTACTGGACAGGTTACTGAACCGACGATTCAAAAGCATCTACTGAACGTGGTCAGTGATGCGGATTTCCCGATTAGATTATTCTGACTTACTCCTCTTAGAATAATTTATATTCTGACTTAGAGAAAGCAAGATCAACTTTTCACCATCTTATAAAGAACAAGGAGAATACCCGCGCCTTTAGGCGCGGGATGAATCCGACACTCTGACCGCAATCCACCGACGCCCCTCCCGTCGGATATTCAGCGCCCGGTCGTTGGCTTTAATACGAACACTTCATAACTGATTATGTACCGCAGAACGATGCTGGAGACAACCCGCACCTACGTCGCACGCATCACGAACCACCAACAGGTTCGTGACGACCTCGACCAGTGCGGGTTCTCCGCCTCGAAACTGTGGAACGTCGGACACTACTACATCCAACAACGGTGGGATGACGACGGCGAGATACCCGACGAAGCCGAACTGAAATCGGAGTTGAAAGACCACGAACGCTACAATGACCTCCATTCTCAGTCAAGTCAGCGAGTTCTCGAAGAACTTGCTGAGGCGTTCATCGGCTGGTACAACTCCGACGACGACAACAATCCACCGGGCTACCGGAAACGTGGCGACCGACACCCTCGCTCCACCGTGACGTGGAAGAAACGAGCCATCAAGCACGACAACAAGCACGGCCAACTCCGTCTCTCGAAAGGCTTCAACCTGAAAGAGAGCCGGTCTGACTTCATCCTCGCAGAATACGAAACCCGTCCCGACGTAGAAGTCGAGAACATCCAGCAAGTGCGTGCCGTCTGGAACGGCGACGAGTGGGAACTCCACCTCGTCTGCAAGAAAGAATTTCCAGTCGAAGACGCACCGGGCGACAACACGGCGGGAATCGATCTCGGTATCAGCAACTACCTCGCCATCGACTACGAAGACGGCGAGAGTGAACTGTATCCGGGGAACACGCTGAAAGAGGACAAGCACTACTTCACCTGCGAGGAGTACCAGACCGAAGGTGAGAACGGGCCGTCGGAGCGTGCGAGGAAGGCTCGGCAGAAACTCTCCCGGCGCAAAGACCACTTCCTCCACACCCTCAGCAAACACATCGTGCAACGGTGTGTCGAAGAAGGCGTGGAGAAGATAGCGGTTGGCGACGTCAGTGACATCCGCGAGGATGAGAACGGAGACTCGCGGAACTGGGGTGCGTCGGGGAACAAGAAACTCCACGGATGGGAGTTCGACCGCTTCACGAATCTGCTCGAATACAAGGCCGAGGCACACGGTATCCTCGTTGATCGTGTAGACGAGGAGAACACGAGCAAGACGTGTTCGTGTTGTGGGCAGATTCGGGACTCGAATCGTGTGGAACGTGGTCTGTACGTCTGTTCGTTGTGCGAGACGACGATGAACGCCGACGTGAACGGTGCGGTGAACATTCGCAGAAAGATAACTCAGAGTCCCCCGTTGGGGGATATGAGTAACGGCTGGTTGGCACAGCCCGGAGTCTTCCTGTTCGACCGCGAGAGCGGACGGTTCACACCGAGAGAACAGGGAGACTGCAAACCGTAATATCCCAACGCTCGGGATTCCTCCGCCTTCAGGCGGAGGAGGATGTCAATCTCGTTGCCGTAGCCGACAGTAACACCGTCGATCGCTCTCTACGCGTGGTCTGTCCTTCACTTTGTCACCCGAGGATGGCGTACCGAAGGTACTTGTAGGGTTGATTGTCAAGCGTCCAAGCGATCTGGTCGTGCTGCTCGGCGACGTACTCGGCTTCCTCAAGAACCGCTGTGAGATAGTCGTCAGTCATGAGTCGACCGAGGTCAGACCGCGCCTCCGCCCCTCCGCGGGCGCAGAAAACTTAACCAACAGAGCGGAAGGGATCCGTCATTACGTTGGTTAACTGAGGGAGGACGGGGATTCGTCCTCGAGAACGTCGATGAGTTCCTCTGCCGTTCGACTAATCCGCCCGAGGCGCTCGCGAACGACCTCGGGATCGTCCGACTCCCACGCAGCGAGGTAGAACGCCGATCCGCTCGTGTCGAGCCCGCAGTAGCGCCCGACGACGTACGCGACGGCTTCGGCCTCGACCTCGCGTTTCGCCCGCTCGGTGTCGTCGTCGACGTCGAAGTGGAGCAGGGCGTGGGCGTACTCGTGAATCAGCGTCCGTGCGAGGTCGGCCTCGTTCGCCCGATCACGCACCTCTACGAGCGGTTGGACGTCGACGAGGCTCAACTGCTCACAGATACCCTTCGCCTCGCCGTGGGTCCAGTCTTCGTCGGGAACGATCCGAACCGTCACACCAAGTTCGTCGGCGGCTCCAGTCAGCCGACCGACGAGGTCGTCGGGGTCCCCGGTCGCTTCCGTGTCCAGGTCGGGAAGCGGCTCACCTTCGGTCTGGGAGACGTCGAACACCGGCGCAGGCTTGAACCCGACGAGGCCCTCCGACCACTTTTCAGGCGGTGTCTCGTCGTAGTCACAGTCGCTGTCCTCGTGGTAGCTTGGCGAGTTTTCGCACTCCGGGCACTGGTTGGTGATGATCGGCGCCCAGATCCAGATGGCCGACTCGCCCTCCTTTACGTGCCGGTCGAACTCCTCCTGCCACGTCCGGTAGCCCGCCACCCGGCTCGCCTCGGGACACTGCCGCTTGATGAGGAGCGTGTTCCGGTAGGAGTAGTCGTGGAAACGACTCTGGACATCGAGCCACTCTTGGAACTCTTCGCTGGCCTGCGCGTCGTCGACGCCGGCGACGAGGTCGTCGATCCACTGTTCGATGGTACTGTTCATCTCGTCTGATCGCGTGTCGGTCTGGTCGAAGGAGACCGACGAGTCACTGATCGTAGCCATTGTGTTCACCGAATCAAGTTCACAGCGACTGCGTCTGTTCAGACCGCGCCGCACCCCTCAGGGGCGTCCAAAAAACCGCTCTGTCGGTCAGCGGAGCTCGTGGCGTTCGTCCGCAAAGCCAACCGAGACGAGGTACTCGAGGAACTCGTCGAACCGCTCGACGTCACTGGGCGTGTCGGTCGCAAGATGACGCGCCCACTCGATGGCCCACTGGAAGGCGGGATCCGTACCGCCCTTGCCGTGAATGTACCACCACCGGGCCGCTTTGAGAACCACTATGGGATTCGTCGGCGGCTGCTCACCGGCGAGCCCACGGGTGATGGATTCGATTTCGTCGGGGACGTCGGCGGAATCGACCTCCCCTGATTGCGTGTTGTCGATATCGACCGGGATCTCGTCGATCGAGACGTTATCGGGACTCTGTTGTTGACTCACTGGAAGTCACTTCTGAGGGCTCTCGAAGGAGCCCTCGCCCTCTCTGGGGCACGAAAAACAGGTCGTGAAGTCACGCCGGCGGGAGGGAGACGCTCTGCTCGCCGGCGATCTCCTCCAGGTTGTTCCGATGACGGTGGCTAAAGTAGCACTCGTAACTGCAGTATCCACAGATTGCGCCGGTATCGTATTCGGCGACGTACGGGCCGCGGCGAGTTCGCCAGACGTTCGTCCCGTACTCGGTACAGGCGGCGTCCTCGAGATCGGCAGGACTCGGTCCCTCGTACTCGACGTTGAGCCCCTCGTTTTGCGGTGCCGTTTCGGACCAGACACCGTGGGCGTTCCAGAACTCGCGGACACGAGCGAGGCCTTGGCGCATAAAGAATGTCACTTGTTGGCACACATGTATATTTGTAGGTAGAATATAATATTGGTGCTGATGATCGAGCAGAATGACTCGGAATTGACCGTCCGAATCTACAAGCAACCAAGTATTACAGAGATATCTCGAGGTGATGGACCGAAGTTTGTCACAGCTGACGAAGTGATCATAGGGGAAGAGGAGTTCACAAAAACGTTTGAAATAGAAATGTCTGTTTCTCCCGGTACATATGATATCTCAATCCGGGATGAGAATTATATAAATCTGGCTAGTGAGATTACAATCCCTGAAACAAACTATAAAATAGAAAAAACATATTATCTGAATTCAAAGGAAGAAGAGGAGATTTTGTTGGAAAAGGAGACGAGAAGGAGGCTCGCCCAAATAAGAGATGACCATAACCTGGAAAACATAGCGGATGCATTAGAATTTGCCGTTGATTCGTGTTTAGATCATAGCTAAATTCAGAGGAGATCTGGATTGCAGATCTCTTGGATCAATGGCCATCACTTTTCATGCTGTCCCAGTTGAATTATCTATGGTGACGTTCTACCACGTGGATCGTACCGGCGAGCTTCAAGAAGGGTCAACGATGAGCTACATTTTCCAGGTCAGTTTAGTGAGAACCTTGTCGCCAGTTCACCGAAGTATAATACGGAAGTATTGCAAGAGTTATACCCAGAAGGATTATCGAGTCACGGTGCTTGATATGCTCAGGCAGGAATGATCACAGAGGACGTTGATCGATTAAATGAACGTTGGGAAGCGAGATCAGCCGTGTCGAAAGCGTATAATTCGGAAGAAGACGATATTTCTACTACAAATTTAACCCCGACTCCTGTTAGTTATGAGTTCATCTTTGAACTATATCGTTTGTTAGAATACGAGGACCAGAATTGAAGATTTCAAAGCTATTTTGGGTTTGAGAATTTAGACGATGCAAGAGAGTTCTCGTTATTAAATCGAGATTTGAGCTCTCAGATTGTCAAGATCGAATGCAGTAATTTTGATAAACGGGATATGGAGTTGGTGAAAATTGGAGCATTTTGGTCATATATTTAGCCATGGCGAAAAGTATTGGAGTGGCGAAGGATCGGATGATCCGGATTGGGTGGTAATTGTGGAGCCGCCAATTAAAGTTATGGAAAACGTGGATTGAATATTATATAGATTTGAGAAGCAAATCTAGGATTGGTACAGAAACTACTAATTCTAATCAGGATAGACAATGCGTGAACTCTTCTCAAACTATATCGTATTTTTCAAAGATTGCACTGTAATCGATCTCGTCTTCATCAAGGATGCGAAAACCGCCCAAATCCATACACCGACTGCACGGCCACCTATGCCCAGCTGAAACCTTCACCTCGGGAAGAACTTTGTAGATGATGCTCTCACCGCGGCTCTCTTGAGCCTCTTTGTACTGGAGTCCACAATAGGAATTCGTGTCGTTCGCCATTGCGTGGAAGTGGTCGCCGTCCGGTGTGATCCCCACTTCTTGTTCTGGATCAATGGCCTCGCCCGGCGGCAGATTTGTAGGCATTGGTCTTGTATATCCAAGCTATTGGTATCAGTTTTTGGGAGATGTGGGAAGCACCGCTGCTACACGTTCCTGTCCTCCCCGTCAAGTATTTCGACAACTCTCTTGTCGCTTACTCTGGGTACACGTAGTCTTTTAATATGTCAGAGTGCCATTAAATTCTGCCATCAGATCTAGATCATAAAGCTTCGCTTTTTTATCTTTTGAGTGCTGACAACCTGTGAAACAGCAGGATTGCACAGCAGCTAATAGCCATTGCCATCTTCATAATCTTTCCAAGCAAGCTCCTCAAAATCCCCGCGATAATAGTAAGATGCCTCACCCCGAAGCTTCTCCATATCTGCCTCTTCAAACAAGGCTTCTACCATGAAATGTGCAACGCAATCACTTTCCGCCTGTACGGTCAGATACCGGAACGGAATACTTCGTGCTGCTAATAGAGAACCAAGTACCGCGGCTAGTTCCACGGCGTCACCTTCTATCGTGTGGTCAAGGATATAATCTGTTCTCCAGAGATCGCTTGTAGATTTGTAGTCGGCTTTCAGGTTGCTGAACTGGGTGTATGAACGAAACATCAGGGAAGTGGTTTCCAAACTGTGATGCGTACTGCAAATCAGAGACGAAGCTGAAATATATTATTTTGTCTTGAACTCCGATCTAAATTCGTCGTCAAAACTATCGTCAAATGACACCTCAAACTTGACCGAAATACCGTTCTCTTCTCTATCGATGGAACTCGGTGAAGCCGAGTCGTAGTCCACAAACGGAACAGAACTGAGCGGGGATGTATCTGGGGTTATCACTTCCTCTGGAAGAGGTTCTATTTTCTTAGGTCGGAAATCCCCAAATGTGACGTTATCTACGTGGTTTACCACGGGATCTGGGAGTGGGTCTGCTACAGGGTCAGGTAGACCGTCATTGAGGTCAACGGAGAGTCCATTATCGAATCCCGAGTTGCGAAGCTGGTCCTGCTGGGTATAGAGAGCAGCTTTTCTCTCTTGCTCCCGCCAATCCAGTTCTTTCTTCAGTGCTCTTTGTGCTCGAGGGCCGGCGTCGTATGCTGCAGGGAGATTGAGTGCTTTCTGGATTTCCAACTCGTCCATCAACCCTATTTCCCGCTTCATTTGGTGGTCGGGCATAGACCCGAACTTGGGCTGTGGAATCCGCATTATGGGTTAATCCCGTGTATAGGAAGTTGCGAACGTTGCGCTGCAGTTTTGGCACGATGTAGTTGATGTGCCGGTTCCACTGCAGTATCTGCTCTTTTTCTTCACGTCATATAGCTTGGCGTCACGCGGAATCGATGCGTTCGCTTCTTTTCCGCAGTACGGGCACACCACATTCACAACTGCCATTGCTGGTTAAGAACTGGTAGTGTATTGGTAAATAATTACTGCCGGTGCTCTAATGTTCAGGCCACCTTTCAGTTTGCTGATGTTGTTACTGCCAGTGGTTTCTGGCCTCTTGGATGTGCTGCTGCCAGAGCTCCTTTCGATCTGACATTTTTCAGGGATGTTGTTTGTCTGGTTTCGAGCTGCTTCGATCATGTTGAAGTATTTCTCTCCGACCATGGGTGGATCTCGGGATTGGACAACCACAGCTGGAGGTGGAGGGTTTCCGAGTTCGTCCTCGTGGAGCCCAAGCGTTCCTAGAACTCGTGACTGATGCGCTGTGAACACTCCTGTCTCTTCAGCAGTCTCCATATAGGTTGTATACCGCTCCTTCTGAACGATTTTGGTAAGATACGGTTTGATGTCGTTGAGTTTGTCGACCAGTTTCTCGAATTCAGTATACGGGTTTGTCATCCTCTCTCTTCGACCACGATTTGGTGGATAATATCTGAGTCTATGCGTATTCCTTGGTCCATACAGCTTGTTACTATATAGCAAGGTGGTAACATTGGGGTAAGTAGGACAAGAGGCACGTTTCCTGCTGCATACTGGAGTAGAGGTCCTCCGGGGGCCTCTGAACTTTTCGTTGATTTCCTTCTCAACTGCTCCGTTGAATCCGGTGACGGCGAGCGGATAGCATCGCTCTGAAGGTAAGAGCGAAGTAGAGAGTGAGTGTACCATGCCACTCTTCAGCTTCGTTAAACAAGCAGTATCGCTCGTTCAAAAGCGCTGTGCTGCCAGCCCCACGGCGGTGGTGAGTGACCTGGTTGGCAACGGATTTGCCGGCTGGAAGCATCTCACGTTGCATTTTCTCCGTGTCCACATGGATGCCACCTACCGCGAAATTGTCGGTTGGGCGAGTGAGATGGATCGGGTTCGCGCCCTCTTGCAGTTGGCCCGAACCGAGTTTCCGGCACCTTCGACGCTGTGGCGGTCGTTCGAGCGGGTGCCCACCCGTGTCTGGCAACAACTAATTGCCCGGTCAGCGTCTGCCTATGATTCCGGCGAGCATGGCGCTGTGGATGCCAGGTTCTTCGATCGACAAGCAGCATCCAGCCATTACAATGACTGCTCGGATCGCCACATACGGACGCTGAAAACGACGGTACTGGTCGATACGGACTCGTGTGTCGTCCTCGACCTGCACTGTTCGGCACACTGCCCCCACGATACACAGGTGGGCCGTCGAGTCGCGTTACGCAACATCGAGAAGATTGGGAGTCTCGCCGGCGAGTGACGCCCTCTGAGGTGCCGAGTTGATCTGCGATATCAGTAAGCGTCTGTTTCTCCTCTACGTATAGTCCCTTCAGTAGCTCTTCATCGTCCCACGGTCCACTATTGCCTACCATCTTCCGCACGCCGGCAAGCCGTTCTTCGATCTCGTGCCGACGGAACCACGTCGCAATCGTTCGTCGATGACAGCCGGTCCGATCTGCGATTTCGGCCTGCGTGAGTTCCTCACCATGATACATTTCACGCAACCGCTCCGCATCTCGATACGGTTGCGCATCGAAACGACGTTCGCCAACGTCTTTTCCGTGGATGTCGCCGTGGCAGCCCGGGCAGAGTGTTGTGAGGTTGTCCACATTATGAACGCCACCGTCGGATAGTGGTGTCTTGCAATAGACGTGTGCGACAGATACCTCTGGTTCACCGATGTGGCCGACTGCTACCCCCGCACGACTGACACTCCCAGTCATCACGACGTAGTGCTTTGTCGCGTTCTCGCTGATAGACAGAAGAGCCGCGGTGAACTCTTTCGCTCATTTTCGTTCCCTTTGGTTGATCCCGTAATTTGGTTAACGGTGGCTAAGTGGTCCGCGACAGCGTCGAACCCGCACTCTGCGACCATTACGAGCCGGTGAATCCCGACGGAGTCTGTGGTTCCACGATAGTTCGAGGCGCAGATGATGTAGCCACGGTCTGTGAACACGGCGGGATGCCGTCGCTGGTTCGGAGCCGCCTCGCGTGCGTCCCGACGAGGGATGTCGAACTTCTGTATCCACTTCGAGACTGTCTGTTGTGTACAGCCCAGTTCGTCCGCGATCTTGACCGTGCTCAACTCTTGTTTCCAGTAGAGTTCGTAGAGGCGCGATTCGTCTCGCCAGGGGTACTCTGAATCGGTCATAGCTCGATGACGGGGAGTGGAACCCCCCCGCGCCCCTATCGGGGGCAATAAACACTACCGACCGGAATCGTACTTGAATTTCAGATCGGATTCGTCACCGACCGGAGCAGCTCCGTAAGTAGGATAGGTTACGGCGGGAGGTGGCGATCGTAGATATTCCGCCGATGCCCAACCGCCTCGACGATGAGGATATCCTCGTCTCAATCTCACGTGATGATCGCACGGTAGTCGCCGGCGCGGAGCTTGTAGTACGGATAGCCGCTGAGTTTTTCGAGGCGATGGGAGGCCCAGTCTTTCGCCTCGTCGAATTTCTTGACCAGTCGCTCTTTGGCTTCGGTGTCGAGTCCCTCAAGCAAGTCGAGTGCTTTCGGTGTCCACTCGACCTCAGTCATCGATTCCCAGCCGGTCCTTCACGTCGTCCTGCGATACCGTCTCGCCCTGCTCGCGCTGTTTGCGGCTCTCAGCCAGATGCTCGAGTGCTTCCTCAGACAGCTGGGTCGGCGGGTTGACGGCATCCCGAAGTGCATCGCGAATAAATTCGGACTTGTTCGCGTATCCCCGTTCCTCCCAGACCTCGTCAATCTGTGCCAGCAGCGACTGTGGCACCCGGACGTTGATCTTCTCCATTTCTCCGTCGCCGCCGGCGTCACTGTCGGTGCTCATATGCTGTGATACGTCTGTATCACGTAAGTAGCTTCGGTTGACTCACTGTACTGTGGTTGACCAGATCGAGACTTCGATCCGGAGTGAGACGCTGGTGTTCGGCGAGATTCAGAACGACGGCGTGGCCGTCGACGCGAAAGCCGACGTATTCGACGGAGTCGTCGCGACGGTTAGCAAGTGCTTCTGCCTGGACTTCGTTCGACGTGGGGCGTCGTGCCTTTCCGTTCATCAGTACGTCGCGGGGTGGTGACCCCCGCACCCCTCTCGGGGGTACAAAAACCAGGCCATCACAACCCCGCCGGTAGGCTTTTCATGGTGCTCTTCGCAGTCGATTCCGTCACGTTTTCTCGCAGTCCCGGGTACGGCTCTCGCCTGCTAATCGCCCGGTAGAGACGTGACTAAATCCGTTCAGTTTGTTGACCGTTGCTCCCGCGTGGCTGCGGGAGGACGGGACAGCACAACTATGTACACCGACGGAATCTCACCGATGGCACCGCTCGCACCGCTTGTCGATCGTATGCGCGACCTCGCGTTAGAAGAACTACCAGGGCCGCGAACGTGCAAGATACGTCTCTGGGACGATGGGACCTTTGACGTCGTTATCTATCATGGGATGGGTGACGACGAACGACAGTGGCTTCGCTATGAACGTACGACCGGGGAGATTCTGTGGGAGTATGTCCGTGGTGCCCGAATGAAGTCAGAGTCCCTGACGGGGAACGAAACGATCCACGAACCCGTCTATGAGGAGTCCGAGGTTCGGGCCGTGGCTACCGTGGAGCCACCGTATCGGTAACGTTTGGGAATCGTTTGGTCCTACTGAGACGCTGCGGGGAACTCGAAACCACCAGTCTGGTTGAGCGACTCTTCGGAGTCATCTGCCCCAGATTGGGCTGTCTCGCGAGCGGCCTCCAGTTCCTCGCGGCGATCGTCGGCGCTCTGGTGGATGCTGATGTCGTATTTCTCACAGAGCGCTCGCTCGACCGCGAACGTCATCTCGTCGAAATCGACCGTTGTGATGTCGACGTCCTCGGGTGAGGGCGTTTCATCAGCGATGTCGATGTCCCGCGACCAGATATCGGCCGAAATGTCGCTGGTCGGGAGTCGCCACTCGTCGCCCTCGAGTTCTTCACGCAGGTACTGCACGAACTCCTCTCACCCTGCCGGTGTCCCAGGCCTCGTGGTCGCGTCGGGGGCTGGCGGGGCCGGGAATTCGATGGTCGACGGGCGGTGTCTGGACTGCGTCCGGTTTGCCGAGTGCTCGCACTCGCGGCCCCGGTTGGTCGGGGACCGACGTACATCGGCTTTTGCGCTTGACTTCGCTCCGTGACGACCTCCCGATGGAGCATCGTACAGAGCTCCATGACGCTCTTGGCGAGGTCGAACGCCGCTGCTCGCGACCGAAGGTCGTGCTGACTGAAGAGGATCGTCCCATCGGCTCGATCGATCCGGACCAGCCAGTCCGAGGGGTGCTGGACGTGGCAAAGCACGGATTTCGAGAACTCGTAGGCGAACACGAAATGGTCGTCATCTGTTCGGCGTTGCAACCACCAGTTGTCGGGAGCGATCTCGCTGTTGCTCTCAGAATTCATTGGTAACCCGGGACGGATGTTTCGTCCCGCACCCCTTGCGGGACGAACAACAACACCAGTGCTCACATCGTTGCGACTTCGTCGCCACCGTCGGCAACGTATTTAGTTATAGCAAGATACTGTCCAATTACATTCGGATGGCTGTACTGGACGACCTCTCTGGATTCGAGTTCGAGGACTTGATGGAGGACGTCTTCCGCAACCTCGGCTACGAAAACGTCCGCCAGGCAGAGCGGACGGCCGACGAGGGGCGGGACATCATTATGGAGGAGGTCGTCGACGGCACGCGAAGGGCGATAATCGTCGAGTGCAAGCACACTGGAACGGTCGGCCGACCGGTCGTCCAGAAGCTGCACTCGGCCATCGCGACGTTCGACTTCGACGGTCCAAAGCGCGGGATGGTCGCCACCACTGGTCGATTTACGAACCCTGCCGAGGAGTACGCTGACCGGCTCCAGCGGAACGACGATCCCTATCCCATCGAGCTGATCGACGGCGAGGACCTTCGGGAGATCGCCGACGAAATCGGTCTCGATCTCTACAACGGGCGCATCGAAATCCTCTGTGACGAGACGCTCCGACCGTACGATCCGGCGGCGGATGTCGACGCACCTGTCCAGGAGGCGTTCCGCGACATCGAGAATATTGAGGCCGCGGATCTGCCGGTGCCGCACTCGCAAGTGACGTTCCGACCGGTGGTTGCGATCACCGCCGACACGAACGCTGTCTTCGAGACCTCAGTCGGTGTCATCCACCGGATCAACGACCGCACACAGTTCGTTGTCCACGCTGAGCGCGGCCATCCGAAGGTGGCCGACGACGAAGTCGCGACGCTGGTCACCGAGAACCTCCACGCGACGGTTGACCTCGATGTCGACCAGTTCGGGGAGGTCTTCGACGACGTCGAGGAGCGCCGCTTCGGCCAGACCCAGACGGAGTACAAGGAATGGGCCGTCGAGCGGCTCCAGGACTACCACACGACGACGGTGACCTACACCGGCGACAACAACGTCACGTACAACAAGACCTGTGAGCCGAACCGCTCGGACATCTCAGTGCAATCGATTGAGCCGGTGTACCTCCCTGAGGTTCGGCAGACGACAGAGATACTGGAGTACTCGTATCCGTACGAATACTATGCTGCTGGCCCCTCACGGGTCACTCTGGAGGACGGGATTCATCGCTGCGTCCACTGCGAAACGAGCGGCGTCGACGAGACGTACACCTACTGTCCGAACTGCGGGGCGATCGCCTGCGACACCCACATCAAGACCGAACGGCTCGAAGGGGAGCCGGTCTGTACCGGCTGTGCGGTGACCGAACGGTTCGCGCTGAAGAGGAAGTACTTCTACGACGAGGAGAACCTCGGCGCGTTCCGCAAGGAGTACGCCGAGATGCCCCTCCACGAGAAGGCGATGGAGAACAAGCTGCTTGCTGGCGGGAGCGTGGTTGCGACGCTGCTGCTCGTCGTCGGACTACTCGTGATCGGCGGCATCATCTAACCCGTCGTAATTTTCCGCCAGGCTGCGGGGTTAGGGTTACGAGACGCCGTATTGCTCTTTGAGCGCGATATATTCGTCCTTCTTTGGGAGGATGACTGGCAGATCATCTGTCCTGTCGAAGTTGTCCCGAAGTGGCCGATACAACGCTTTCGCAGTGGGTTCTAAGTCGTACCACTGTGCGGTCTCGACGAGTGTCTCCTGATCGATGTCCTCCGCCTCGATCAGCAGCATCGAATAGCTGACCCGCCGAGATCCGCTATCCAGAAGGAGCGTATGGCATACGACTTCAGCAGCCGTTAGCTCCTCGTCCGGAGCATACCAGAACGGAGGCTCGCCGGCGAGGAAAAACTGTAGACCATACGCTGCAAACCGGCCCAGTCCGGTCATCTCCCAGTCCGGAGCTGCTTGGAGTGCGTCCGTATCCTCAGCGGTCTGTACGCGGACGAGGGATCGGTTCGGATCGCACCACGCGATCGTGGCGCTGGGGGCGATTTCCCGGACTCGGGCTCGATGTTCGTGCTCTACAGTAGCCCGGGCGAACGCCAACAGCGGCGAGACTTCGTCATGAAGGGCGTACTTCGAATCGGCTCTGGAGAGTAGTGCTCGGTGCTTGAGCGGCGATAACGCGCTGTGGACACCTTGGCGAGTGATTCCGAGCCGGTCTGCGATATCAGCGATGTAACGTGGTCTATCGAGATACCAACACACGCGGAGTGTGGCTGGGGAGAGCAGTTCCGTCCATTCCACGTGGCTGAACTCCGACTGCAGCGTTCGATACGCTTCGGTAACTGGATGTTCCGCGATGCGGACACGACGCTGATTGCTGGACCCACGGGTTTCTGTGAGCAATCCCGCTGCGAGCAATTCGTCGAGTACGTCGTACAGATGTTCTCGTGAATATCCGGTTTCGGCCGCGAGTTCCTCAGGTGTTGCGTCACGGCCGGTACTCAGCGCGTCAAGCACAGCGAGTCCGGCCTTCGAAATCATCCGGGTCTTTCTAAACCCTAACTATATAAATACGATTTGGGATTTTACTTGACGACTGCTTCGTCCCGGACCAGTTCTGCGAGCGCGTCCTCGAGTGACCCGTGGAACTGCCAGCTCGCCTGCTCGAAGGCCTCGTCAGTCGGGCCGTCCCAGCGGGGGAACGCGGAGTGACCGCTCACTTTGACTGTCCACTCGGTCGGCTCGTCGAACGGGTTCTCCGTCGGGAGTTCGACGACGTAGAGGTACTCCTCGTCGCCGTGGATGCCGTCGGCCGGATTCTCGACGCCGTGGCCCAGCAGGAACAGCGGCTGGTCCAGGTGCTCCATATTGGACGGCTCGAGGAGATCCGCTGGCTGAGCCGCGTCGATCGTTCGCTCTGGGTCGCCATCCAGATAGAGCTCGACCGTCGAGAGCTTGTCGAGGAACACGAACGTCGCCGCCGTGTAGCCCGGTCCCCGCTCTGCACGAGTCGCATCGAGAAGCTCTTTCAGCTGTGCGAGATCCCGGAGGACGCTCCCCGGGTAGCCGTCCGAATGCCGGTACACCTGCGCGACGCGGTCGGCGCTGCCATCTGTCTCACCGGTCTGTTCGACTCGTTGGACGAATCGGAGTTGGCTCCGTGTCGACATCGGTACTCGCCGGCGCTGAAACAACACCACACAGTCGTAGCGGGATTGCAATCCACTACGCGAGATGTGAAACTTCGTCCGGTTCCTCCATGTCGTCGAATTCACCACGCTCGACCGGCTCCCAATCCTCCCCAGGTGCTGGACTCCACCAGTCGACTTTGTAGGCTCCCGGTGCACCGAGGATTTTTGCCCGTGCCGAGCCGTCAGGCAGGTCGCGACGGAGCTTCTCGTCGACATGAAGATTCCACGTCGAGTCGGTGTCGAAGCACGCGAGCACAGCCTCCTCGTAGCCACGGGTTTCTCGGGACTCCCGGAGGACGACCTGCGTGTTACAGTTCTTGCAGAACACCCCCTCAAAGGGGATGTGGGTGAAGACCTCCTGCCCGCAGACGGGACACCAGAGGAACTCGAACAGTGCCTCACTGTGTCGGTCGAGTACTTCGAGACTCATTGTTGGACCGACCCGGTTCGACCGGGTCACTCTCTCCGCCCCGGCTGAAAAATACCCTGCGTGTGTACGTTCTCAGCGTTCAGGGCCGTAGACGATGCGTGAGGGGGCTTCGTACCCACAGTCAGAGCAGTCGTACCACCGCTGGACTTTCGCCCCGTCTACTGCCTTCTCGCCGATGAGGACGTCGTCGTTCGGACACTCCGGACAAATGAGGACTGGAGCGGGCCGCTCCCGGAGCTCGTCACGGAACGATGTCGCATCCTCCGTCTCGTATCCCCGCGACCAGACCGGGTAGCCGTCGACGAGAATCACCCCGCGCCACTTGTACCGGTAGGAGTCCGGCGCACGATACAGGACGGCTCGCGCACCGGTCTCGATGTTCCGATACGCAAGCGTCGGCGAGCGGCTCTCGCGTCGCCAGTTGGTGATGGGAGGCATTATTCAGAAGTGGACGTCAGCGGGCACGATCCAGAGCTCTTCACTCTCCTCGAGGAGTCGATCCAGCTGTCCACGGTGGCGAATGCCGGTTCCGTGCTCGGTGTACAGGAAGATCGTCGGGCCGTCGTACGCACCGACCTGGTGGAAGGCGTGTCGGGCGAGGTCCTCGTCGCGCATGATCTCCTCGTCGGAGAGCTCGTCGATGGCCTCCTTCACCCGGTCGAGATTACGCTCGAATTCCTCCTTCGTCGCCTCCCAGCCGCGCTCGAGCAGGTCCTGGCCGTCATCGGAGTCGACGGGGGCTGCCGTCGGCAACTCCCCCCATCGTGCCTTCCCCGCAACGGACGTGTCCTCCTCGTCGAAGGTCACATAGTAATCGAAGACGGCGCCGGCGTGTGGGTCCGCGCCGACCAGGCGGTCGAACACCGACTTTCCGGTGGACAGCGCGTCGTCGTGCATCGATGCCTCTACGAGTGCGTATATCACCATATGCATCTCGAACACCTCGAAACGCCGACGCACCGGGGGTCGTTGCTCGCTCCAGCCGCGCCGGCACCTATCGCCGGCGCTCGAAAAACCTGCTCGTGACAGCGGATTCTCAGGCCTCGTCCGTTCGTTCGACAGTGATGGTCAGGTCGCCCGATTCGTAGTCGGCCTCGAAGTCGACCGCGAACGCGTCCGACTCGTAGGCGGCGTGGTAAGCACGGTGGCGTTCGAGCGAGCCTGTCGCCTTGAAGTGGAAGAATGCGGCCGCCGTGTAGGGATTGCTCTGTGTTTCGATCTGCGACTCGACGGATGCGGGGAGCGCGATCTGGGGCGTTTCCGTGTCGATACTCGCAGCGAACTCTTTCGCTTCCTCGACGGTTGCTTGCGAATGTGCCGGTGTCTCGCCGGTGAGCACGTTCACCGGGGTTTCCGTCTCGTCGGTGAACAGGACGCCTTCGAAGGTGTGTGTCCCGAGGATCGCCTCGGGATCCAACTCGCAGTCGTGAAACGGGTCTTCGTCTGAGGTCATCGAATCACGAGCCTACGGCGGGGCTCACCCATTCCGGCCCCTGAAAAACAGCAGCTGCCACGAAGTAGCTTGAACTAGGATGTCGCCCCACTCGATTATTTCAGGTTGAATACTTTGACAGCGACCCTGACTGGTGTACCTGAGTCGATGTTGAATCGGTACACGTCGTGATCATCGTAATCCGGTAACTCTGTCTCAAATTGCTTGTGACTCTTCGTCGCCTTCTCCGCCTTCCTACGTATCTCGTCGAACCTCGCTCTCCTAGAGAACATCATCAAACACGCATGCGAATCCCGGACCGTTAGATTCCCCAAGAGCTGGTCCATAGCGTCTACGAACTGAGCCTGTCCAGACCAGAACTTGCACTCTGCAACGAACAAATTCCGGTTTTCGTACGGAAGCAGAATATCAGTCTTTCCACTTCGGTTGAAAGACTCGCCCTGTGCAATCCCGGCGTAGTGAGAGTTGATCCCTGCGAGAAAAATATCACGCAGGGACTCCTCATCCAGATCTCGAACCCTTTCAGCAGATCGTTCGATATTCACTCCCAGATCATCAATAATCCCGAGAATCTCCAAATAATGATTGTCTGGAACAATATCCGGAGAACTGCTGTCCTCAAGCTTCGGAAGCTCAATACTCCGCTTCTTCTCAGGGACTACGAACCCCTGACTTCCAGAACCACCTGTATCGACACCGAGATCCTCCATAACCTTTGTCTTGGTTTCAACCTCGCCTCGACGCCTTTCAATCGCCGAACGAGCTTTGTTTTCAAATTTCTCCCGCATCTGCCTGATGTCGGAATTCAGGTTCTCAACCCACAACCGGACATCATCCTTCCAATCCTCGATATCAGAGTGAAGCTCCTCTTTCACCTCTTCCGCATCCCGGTTCTGCGTCCGGAAATCAAAGTATCTTACAACCTCACTCTTTCTGAGCTTGTCGTACAATGGAGGGCTGAAATTGTAGCTGCTAGGCTTGTAACGGAATAGTTTCTTATCCCCGTCAAACTGGAACTTAACCTTCAGCCTCTCGTATTTCCTAGTCGGTGTGCCTCGACCGGGGGTTGGAATCCCAGCTCTGTTTTGAACTTCTTTCTCAACCTGTCCTCCGTCCTTTTTGATAACATCGTGAAGTTCGATCTGAGAAGGAGTATATTTTGAAGAGAAAATTATCGCTAGTGAGTCCGTACTGTTCTCATCTAACTCTTCCGAGGTGAGTGATGAGATCTCGTTCTTCATCTCTTCCTGCTTCTCTCTTTTCAGGTCGAGGAAATTGTAATCACAGAATAGAGCACTTCGATTCCTTGCCATTACAGAGAAATTCACTGGCCCAATATATTGGTACTTTCCCCACCCTATGAACTGCTGACCGATACCGCTGAGTAGTCACTTCCCTGTATTCAGCACGGCTTCAGAAAACTACCAGTGGCTGAGGGTTCAAACAGAGCCAACTAGGAGTGGTTCAGGCTCGCCTTCTCGAAGGGTGACTCTCCGGTTGGAATGAGCAGCTCCTGTCGGTCCCCGACCCGCTCAGCGAGCTTCCGTTTCAGATACTGCCTCGCCGTCGACGGCGTGAAGACGCCCTTGTCGAACATGTCGCCGACGACGTCTTTGAGGGCCGCGAACTGGCCCTGCAGGTGGCCGTCGCCGACCGGCTCACCGTCGTACCAGCGCACCGTCGCGAGCGCGCCGTTCCCGACGGTCTCTCCCTGTTCGACCGTCTCCGAGTCGTACTGGAGCCCGAACCACAGCGTCCGATAGGCGGTCACCTCGAACGTCGTCGACACCACGAAGAACGCCTCGTGGTGGAGGTAGTCGAGATGGTCAGCGACGATCTCGTCGAGGGTGAGCCCGGTGGCGCGGGGTTTCGGCTCGACGACCGTCGACGGTCGGTCCTCGTCAGCGAGGTAGCCGTCGACTGCATCTGCCTCGAGGCCATCGGCAAGCTCTGCGAGGAGCTGTTTCGCCCACTTGGAGTCGGTGTCGTCGCCACCGAACGGCGACTCAGCCGAGATTCGGTGTTTGAGCTTCAGGTTCGCTGCGCCCCAATGACTGTAGTGGAGCGTGTACTGTCCGTCCGTGCGTTCGTACGCAACAAGTGCGCGATGTCCCATCGAGCAATCACCTCACGGGGCGACCGCGACTGGATCGCCCCGCACCCCTCTCGGGGGACGAACAACGCTACTCATCGATCGGGTCGAGGGAACTGAGGTCCGCGTGGAGGACTTCGCCATCGCGAACGACGTACCGCTTGGCCAGGACTGGGAAGCGGCACTTGGTGAACCCCGCCGCCTGGATATCGAGTTCTTCGTCAGCTTCGAGGTGGTCGGCGAGTTCTCGCAGGAATTCGTGGGTCACGATCCCGCCTTCGTAGTCCGTCAGGCCGTTCTCCCGCGCCTCGTACACCTCGAAGTCGTCGTACCCCCAGATGGTGAGCTCTCCGTCTTCGGTCACCTCCCAGTCGAGCGTCCCGAAGCAGTAGCTCTCACAGAGCTCGCGGACTGCCTGCGGATCCGATACGATCGCGCCAGTCGACGTTGTCGCAGCTTGTAGTGTCACCATGTCTGGACTTCACGGGGTCGCCCCCGCACCCCTGTCGGGGGCGATAAACCGACGCGAGAGGTGCCTCCCTGGGCGTGGCCGGCGACTCCAGTTAGGAGTCTGCGTGGGCGTCCGCCCCGACTCTGTCGCCCGGCCGCGTGAGAAGGCTCACCTCTTCCAGGAGGTCTCTCGCGGTCTCGACTCGCTCTCGATCCGCGTCGTCCAATCGGTCGACGTCGAGTCGGTTGAGATTGCTGAGTACACGATGCATCCGGTAGCCCTGTTTGAACTCTTGCTCCATCGGAAGCGCCTCACCACTCGCCGGCGCGGAAAGACACCCCATCGAGACTGGCGTCGGGCTTGCAGGAGCTCGCTGCCTTAACCAACGACCCTCGACGCTACTCGCAGGGTGTTGGTTAATCAACGCCCAGCACTGGCGCTACTCGAGACTGGGTCCGTAGCGAGCCGAGCCACACACCCGACACTCCCAGATCGGTTGTCCCGTCCACGCCTCATCCGGGACCGACTCGTGGGTCTTGAACTGATGGTCGGTCGCCCGTCCACAGGTTTGACAGTCGAGTTCCTGCGTCGTCGGTATCGACGACTCCTGCCGATCAGCCCCAGCTTCGCCGGCGGATTCGGTCAGCGCTATCGCTGGAACCAGCCGCACCGCGTCGTCGGCGTCGGCGAGGACTGCGTCGAGACGCGACGCGTCGCGGATGCCGTCCCCACGCTGGTCGTAGAGCCGCGTCGGGGCCTGCTCCTGACGCTCCGACGCTTCCTGCCCGTGCCACCCAGTCCGGTCACGGGCGACACTGAGAAGCCGCTCTCCCTCCTCTGACGACACCTGTACCGCGTCGGGAAGTGAGGGCCATTGCTCGGCCAGCTGGCGCGCCGGCGCCTCGTCGAGGTCGTAGATGAGCGTGTAGTCGTCGACGACCGGCTCCGCCTCGTTGGCGGAGAGGAGGTTCGCCGCGGCGCCGCCCTTCGCGACGGCGCCGTAGAACGTGGTCGACTCGACGACCAAGTGGACGATGCCGAGGCACGTCGTCGACGCTGTCTCGTTCGTTCTAGTGGCGCCACTCCCGAGATGGTTGGTGAGACAGAACCGGCATTTCGTCTGGCCGTCTGGGACTGACGCCCCACACGACTTGCACTCGCCACCGGCGGCCGTCGTCGCATCAGGATAGCCGCCAGAACTCGGCGCGATGCGTTGCCGCCGAGGGTCACTTTCACACCCGTCGTCCAGCCTCGTGTCCGGAATGTGGGACGCCTCGCCGGTCGGCCGCAGTTCTTCAAAATCAGAATATCTGTTGTGCATCGGTTGGCTCATCACTTCTGTCGGTTTCGTATTTCAATGTCCGGACGCCTATGCTCGTAACAAACTCTCGATTATGTGAGAAGGTACAATCATATATGAGAGTAAGGCACGAACACTATTGCAAGAGGTGCCACGCATGTCCGAATCTCCGCGAGATGGCGTTCAGTCGTGGGATAAGTCGATGAGCGCCCGCGACCGCATTCGGGCGGTCACCGAGTCACTTCGGGAACCCCGCTCAGTTAACTGGATCAGCGAGCAGGCCGACGCCGCCTGGAGCACGACCAACTAGGAGCTCCAGGATCTCGTCGACCAGGGCCAATTGCGTCGCGTCGAGGCCGGCGAGACGACGCGTTATCAGCCGGAATACACGCGCCTGCTCTTCGAGGAAATCCGTACGCTCATCGAGGAGAACACGCGCGAGGAGCTGCGCAGCGAATTGGCCGCGATCACCGAGGAGATTGAGGAGTGGCAGGCGACCTACGATGTCGAGACGTGGGAAGAGCTCGAACAGTCGCTCGCCGACGGCGATCTCGCAAGTGCCGAGCTCCGCGAGCGCCGTGACATGATTACGCGCTGGGAGGAGAATCTGGAAGACCGCCGACTCATCAAGCACGCGTTGGCACTCTACTCGGATGTCGAAGCCGCTCGCGAACAAATGATCGACGTGGCTGCCCGCGATACAAACTAATTCTCGTGATCTTCGAACTTGTGGGCGTCATCGAAGGCGACACAGCTATCGCAGGACGACTCATCCGCCCTTTCCCGGAGATCGACTGCTGCCTTCTCGAAGTGTTCCGCGAGGAACGGTGTTCCCGATGTCGCCCGCTCCTCAAGGAATGCGACGGCGTCAGTGACCGCATCAGCGTCGCGCACCGCAGTCGCGGCACAGTCGACATATCCGTCGAGCGCCCGACTGAATGCACGTGAGAAGTGGTCGTACGCGCCGTCGACGCGCTCCATGTTGTCGTCGAGCGACTCGACGAGTGCCCGGTAGACGGTCGCCGCCGACGCGTGCCGCCCCTGCTCGCGGTACTTGTTCGCGAGATCGAACCACTGCGTGAAGTCGATGGGGTCGAAAACGACGTGGTACTTAGGGTTCGTCTCTTCGAACCGCCGATCGATCGAGGCACGAAGCTCATCAGCCGACTGGCTCGTCGGCTCGCCGACGCGGGCGAGAAACCGGGCGCGGAGATCCGCATCGGTCGCGAGTACGTCACGCAGGAACGCGCGGAGTTCGTCGGCGTCGGCGCCATTGAGTGCGGCGTCGAGTTGATCGCCTTCGTCTGGTGGTGGGTCGTCGACACACCGAAGCAATACGGCGACGACGTGCTTGCACGCACCCGGCCCGTCGTACGGACAATCACACCACGGGGCGAACCCGTCGGTGGCGAGGTCAACACGAACATCGTACTGACGGCTGCCGCTCAAGACGGCGGTGACGGTGCTGTCGACGCGGTGGATCTCGTGGATACGACTCTCAGCAAGATATCGTTCGCCGCGTTCGAAGACTGCGTCCGTGCAGACATCTCGAACTGTGTCCTCAGTTACGTCCATATGTGTGGACGATGGTCCAGCGCGAACGGGAAAACCGATACGTCGACCTAGCTTTCGCTCCGGGTCGGAACAGTCTCACTCTGAGAGATGTCACGTTACTGTTGTAGGACTACGTAGAACCCGCAGCTTAGAGAGAGTCCTACTCGGTCGCGAGCTCGTCGTAGATTTCCTCGTGCTCATCGAGGTCTTGGCGTCCGAGGAACCGGATGAGATACTGCCGTGCTTCCTCGGGGGACATCTCATCGGGAACCTCGGTCTGCTCACTTTCAGCGGCCATCCTTACCCCTCACTATGGGCGTCGTCGTCATAATCGTTCGGTTCGTTGGATTCCTGATCGACTGTGTCGTGCTCCGTGGGTAGCTGTTCTGTGCCCTCAATACGTGCCAGCCACAGGTTGATGGTCGCCTCGTACTCTTGGGCAAGCGGCTCTGTGTGCGCTCGTAGATACTCGATCACGTCGTCCTCATCGACACTGCCCTCATCTGTCGCGAGCGCCTTCAGAATCTCTTTGATCTCCCGATTGTAGTCAAAGCGGCGGCCATTCAGCGCGTAGAAAATTCGGGTCGACATGAGCGCCGTTCGCTTGTTGCCATCGACGAATGGATGATTCGCCGCAATGAGTCGCAGCAGATGATATGCCTTCTCGTGGAGCGACTCGGGAACCTGCCCGAAATGGCCTTCTTGGATATGTTCGACGGTATATTCGATATCACCTGGTGAAGAGATGCCCGCTGCCGTGTCCGCATCTGACTCCACGATTAACTCGTGAATGTCACGGATATCATCAGCCGACAAATAGCTGATTGACTCCGGTTCTTCGTCCATTATCGATATCCTCTGTTACAATCCTTATCTAACCTCTGCTTTTTGCAGACGCTCCTCGCCTTTCTGTATCGCCCTTGGTACCCACACTATGCTCATCGTCCAGCTGTTGTAGTGTGTCTCGATGGTTCCGAATCGTTGTCGTTGAGATGTTCGCGGCTCCTGCAACCTCGGATTGCATCAACCATCGCCCCTCCTCGCGACCGGCCTTGTAGAGACAGGCCGCTGCGAACCCGGCCGGATGGACGCCCGTCGTGACGCCGCGCTCCTCGGCCTGCTCCGCCAGAGTTCGGGCCCGCTGTCGGATCCTGTCCGGACACTCGAGGTCCGAGGCGAGGCGCGGCACGAACATGCTGGGGGAGACGGGCTCAGCGGGGAGGCCCAGCTCTTCGTTCAGCGTTTTGTACGCGTTCGTGACCCGTGACTCCGCGACGCGGGCCATCTCGCTGACGTCGTCCACTAACCGCGAGCGGCCGTTGCACCGGCAGGCTCCGTAGACGCTGGCCGCGGCGATGGCCTCGATGGACCTGCCACGAAGCAGATCCTCGTTCTGGGCGCTCCGGAAGAGCTGACACGCCTGGTCGCGAACCGAATCGGAGAGCTCGAGGGCACTCGTCAACCGACGCACTTCGCCCAGGCCGTGGGCGAGATTCCGTTCCGCTTTCGACCGCCAGCGGCCCCGGGTCTGCTCACGGCGCATCCGTGCGAGTCGCCGTCGCTTCTGCCCAGAGATCTCGTTCCCGTTGGCATCGGTGCCGCGACCGATTTCCGTCGACAGGCCGCGATCGTGGCGGGCCGCAGTGAGTGGAGCACCCGTTCGCTCGCGCTCCTCGTCGTCGTACGCCCGCCACTCCGGCCCGTGATCGATACGCTGTTCATCGATGACCAGGCCACAGTCCTCGCAGACCGTTTCGACCGCGTTCGTGGTGACCCAGCCGTCGCATTCGGGACACTGGTTGGTGCTCGAGTCCGTCTGGATGTCCTCGTCGAAGCCAGTCTCATAGATGTCTCTGATTGCCATCGTTCTCACCGTGTTTCGGGAACTCGCCCGTACAGCGAGCCCCTCACCCATTGAGGGAACAATAAACGCTATCCAGTACGGTCCTCGGTTCAGTTAATCTGAACACTACCTTCTAAGTATCCTCCGTTTAAATCGGGGGATATTCAATGACAGTTGGCGACCGCAAAGAGGACTTTGTAGAGCGGATCAAGAGAGATTCTGACTTTACAGATAACACGGCCCTCAGTAAGATGTTCGGGGTTTCGAACGCTCCTCGCCCGCTCGAAGGGGGTTTCCAGCTCGGTACGGTAAATCTTGAGAGTCTGGATCCCTCGAAAGACGGGATTGTTCTTATCGGACAATATACATTCCATCCCTCGAAGGAACTGTGGTTTGCGGCGTTCTTCCATGACGACTTTTCCACATTCTGTGACCGGCTAGACCGAATGGAAGAGTTTGGCGAGGATGGGAGCGATGGTACTGATGTTCCACACAGCGACCGGAACAACAATGTTCGACCCTATCTTGCAGAGGATGGGCAGGTCTACTTGCACAACAGCGGATATCTCGACAGTCTCAATCCACATCGTCCTGAACTAGAACCGGCCGTCAATATCGACAAACTGGTTGTGACGGTCTATCCCCCGACGTCACCCACCCGCCAGGGTCTGGTCGCAAGGCAATGGATTAGCTATCTCAAGGGAATGGTTGGCGGGAGTAGCTTGGAGGAGATACAGGTCTGGCAGCCTGAACCGTTACCCGATGGTATGCGCCAGTCCCCCCAGGAGCGCGGTCTGGATGAAATAAAAACCGGTATCGAGAACCAGGGTGGCTACTTTTTCGACGAGCAACTAAGACAGTATCACGTTGGTCTCAACCACTTGGACGGGAAACACTTCGTGATTCTCACTGGAATTTCGGGGACCGGGAAAACGAGCCTAGCAATGATGTATGCCCGTGCAGTCCACGGAATTAATAATGAAGACGAAGATGACCCTCTCTTTTTCATCTGTCCTGTTCGGCCTGACTGGACCGACCCAAGTGGTCTGACTGGGTACTATGATCCGCTTTCGGAAGAGTACATAGTCCCTCCCTTCCTCCAAGCTGTACTCACTGCCAACGAGCATCCGGAATCTCCTGTTTTCGTTCTTATCGACGAGATGAATTTGGCGCGAGTAGAGTACTATTTCTCTGATGTCTTAAGCGCAATTGAGACAGGGGAACCAATCACCCTGCACGAGAATTCGGACCCGGTGACTGGAAGCACAGGAGAAGATATCCCTCCAGAGCTAACCGTCCCTGACAACCTGTATATTACTGGAACAGTGAATATAGATGAAACCACTCACCCATTCAGCGATAAGGTTCTGGACCGGGCCGTGACGGTCGATATGTCCGATGTGGACATAGAGGGCTTTCTCGATCACCTCGAAGACGACAACCCATCGCTCAGTGAAGCAATCGAGGCATCTGAGGACCACCTCGTCGACATCTGGAATCTCCTGGAGCCTCACGGTCTCGGGTTTGGTTACAGAGTTACCGAGGAGATTGTGAGATACGTAGGATTTGCACAGGATGAGGACCTCGGGAGCGACCGCGAAAATCTCGACCACGCAGTCGCACAGAAGATACTTGTAAAGCTGAATGGGTCACAGAGTGAGCGGCAACTCCTCGTTGATCTCCAAGACAAGTTTGAAACTGAGAACATGCCGGAATGCAAGGAGATCGTTTCCAGACTCCTTGATGAATTGGATGAGATGGGCTCTTTCCAGAGCATGCGGTGAACATGACCGAGCTTCGTGTCCGTAAACGGGAGTCATCGGGAGAATGGTGGCGGATATGGCCCGACACCTGCGATATACCCTCCGGGATTATTGAGGAGAACGAGGAGTACGAGTTCGAACTGGTTGATGTAGAATCCCCTGATGAAACCACACTCTCCATTGATGGAACACCGCTTGAAGCTCTGCGGAGTCCCGATGACAGAACTGCCCGATGGGCTTGGTCTCCTGGTTTCTATAGCGGGCTCGTTCGAATCGACATCGGATTCGCTACCGGAAAACGTGCCAGGGCGGAAATAGAAATCGATCCGCAAGTTGCCAAACTCGCCCGTGATCGCTACAACCGGATGATTGAGGATATTCTCGAAGATACGACCGCCCTGTTTTCTATTGGGCCGTATCGGGCTGGAATCGGACAGGGCTTCCATCATAAACTTCCCCCAATCGCCCGTCTCGAATATATTCAGTCACGACTCCCGCGTATCGTAGAGGTTGTCAACAAAATCGATGAAAATCCGGTTCGTGTACTGAAAAGCCGGGAACAGGAGGTCAGCCATCATGAAGCGAGAAAGGTTACAGGGAGAGAATTGGTCAAGTCACTGCGGTCGGGAACGGTTCTAGAGGAAACACGGGAACCCGGTTCACTTCCAGAGAGTCTCGACGGTATCTATCCTGCAACCATTCGGAAGCAATCGGTTGAGACGGGCCTCGACATTCAGGAGCATCGTGAGATTAAAGCTGCTCTTGTCACCTGGAAAGACTGGTTGCTGGCAGTTTCAGATTGTCTTGAGGCTGCTGTTGATGACTCGGAACTCGGTCGTCGAAGGTCTCGCTGGGCGGCACGATGCCGGAGAATGTCTGACCGGCTCAGTCAGCTGCTTGAACTTTCGCTATTTGAATCGGTCGCCGATATTTCTGATACTCCGACTATCAGTTCTATATACCGCCGGAAACCCCATTATCGGGAGTTCTTTCACCTGTATCAAGAAATAGAACAGGGTCTGTCCCGTGTAACGGGAGACGCCCTTGAGGTACCTATTTCGAGAACTTACGACCTCTACGAGTTGTGGTGTTTCCTTCGTATCGCAAGAGCCCTTGCCGAAGACACCCGAGTTGATGACCCAGACGTTTCGGACCTGTTCAAGGAGACTGGCCCTGGCGAACTAGTTCTCGCGACAAATAGTGTGACGCTGGAGTATGGGGATGATTTCATACTGGCCTATCAGAAGAGCTTCGGGGAATACTGGAGGGAAGACGATAGGGTGGGTTCAATTTCACGACTGATGAGACCAGATATTGCTATTATAGGTGATGATGAGCCGCAAGAAATGCTCATTCTGGATGCGAAATACCGTGTTGATGCTGGACTGAATGAAGCTCTCTCCTCGGTGCACACGTACCGGGATGCTATAGTTCGGGAGAAGGAAGATGGGAGTATCGTCAGGTTGGTTTCCGGCAGCTTTCTCCTGTCTCCACATGAGGCAGAACCTGTTCCAGACTGGAGAACGGCGTCGTTACCTGACCGGCTATTCGACGACAGCTACAGGAATGAGTTCTCGATTGGTGCCGCACCGCTCAAGCCAGGAATGAGTTTGGAAGAGATTCGAGATAGCATCGAGAAGCTCTGTGACGATGCCGGTATTTCCTTCTACGGGAGCTGAAGCAGAGGGTGGCATCATATTACCTTGCCCCGAAATTGACGGGGATATTATTCTTCCTTTAGCAATACCTGCAAAAGTAGACTAGTCAGGCAGAATGAACCTTTTTGTGTCGACTCTTCCCGTCATCGGAAACCGGAAGCACCTCCGAGATCTTCGTTGCGAGTGAGAGAGCCAGTAGCGGAGGGACGGCATTTCCAATCTGGCGAAACGCCGGGTTCATTGTACCCTCGAATTCGAAGCCATCTGGGAAGGATTGTAAACGAGCGCCTTCGCGCACGGAGAGGGTCCGGGCTTGCTCATCGTCGTAGTGAATATGGGTGTAGCTGTCCTTCTGAAGATGAGCCATGAGCGTCCGGACTGGATTATCCCTCTCCATTTTCCACCATTTGTTGGGGAATTTGTCGGTGCTGTAGGGGGGAACTATGGAGTCTTTTAGCTCCTCGTATTCTTCTGACCCGGGTTCAGGCCTTTCACCCTGTTCTTCCAGTTCTTGGAGTTTTTCGCGGAACAGATCCATTGCATGTTCGTGAGCCGCGGGATATTCGTCCCCCTCATTCATCCGTCGGAAGATGGGGTAATCACGAGGGAGGTTTCGGATGGTATGGTCCCAGACGCCATCTGAACTCTCGAATCCCGGCCAGTTTCGCATTTTCTCTGCGTAATCGGAGTGAGAGGAGCCAGGGTACGGTGAAAGATCATCGAACCGTCTTGCCCCTCGCTCTAGTTCTCCCCGAAGGTGCCGGGTTATCTCGGGTAAATCACCAATTGCCTCGTGGGCAGTCACAGCGGACGGGAGATCATCTTCGGGTTCAGGGATGGGAGAGAAGTACGTCTTCTTCCTCGTTGGGTCCTCCAGAGTAGTCTGTGGTGTCTCGACCTCCTGAAGAGCTACATCCCGTGACCCTTGATACCCGGACGGTAGTTCATGGTAGTGAGTGGGCTCCGGGAACTCGGGGTCTGCGGCGACGTCTTCATGATAGGCCAGAAGGAACATCCGTTCACGCATCTGGGGAACCCCATAATATGACGCGTTTAGCAAAGTGTATCGAGGGGAGTAGCCAAGCTCATCCAGTACTTCGGCTACTTCCCGAGCAATATTGTGCCCGTCATAATTCAGAATGTCCGGAACGTTCTCGATCAGAATCACCGCTGGCTTGGTCTTCTGAACGAATTCCAGATACTGTAGATAGAGGTTACTTCTCGGGTCATTGAGGAAGGCCTCTGGGTCCTCTGCGACATCTCTTAGCTTTGCACGTCCCACCCGGGTGTAGGCCTGACATGGGGGACCGCCGACCAGAACGTCTACATCGCGTCCGACCTCGTTCAGATTGGGATGTTCCTCAACGTACTCCTCGGGGTCAACCTCGGAGATATCTCGAGCTTTTGAATGGAATTTCTTCACCGCTGAAGATGCTTCTCGATGGATATTCTCCGCATACGTTGAAGCGGCGTAATCGTTCTTCTCGATGCCGCCAACTATTTCGTAGCCAGCGGTCTCGAAGCCCAGTGAGAGGCCGCCGCAACCTGCGAATAAATCAAGAACGCGCATCTCTCCGGTCTGGCGCATACGATCCAGTTTATTTCTGATAAGTCCATCCTCACCGACAGCCTTGAAATCGTCTACAGGAGTCATCTCTATGCACCCTCCGCTGTTCCAGATGGAGCTTTTTCAGGTAGCCAGACGCGGCGAGCAGGGCCGTATCTGTCCGTTACTACCTCATTAGTGGCTTCTGCGACATCTACGTATTTACTAGCAGTATTGCGCGAAACGTCGAGACGGTCAGCAACCTCTCGGACCATTAACGGACCTCCTTCGGCGTCCCTGAGTGCTTCCACGAGTCTCTCGATTTTTTCCTCGTCGACCACAGCTATCGCCATCAGATTGGTCCCTCCATTACTTCAAACCCACTTACTTACCTCATATACTTATTGATTATGCACTTCGATTTGAGTAAGCGCTTATGCACAACGTAGGCTGAACTGTTCTATCATTTTGACCCACACCTGTGTTGTCGGATCCGTTCTGACAATCCGACTTTCCCACAGACGGGACACTCCCGTATGGGTGGCGGCGGTAGGTCGTTCCAGGCGTCCAGTGCGGCCGCTAACTGTGCGTCCACGATTGGCGAGTCGGTCGTGTGGCGGGCTTCGCGGAGGTGAATGCGAAGCCGTTCGCGGGCCGTGAGTGTCGTGTCGTCGGCCATAGTGGAACGGATTCGCTGCTGTCCCTGCCCCCCATCGTGGGGGCGAGCAACACCTCTCTGAGCGGTTAGCGAATATCGGGCTGGAGCGGAGCGAACTCCTCCCACATCGTATGGTGGCGCTGACAGAGCGTAATCAGGTTCTCAAGTCGGTTTGACCGTTCATAATCCAGTACTCCGTCGCCATCGATGAATGCACCAAGCGGCGTAATGTGGTGGACGTTCAGGTCACGGTCCCAGCGCTCGCGATGGGTCTCGCGGTCAATCGGACAGCCCGGCATCTGGCACTCGAAGCTGTCCCGTTCCAAGGCGCGTTTGCGCTGCTTGTACCAGTTTGGGCCGTATGAGATGTCCCCGTAGCCACCCTTCCAAGTGGGGTGATCTGGGCCGCTCGGATGGCCGCGATATTCCATCCCGGCTGCCTCCACAGCCCGCTTCCATGATCCATATCGTCGGATGTACGGATAGATCGTGATCTCCCCGTGTTCTCTCATATCCACAGTTGAGGGGACATGCCCCAGTTCATCGCAGAGCCGAGTGAGCTCCGTCAGTAACTCTTCATCCGGAATATTTCGTCGCGTATGTGGGTCAAAACCTGCCTCCTGAAGTGCAGCGTTCCAGCTACCGAATCGCCGGTGGGCGACTTTCGTTGCGTACGCTCCTTGTTCATCCATTTCGTAAGCGGTCGGTGGCCGCCCAAGGTCCTCTCCGAGAGTCTGAATCGCTGAGATTACTTCTTTCGGTGTAACCTTGGCCGATTTCGTTGTCGATAGCTCTGCAGCGTCCAGTCCGGTATTCCACGATCCGAATCGTCGTTTCACCACAGCTGGAGACACTTCCCCATGTGCCTTCATTTCCGACACTGACGGAGAGTGACCGAGCATCTCGGCCACGCGCTGTAAGTCGTCGATTACCTCCGTTTCTGAGTAGGATTGATCGAGTGGTTCAAGCCCCGCCTCGTGTAGTCCTTCTTCCCAACTCCCGAACGTTGATTGGACGGCACCAGCTGTGAACTCTGTCTCTTCCTCAACCTCGGGTTGCATCGGCGTTCGGCCTTTTTGTTCGGCGACGCGTCTGAGCTCCTCAATGATGTGGTCCGGTGTGATTGACCGCTTGTGGCCTGCTATGTGGGCAGCAATCTCGACGTTCGTTTCGAACGATTCGCCGCAGATGTCGCACGTGTAGTCTCCTTCGACTTTCATGCGTAGCTCCGAGCGTTGGGCACGCCCGCACCCCTCGTGGGGTGGGACAAACACGCCCGGTCGCGCACTGTTTCCCCCGATTTCAGGGATAAATCTCAGACCGGGTCTCGTGGTTGTGGCTGCGCGCGCAGCGAAGCGAGCACGGAGCGGAGGGTGGGGCGGCGGGGTCAGGGTCGGTCCGGCACACAGCAAAAAAAGAAGGCTGCTCCGATTGGCTATTCGTCCCACCAGCGGCCACGCTCCGGGAAATGAAGGGTTGACCAGCCAGTGACGGCTAGTGAAACGCGTCCTTCGTACCAATTTCTCGCTGCTCCGTGGATGCGCACCCGTTCACCTTCTTCGACCCAGGGGGCATTCGATTTCTCCCAGATCGTCACCTTCGTTTTCCCGCTTTCGTCTGCGATCAGGCCAACTTGAGCGATGGCTGGCGAGTCACTATCCCAAAGCACCTCGATTTGACCTTCGACACTCACTTCTTTGCGATCGACGTCCTCGAGCTTCCCGATTGGAACCACCTGCCCCGGCGCCGTCTGCAACTCCTCGAACACCCGCACGACCGCACTCGTCAGGTCCCGGCCGTCGACGGCTGCGTCGGCCAGGCGTCGACTGATCGCCGCACGCGACCAGCCATCCACCCGCGTCGCGAGTCGGTCTGCCTCCGTGTTCACTGTCGCCAGTTCATCCTGGGAGAGTGCTGCCCGGGGATCATCCCGGTCGGGGTCGGCCATCGGGTCCACGCTCGCGGCCCGTTTCTGGAACTCCCGCCGGCGCTGCTTACTCCCTTGTGCGGCGACCGCTCGCGTGCGCTGCTCCCGACCGTCCTGCGTGCCCAGCTCGGCCTGGGCACTGATGCGCTCCAGTTCGGCGTCCCGCGCCCGAATGCGCTCCTCCTGTTCGAGGCTGACACCGTGAATCCGGTCCTTGCTCGTGTCCGCGATCCCGTCCGGGTGGTTCGCATCCACCTTCGCCTGCGTCTCCTGCTCGACCGCCGCCTCGAACTCCGGCGTCTCGTCGACGACCGGGAAGCCGTCTTCATCGACCGCCTGACCGCCCGCTTTCTCGAATGCCTGTTCATCCACCGTAACGACCTTTCCGCTAGCGTTGTTACTAGACATTGGAGTTCACCAACTCCGAAGGCGCTCACGCGCCGACACCGCGATGCTCCAACATCGCGGTTTTCCGACGACAACGACCGACAGAACCATCTGCGCGCTCTCGCTCGCGCCTTCGCGAGCGCCCTACCGGGCGCGAGCGAGAGCGCGCCTGCATGAGATGGCCCCAACCAGCACCGCGCGCCGACCCGCCCGGAGCGAGCGGCCAGCGCATTCCCCGTTCGCCGCGACGCAACTACGTCCGTCGCGGTCGGCGGAGCCGAGGTCCACAGGACCCGAACGGGTGAAGCGCTGGCGTCGAGGGCACATGCACTTTAGCCCGGCAGTCCGCCCGCTACTGCAGGCAGACCGCCCGGAATGGTCGGTCGCGAGCGACGCGGAGGGCGGCAGCGGCGAGCGGGGCGGGCCGTTATGTAACCAGAGAGGATATCCCTCGGTGCGCCTCCTTATCAGAACCGCTATTTCGTACTGAAGTCCACGAGCACTGATAGAAACCGTGTGCTGAATACACAGCGCAAGTCTGGCAGGAGTACAAAGATTGTAGGCCGCCACTCCATTTTTATCAATCAAGTCATCCAGACTATCCCTCATTTCAAGTGGGATGAATGGCAATTAATGAGATATGGCGGACTATCCCAATTTAGACGAACTGGAGAAACTCTGGCCAGAGGAGGGGTATGCTATTATCATTGAAGACGGAATGAAGCCCCCCGATAGTGATGATTTCGTGGATGTTCTAAATGAGTCCGACACCCCCGACGTTGAACTGCCAGCGCCAAAGAGTTCGTATTCGTACTGGGTCCACGACGCCCACGGGAACAGATACGGCCGTGAGGAGTGGGGAGCGTTTCGGACACTCACTAACGCTGTAGACGAGGTTTTGACCGAATACCCTGTCAAGGACAAGCTCCAAGAACTGAAGGAGAAAGGAAGGCGATGGTGGAAGCGAGACGATATTATTTGGTTCGAGATCGTACTCAGTCTCTCAACTTTGCGGGGATCCTATGGATCACAGATTGTCGTTGACGACGACGGCGCATCGATGAACACCGCTACGGTAGCGTTGCCTTCCGAACACTCAACCAAGTTGATCCAGATCATCGGTATTCGTATTTAGAATCCCGACTGTACGGGAATGTGGCAATGCATCCGACGAAAGCGGAGGCGATGGTGAGTAACTTCGAACTCATCAAAGAATCCTACGGCGACCCAAAAGGGGTGAAGGAGGCGTTTAAACAGAGAGATGGTGTGGAGGCGAAAATGGAGTTTCTCAAGCAGTTCGATTGGATTGGAGATAAGTATGCCCGAAATATCCCTATGGATCTCTATCTTGAAGACTTCCGAGAGTTCATCGCCATCGATAGTCGGATAGAAGGAATCCTGCGGGAGAGCGGCTATCCGTTTGAAAAGCGGGACTATGATAATCACGAGCAGTTTCTACAGGCCATCGCGGCCGAACTCGGCCTGGAACCTTGGGAGTTGGACCGAACGCTCTATAACTTTGATGATGAGATTCATACAGTACTGTGATTGCTACCCCGTATTCAGTGCTATATCTATTCTCTATACGCAGCAAACTCAGGATCATGTGTCTGAAAATCGAGCGACCAGCGGATCTACATCCACTCTGGAGGACCAGAGCGTCTGCTAACGGGTACGAGGACGTCCGGCGAGGCTTCTAAATCTCTTTGCTTTGTCATACGTTCAGTATTTTGGTCTGGATCGAAATACCGTGGCCGGTGTTCATGAGCGAAGGTAAGCAGCTCTCTACGCATGCGTTAGTAATCGACTGGTGATAAAAATGTGTAGCAGGTTGTCAGAGAGTCAGGTTGATTGGTTGGAAATTCTTCTTACCTGTTCCAGCGCCTTCTCGAGCAACCCAACAGAGGCTGGTCGGTGGAGCGGTTCGTTTTGATTTCCACATTGACTACTCATCAAGCAGGCTGGACAGCCGATATCACGGCCGCAGTCACAGCCATCGATCCGCTCAAGCGTCCGCTGAGCAACCGCCTCAAAGTTCTCGTAGATGCTGTGGGAGAATCCGATACCGCCCTCAACAGCGTCGTGGATGAACCAAACCGGGCTATCGACCTCGGAATGGCGAAGAGTAGACAATCCACCCATGTCGCTATTGTCTAGACGGAGCTCCAAGGGTGCCATTTTGATCATCCCGTGCTCGCCTCCGTGGAGCCCACCGGCCATGGTAAACTTTTCTTCGCCCATGGAGGGGAACTCAGACTTCTCGGTCGGCCGAATATAGGACTCTACTGGAATCTCTCGTAGAACCTGATCGACTGCCTCGTTCGGGAACGCGATCCACATAAGCTGCGTTCGAATCGAAATCGGATCTAGGTCAATAGGCACCATGGCATTGACCATCTCGCCGGAATGGATGTTCCTCACGTTGTAGGCGCTGTAGTTGATGTGAACTGTCCCCATTCCGGCACAGAGCTGATAGCCGTTATCGAGCTCGTAGGATCGTTCGACTTCCAAGTCGGTGATCCGCTTATCGTGGATCGCCTGGGTGTAGTTTGGTGAGTGTGACTCCTCGAGGGTCACATACGGACGGATTCGATCTTCTACAACTTCCTGAACCTCATATTGGTCACCATCATGTAGAACTAAGGCACCGGGGTAGAACTCCCGATAAACCCGTTCTTTATCGAGGGGTTCCATGTCGATTTCGCCGTCTAGTTGACGGACCTCGTATTGCTCGTCAGTCGTGGCGTACATCGAGATGTCACTCTGGGGCCGAGCGGATCCGTTGTGCTGCGCACCACGGTCTAGGTCACCCACCATCTGTCCGGCCGCTTGCCACATATCGATGGTCCGAGCCAACCGGTCCTCTGACCCGAACCACTTCGCATCGGACTGCGTTAGCGGCCGTTCAGATGCTGCACAGAGAACGTGCTTGGCATAGACTGGGTTGTTCGAGAGGTCGACCACGGCATCCTCGACGTTCTCTTCGAGGACGTATTCTGGGTTGTTCAGGATGTACTGGTCGATAGCATCGGACTGTGTCACGAACACGGAGAGGGAGTCGGTCGTGCCACGACCCGCACGACCGATGCGTTGCCAGAAGGACTGCCGAGTCCCGGGATACCCCGCAAGTACTGTGGCGTCCATGGACCCGATGTCGATCCCCAACTCTAGTGCACTCGTGGAGATGACTCCATCGAGATCGTTGCTGCCGAGCTGATTTTCCACGGAACGGCGTTTCCGTTTACTAAGCCCAGCGTGATAGGGCTCGATATTGACGTACTGGCCTCCGGGGTGGTTCCGAGCAGCGTTCATCGCGCGCTTCACACCGATTTCCGTGCCCTGCCGCGAGTCAGTGAACATCAGCGTCTGAACGTCGTTTTTCGCTAGATGGACGAGTGCCCCCGCGGCCTCATCGTCGGCGTTCCGTCGCATCGAGGGGATGATCTCGTCTTCTGCCAATCCATCGACGGCGCCATCTGTCTCTTGAAGTGGTGGCTCCCAGAACGCGATCTCTCGGCGACCGTGTGGGCTCCCGTCCTCATCGATCACTTCGAAGTCGGCCCCTGTCAACAGTTCAGAGTGTTCACGTGGGTTCCCAATGGTGGCCGTTGAACAGACGAGCTGGGGAGCTGACCCATAGTGTTCCAGTAATCGGCGGAGTCGACGAACAACCCACGAGACATGCATCCCATGAACACCAGTATATGTGTGACACTCGTCGATGGCCACGAGCTCACAGTTCTGGAAGGCATCTCGCCACTTCATGTGGGAGTCCAGATACTGGTTGATTCCCGCAAAATTGGAAATGACGACGTCGACGCGGTCTCTGATGAGCTTTTTCCGGTCGTCCTTCGTATCACCGTCGTATGTCTCGGCGAGAGCGTCGATTCCGAGCTTGTCGAAAAGGTCGTTGATCGTCCGTTCTTGGTCCGCGCTGAGTGCCTTCGTCGGGTAAAGGAACAGTGCACGGGCGTCCGGACTCTGCAGCTTCCGAATGCAGAAGTAGAGCGTATAGATCCACGTCTTCCCGGAGGACGTGGATGTGGAGACTGTCACGTTGTTGTCCGCTTGTAACTCCTGGATCGCCGCTGCCTGATGGCTGTAGAGGTCGTGATCGATCTTCTCTGCGAGCGTATCCGGAAGCACCTCGGTAGCTGGGACCCTTTCTGCTTCCTTCGGCGGGTCGGTGATCGTATCGGCAAGCTGACCTTCGTAGTCCGGAAACGTCTCTTCGAGCGCTTCGGTATTCAGGACCGTATCGAGTGTTGGGGTGTTGTTATCGCTCATTGGTTAGAAATCGCTGAGTGTTCCTTGAGATGTGGAGTCGTTCGTCGTCGAACCCGACCCACTACTGGTCACCGTCATTCGGTGTGTGGCTGTTGCAACCTGTTCGTAGATGTAGGCGAGTGCGCGGACGTCGTCCTCACAGTAGCGCTTGTGGCGTTCCCAATCTAACTCAGTATCTGCACACGGGTTTGCTGCATATCGTTGGAACAGCCGGCCAACTTCGGCACCCGTTAATCCCGTGTCCAGTGGGTCCCATCCGAGTGCTGTTGCCACGTCTTCCAGTTTGTTCGTCAGTCCTGGAAGGGCCGCATTGTTCTCTCGAACCGCCCAATCGTAGAGATCGAACCGATGCGTACTCGTCCAAAAGTCGAGGTACTGTGGACAGTGCTCTCCGATGTGTTCTTCGATTACTGGGAAGTCAAACTTCCAGCCGTTGTAGGCGACGATGGGTCGATTGTTTCCGAACTCTGAGAGCCAAGACAGGAACGCTTCCAGTGCAACTTCCGGTTTTCTCGGATCGGTTTCGATGAACGACATATAGCGGTCACGGACATAGACGCCGATGAGCCAGATGATCGTCGGGTTGAGGCCATCCGTCTCGATGTCGATGAAGACCGGTTCCTTCTCGGGGAGACTTGCTCCTGGAGCTTTCCGTACCTCTCCTTGTTCGATTACCTGTGCAGATTCGATAGCGGTTCTGGCAGTCTTCTGGCCAAGCCCAGAAAGCTTTGAAACCTCATTCACTGAGGCCGATTCGAGTGCTTGACGGGTTTGAATTCCGGCCTCCCGCAGCGTCTCTGCTCGTGATCGCCCGATTTGATCGACTGCCTGAAGACCAAATTTGCCCAGTTCTCGGGTTTTCCCCCCAACGATACCGTCTTCTTGGAGTTCGAAATGAGCGACGCCTGCTCCACTCGCCCCCTGCTGTTTGTTTGCCCCAGGCATCACGCCTTGAACGTCAATCCCGTCCCACTCCGCGCGATATTCGGGATTTGCTTCGATGGTGAGGTGCGTAAAGTCGTCAAGCGCACCGTGTTCCATGAAGGGAGTTCGATACTCCTCCAAGCCATCGAGGTGGGCTTCCAAGTGGATCAGGTCGACAGAGACACTCAATTGGTCGGTGAGGATGTAGCATTCTCGGCGATTCTCTGGTGTCCCGGTTTGGGTCAGCTGGATGGTTTCCTCAAGAGCGCTCGGCGTAGCGGCCCAGATCAAGCGTGTGTCGCTGTCCTTTGCGATCTGGGTGGCTCGCCTATCTGCGAGGGGTTGCGTCATCACCTCTACGGAATCACCAACTGTGTCGGTGAGGAACCGCTGGTGAACTTGATTCGGAGTAAACACTACCTCTGAATCGAAATAATGGATGACGTCCCGGAGTTGATTCCTCTCGCACCGATCAATCGTCAGTTCAGGTAAGACTGTGAGCCCGATCATGAACGAGACTTCCGTGGCTGCTCTGCGCTGTGTGTTCCTCGGAGAATTGTGATTGATCTCTTCATCGGAGTCACCTACGCTTCTCTCCTTTTGCGAGTGCAAGGTCACACTGTGAACGGAAGCGACAGCTGACACACTGCTTCCAGTGATTCGCACCGTCTGGGTTATCGCCACCGTCTCGCCAGAATGCTGCGAATGCTCTGAGCTGCTTGCCTCGTTTACTATCCCGTTCGTACGAAATGGGATGCCGCCGGATATGTGGGTGAAGCGTGGACCCCTCGTTAAGCTTCACGGAGATCTCATCACCGTCCTCAGCGGCAAGCAAGAGCTGTGCCCTGCTTACCTCGACGGCGTCGAACTTAGACTGCGGGTATTTGAGATAGCGAACCGAAAGATCCGAGACATCAAATCCAATTCGATCTAGCAGGTTGCCGTGACACCAGAGCAAGAACTCTTCGTTCGGGAAGAGTCGCTCTGTGTACGCTTCTTTCGTCACTCCTCGAACGAGGGTTAATTGCGATGGCTGGCTGTTCACGAACCGAAGAAACATCGGGCAACCCACCAAAACCATGTTCACCAGTTCGTACGCGAGTGGGGGATAGAGGAGCGAGACGTCTCCTGATTGTATATCATCCCAAACATCCTCAAGCGTATACTCATCATCGCTTGATGCCGTGGTTTCAGCTAGCTCGCTATGTTGTTCCCGACCCCGAACGAGGCGCTTTGGGAGTGATTCATCGTCCCACCCCTGTGCCCGTTGAAACTGTGCTTTCTGCTCGCAGTAGTGCTGTGTATCAAGCAAATTCAGCGGTATGATTCGATCTGTGTCTTCATCCGCTAGTGAGTCAAGCAGCGATAACTGGTTCCGAGCGATTTCCGAGAGCGCTGTTGTGTGTCCCTGGCTCCCAGCCATGTCAGTTGGTACACGTCCATACCCCATAGGGCTCTCCATTTTTTGAAATCGGCTCCCCTCTTGCGATAATAGTTGGAAAATTAACTACTCATTTAAGTGGATCCAGAGGATGCCAGCTTCGTCGACGAACACGATATCACGCGAACGGGAGACCAGTCTCTCGCCCGCGAGCTCGACGCTCGTGACCTCGACTCCGAATAGGCTCAGCTGTCACCGGCGACTAAGTCCTCGATGAACCGGAACCCGTTCACGAACGTCACTGAACCCCCGTAGCCCTCACTTCCGAGTACGGTTTCAGCTCCCTCCCCAGCCGCAATATCGGTCGTGTAGATGTAGACCTCGGTCGCCGACCCCGCGCTGAGATGCTGGGCAGCGAGGGCGGCGAGGGCAGCGTCCGCCCGTTCAACATCGTCGGCGGGTCGGTCGTCGACGTTCGCGATATACCGCTGGACGCCATCCATCACCCGCGAGACGACAGGCTCGGAGAACTCCAGCGGTGACGCAACTGTCGCTCAACCCTCGTCGATCGCGGCGTCAACCGACGGGGCTTCGACATCGGGGTCGTCGACGGTCAGCCCCTCGTACACCCGTTCGGGCAGGACGAAGGTGATGTGGTTCCGGCGAGCGAACCGCCGAACGGCCTGATAGCGGCTGTTTGAGGGCTGTCCCCATTGCGACGAACAGGCCGGTGTCGGCGATGTGAAGCCGGCTCACGCGTCGTCAGCGCCGTCGCCGTCGATGGCCAACCCCTCGACCCTGCCCCGGCCTCCTCGATCTCGTAATGTTCGTGGACGAGGGGGCGGAGCGCCTGGAGGATCATCTCCGCAGCCAGCGGCGAGATGTCCAGATCCTCGGCCATCAGGCGGTGGGTCACCTCGCCGCGCTCCCGAGCAACCGCGTAGGTGAGCGCGGTCGCGAGGCCGGCGACGCCGTGGCGGTCGATGTGGGTGTCGATGTCGGCGTCAGTCTCACGGCGGCCGACAGCATCGATGAGCGCCGGCGTGATCGTGTACTCGCGGTCGCCCGCGGTCGTCGGCACGGTCAGGTCGATCTCCCGGGCGGCGTACCGGCGCGGCTGCTCGTCGTCGGTGACAGTGAGGACGCCGGCGTCGACGAGCCGGTTGACGTAGCTGTAGGCGGTCCCCTGTGCGAGTTCGAGGTCGTCCATCACGTCCTGAACGGTCGCCTCCCCCTCCCGAGCGAGGTACGCGTACAGCTGGGCGAGCTGTGGCTCCTCGAGGAGGTCAGCGACCGAGAGGAAGTCCTGGACGATGTCGCCGTCGCCGCGGTTTGCGGTATGTACCACGGGCCGTTCTCGATTACAGTTTACAGCGAATCAGCAAAGACTGTTTGGGGTGACTCTACTGGCATCGCGTATCGCGACCAGTCGAGAATCAGCTGACACAGGACGTACTGACGAGGTGATAGCTACCACGACAGAAGGTGGTCTCAGGCGGAAATGTAGTCGGTCAACTGGTTTGCCACGTCTTCGATGCGTTCGTCGGCCAGCGAGGTGAGATACTGGTCGACATCCGCAGCACTGGTGAGCGTCGCGGTCGACCACGGGAGAACGTGGCTTCGTTCCCCTAGTGGGTCACCCTCGTAGTCGCCGTCTCGGAGCGTGATCGACTCCTCGTGATAGGTCTGCGTGGAGATGAGGGCCGTGATGAGTTGCGCACCGTGGGCCGGGAATTGGGGAGCTCCCAACAGGAGCATCGGGCGCCCTTTTTCCGAGAGCGGGTCACTCGCCCAGACGATGTCACCGCGGTCCAGATCTTCGAACGCCGTCACTGCACGTCCTCCATGTCGTCAGTCTGGAGGTCCTCGAGACGCTCCTCGCCGTACTGGTCATCCGCTGTCTCATGGTGACGGTGGAGCCGGTAGGCAGATTGGAGCCGTTCCTCGTCGTCCGTGATCGCCCAGTACGGGCGCTTGTGCCGCACCAGCCCACGTTCCTTCAATCGCGAGAGGAGCGCGCTGACAGCGTCGGTCTCCAGACCAAGTCGCTCGGCGATCGTCGCTGCCTTCCACGCCCGGTCGTCGTGCTCGTCGAGGAACAGCACGATCCGCTCGGTATCGGTCCGTTCCTCGAAGTCGTCGGCGTCGGCGTTCTCGAACTCCTCGATATCGATGGTGCCGCTCGACATAAAGTAGTGTTGGAACTGTTGGAACATAGCTGTTTGGTATGTTTGGTATTTGGGTTAGTGAGGTTCCGGACCGAGAGATGGGACCACTCCACCGGCGTCGCGACGAGATGCTCCTCGAGGTCGCGCGTCCAGTACGTCGCAAGGCCACCCGGACTACAGCGGGCGCACAGCTGCAACGGGCCTTCCAGATGCCCGAGATCGACACGGAATCGCGTGAGCCGGGCGGGACCGGAGGTCCCGCTGGAAGCCGGCGTTTCACGCCGGCGACGCTGCGAGCGTATCGACGACCAGCCCACAGCCGTCACAGGCGACGTGATCGCGCTCGTCGGGATCCGGCTCCGTCTGAATCGCGCAGTCGACACAGATCGGGTGGGTGACCCGCTCGTCCTGCCCCCAGGTATGGGCCTCGCCAGTCTCGGTACCGGGCGGCGCGTCGCAAAACGCACAGCCGACGAGGGTCTGCTGCATCACTCGTCCTCCCCGTCGGCGTCGCGGCCGGCCGCCCAGCCACGGTGGAAGACGGCCAGCTGTGTCGTCGAGTCGAACGCGGTGCCGCTCGGCTCGTGAACCAGAACTTGGTCCTCGGGAACCGGAGTGACGTCGTCCGCGTCGACGAGGTCGTTGACCAGGCGTTGGGCCGTCGAGTCGTCGACGTCCGCCGTGTCGACGCCGATGGCGTCGCGGTCCTGGGCGAGCTGTTCCTTCTCGAACCGTTCGTAGTCGGCACTCGTGTCGTCGTGCGGATCGGGACCTGCCTTAATGGATCACGCAGCGCCCGCTGTTGCGCGCTGCATGTCTCTCGGCGCCGACAAACAGTCAGGGCGGACAGTATCAGTCCGGTCGGGGGTCGCAATAGCCGATGACGGCGACGTCGTCGATGAACAGGACGCCCTTCATGAAGTCGAGCTTGGTCAGGCTGTGCTGGTAGAGGTTATGTCGACCAAGGTAGTTCACCGGCACCACCAGACAGCCGAACTCGATCTTCGGCCGGCCATCTTTCTGGGTGCGGTACCCCTTCTGGAACTTGAGGAGGTCGTCGCTGACGTTCTTCCGCTTGCTCTTCTCGACCTCGATGGCGATACGGGCGTCGGCGTCGTAGAGGTCAACGCTGTAGTGAAACCCCTGATGCGACCAGAGCTTGCAGTTCGGGTTGTAGCTGCCGGCGGCGTCCCCTTCGTACTCGTACTGCGAGAGCTTGTCGGCGATCGCGGCATCGAAGCCGCCGACCTCTGTGTGCTTCGTCGAGCCGTCGAAGACGCTTGCTGGGACGGCCTCGACGGCTTCCCGAATCGACGTCAACGAATCCTCCGGAAACACCTCGGACGAGGTTTGGGTACGGCGCTCGCTCAGTTTGGTGACCTCCTCGACGACGACCATACTCGCTCTCGAGGAGGAGCGGGCCGATAAAATCCGTCGTGACGGCCGTTCGAGCCGACCGGTCGCCAGGATTCATTCACTCGAGGGTCGGGCGGTGGGTGGGGGCGAGGAAGTGGATCCAACCCCCTGCGTTAACCAACACAATGCCGGTATCGGCCGAGAATGTTGGTTAAGTCTAGCCGCTACGGTGTTCGGAGCTCTCGAACTGGCTTCACGACGAAGGTGTCTGACTCACGGGCTGCTTCTACACCTGACTGCTCCGCCGTTGACGTTGAGGGCGACCGCGTGAGTTGGGTGATGAGCTCGTTGCGAACGGCTCGTCGAGGGATGGTGGTCTCCTGCCAGCCCAGCCGATCGTCGAAGCGCCGTTTCTGGAGCTGCTCGCCGACGTCGTCGCGGGTGACGTACTGCGTCCGCGTCGACCGCCCGACCTGGTGAGCGACGAAGACGACGCCCACGGCCTCGTGTGTGAGCTCGACGAGAGTACACTCCACGAGGGCGACGACTGACGCGTGATCCCGGTCGGTCGGAACCGTCATTTCGAGGGCCACCCACGGCGCCTCACCGTCGGGGGTGGTTCCTGCGTGATGCGCTGCTCGTGTCTTGCTGTGTCGTTCCGAAGCCATCGTCTCTCGGGGGCACGTGATGCGCCCCGCCACCCTCTCGCGGGGGCGACAGACACCACCGAAACGCACCCCGTCAACCTATGCGCTACATCTGATACTTCCGTCGTTCCGCTACCTCTGTGATGGCCCCTCGGCCTGAGAGAGCCGGCGGCCTTCGCACACTGCATATCGCCTCTTTCTTTGGACGAAACCCGCGATATACAAGGCGAAATAACGGACTCAAATTGCAGAAGAACCTCGTCGGGCCGATTTGAGAACGTAGAAATCACCTCGACAAGTTCCGAGATAAAACTGTGATTTCAAAAATTGCTCGACGGCGGGGTAACGAGGATGATTTCGGGCGTATCTGGATACCTTGGGACCACTGCTTCACCAAGTCTGAATCCATCGAGGTTCCCGCAGCGCAGCACTTCGAGCCGTGAAACACCCCGATTCCCCTAGATCCTGGTTGTCTTAGCCGCTGAAAATTGCTCGACGGGTGTTCAGAAGAACCGGATCCTAGTTCGCAGAATAATTTTCGACATTCTGAGGGGAGTCCCACTGCTGAAACCCTCCCAACTCACACAACCGGTTTGCTGAATATCGGGGTAAATGCAGAAAGCTCCCGATGTTTGTTTCACACCTTCGAGGAAGAATTGGCCGTTAATTAGGTTTGCATGTGTTACGCAGTGAGAAACACGTCAAAATTAACATTCAGTAGTCTAAACAATGACGAATATGTCGAAGCTGTCTCTGATAAGTATAATACTGGGGATTGTGCTGCTCGGAGTTGCTGGATACATGGCATACTCTCAGCAACAAAGCCTCTCGTCCGGGGTGCAGATTGAAGCCACGGTAGAGAGCAAAGAAGTCACCATGGATTCCTCAAAAAGGGGGGACAGGTACACACCCCACGTCACTTACAGCTACACGTACAACGGAACCCAATACACTTCCGACAACATCAGCCCGGGAATAGGAACAAAAGCGTCCGACACAAGGACTGCCGCGGAAGACAGAATTGACCAGTACAATGTCGGGGAGACAACCACGGCCTATGTCGTGCAAGGCTCACCCTCGAAATCGTATCTTAAGAAAAAGAGTAGCCCTCTACCACTTATATCCGGCATCTTAGGCCTATTCCTGATCGGAAGACCAGTCTACAAATCCGTCGCTTCTTAATTTCGAACCGCTCCGTTAGGGTGATGTCCTTCCGCTTGGTTGCTGAATCACTGCTTCATCTTCTGGCTCTAAGTCTCGCACGTGATTCGTAACAATATTATGGTATTTTTGTGTGTCGGGCTGGTATGTGGGTATCCTGTCTCTACCAGTGTCGGGGAACGACGGAGTCCCCGACAAGTTCCAAGCTATCCCCCGTTAGATAGATAGGCGGAGTGACTACTCAATTTCTAACTGACCACTTTTGCTGCCATCCTCACCGTCGTTCTCGTCCCATTCGAGTTCGAACTCGATACTGCGTTCAGTCATGTTGCCAGCCGGACCTTCGCGTTCAGCTTTGACCTCGAAGGTTGGTCGAGCAGGGGGATTTAGTGTTACAGACTCGGAGCCTGTTTTCAGGTTGATGGGATCTCCGCTTTCGAGATTGTCCGCGACTTTCCGGAGGTACGATGCAATCTCTTCTCGACTTTGGTCGCTCTCCGATTTGAACAGCACTTCTTCAGGCATACTGAACGATACGCTGCCTGGCCCGATAAGTGAATCCCCTGTACTTTGCAAAAGAGGTGCCCACAGAGAAGTATAATCGTAGGCCCCAAGAACTGGTCTATGTATCTTACACGAGTCAGATTTCTATCTTCCAGCCAACATCATCTGAGGTCTCCTCGAATCCCTCTGTATTGAGGATATGTTCCATAGCCGGATGTACGGCATTATTCACCGTCACTTCCGAAATGCCGTGATCCTGGCTGAGAGATATAAACTCCTGAAGTGCAGTTCGTGCAATCCCTTTCCCTTCCCAGTGGGGTTCTACCTCAATATGCTCAAGCTTCCCGGGAAAGCCTTCGATTGCACCGACGTATGTCCCATATACGAGAATCGCGTATCCTAGTGTGGCCTCGGTAAACTCGACATCTTCAGTACTGACTTGGTCGATCTTGTCTGGATCACTCATCTTTCGCATACAGTTCCAGGTATACCTGAAATTATGGGGACCGTCTTGCAGTATCGGTGGTTTGGGACGAAAAAGTAGCTTGTGGGACTTGGTACGGGGATGAAGTTACGACAGGAGTGGAAACTAGTGTATAAATCTACCGTGAGACTGTGGGTTTCGTCCTGACCGGAAGGAACTTTTCAAGTTTCTCCCCGAACGTGATGTTCAATCACGCAGCCGCTGAGAGGCATTGCGCCAAGATTAATATAAGACGTACGATGCGCTCGGTGTTGAAACCCTCAGATGATGACACATTCGGCGTGCGAGATACAGAGGATCAGTTCAGCAGAGAGTTCTCGTAGGAGACTACTGGATTCGACCAGCACCGCGCAGAGATATCAGTATCAAATACCGGTATGATTCCCGATATCAAAGAACTCACCCCGGTTGATAAATAAGTAACCAAAATACCGCACCACACTATGCACGACGGGCGAAATGGTGAGTGCGAGTAATGAGTGAGAACCAGACCCGATCCCCGGAAGCCGAACTCGGGTTGCTCGACGCCACGATGATCGGAATGGGCGCGATGATCGGAGCCGGGATCTTCGTGCTGACGGGGCTGGCCGCCGAAATCGCTGGCCCGGCTGCGATCCTCGTCTTCGCGCTGAACGGCGTTGTGACCGCATTCACCGGCCTTTCGTATGCGGAACTAGCCGCCTCGATCCCGAAAAGCGGTGGCGGATACGCCTTCGTTAGGGAGATCTTTGCGGATCTTTCCTCGTTCATCATGGGCTGGATGCTCTGGTTCGCCTACATGATCGCGGGGGGGCTCTACGCGCTTGGCTTTGCACCGAACTTTCTAGAACTGTTGCACGTCTATGGAGTTGTTCCGCCGCCTGACGAAGTAGGTGCTGTCGTGATACCGGTCGTTGACGTGGGCGTGCCACTTGCGTTACTATTGGCGTTCGTCGCCGTTCTCGGTCTCGTTGCGCTCAACGCCGTCTCGACGGCTGCCAGTGGCAGCGCTGAGACGGTCTTCACCATCATCAAAGTGAGTATCCTCGTTGTGTTTGTCGGCTTCGGTCTTGCCTCCCCGATGTTTTCCGGGGCCGAGTTCCAGCCGCTGTTCTCAGAAGGTGCGGGTGCGACCGCACTCCTGCCAGCCATGGGGTTGACGTTCATCGCCTTTGAGGGATACGACCTCATCACGACCGTCACCGAGGAAGTCGAGAACCCCCGTGAGAACATCCCGAAAGCGATCTTCGTGAGTCTGCTTGCGACCGTCATCGTCTATCTGGCGGTCGTCACCGTCGCCGTCGGCACGCTCGGGGCGGAGGGCCTCGCCGACGCCGGCGAGGCAGGGATCGCCGCGGCGGCGACATCGTTCATGCCGACCGGACTGCCGATCATCCAGAACGGCGGGGCAATCATCGTCTTCGGGGCGGTCTTCTCGACGCTGACAGCCCTAAACGCGGTCGTGATCGCCTCCTCGCGGGTAGCGTTCTCAATGGGCCGTGAAGGACAGTTGCTGCCTTCCTTCGGCCAGATTCACCACCGATACGGAACCCCGTTCGTGGCAATCCTCACCAGCGCAGTCGTGATGCTCGGGTCAGTGGCACTGCCGACACAGAGTGCCGGAAACATGGCGAGCCTGTTCTTTCTGCTCTCGTTCATCATCGTCAACGTCGCCGTGATTCGGCTCCGGCGGGAGCGACCGAATATGAACCGCCCCTACAAGATGCCCTATTACCCGGTTCCGGCATTGCTCGGTATCGCGCTGAACCTGCTTCTGGCCGGGGTGCTCGTGGAATATCTTATGCGGACTGATCCGCTGGCGCTCGTCCTCAGCGCCGCGTGGATCCTGCTTGGCGGCCTCGTGTACGTTGCGCTCGACCGTCTGAAAGCGCAACCGGACCGCGGACCAATCGAGAGTAACACGGAAATATCACTGTCGGGTGAAGACTAAACACATGACCAGCAATTACGACATACTCATCGCGGGTGGCGGGCGCGTCGGCTTCCAGACAGCGGAGAGACTCGCCGACCTCGGGCACGACGTAACGATCATCGAACAGGACGACAGGGTTGTCTCAGAGATAGCTGACGAGTGGATTGCGACGGTCATCCAGGGCGATGCGACTAACCCCGACATCATCGAACAGGCCGGCATCGAACAAGCCAACGTGATCGCAGCGCTCACGGGTGAAACCGGGTTGAACCTCGCGGTCTGTCTGGCTGCCCGGGAGTTGTCACCTGAAATCCGGACGGTGGCACGTATCGACCGCGTGGCCGGAGAGTCCTACACTCGGCTCGTGGACGCGGTGTTGTTCCCCGAGCGGGCCGGTGCCCGGGTGGCGGCAAACGAGATTCTCGGCAGCGACGTGCAGACGCTGGCAGACGTAACGGGCAACCTAGATATTCTGCTCGTCCGAGTCGCGGAGGGAGCGCCGGCCGCTGGAAAAAAACTGGCTGACGTGCGTTTTCCCGCGGGGACACTGATTGTCTCCGACGACGATGGCAACCGAATCGCTCGATCCGACACGACTCTGACACCCGGCAGTCGCTACGTCGTCGCTGTTGAACCAGATGTCGCCGACGAAGTGATGAATCTGATGCGAGGGTAGTCATTGTCTCCGTTTCAGGCGGCGGAGTTTGTCAGCAAACACTTGTTCCGACTGCTGAATATGCGTTCTGTATGCAGCACCCCGCTGAAACATATCACCCACAAAAGGTTTCAACAAGGCCACGCCAGCAGGAACCGAGAGGCCAACAGGCGGGCAGAATGAGACTGTCTACTGTTCCATTGCAGTGCCGGACTTCTCACCGTTTTACTTCCACCCCGAATGGCTGAAACATGTGATTCTCACAAGAGAGTGATTAAGTAGGGCGACGATGGGCGAGATCACAAAAACGCTCGAACTGAAACTTGTGGACCCGAACGTCCACAAGCGTCAGAAATTCGAGAGACGCGGGACACGTACCAGCCGGCGCTTCAGGCCGCCTTCGCCGCTGGCTGTGACACAGAGGTAGCGGCCAACGACGTGGTCGTCGAGTACGACCTGAGCGCCTACGCGAAAAATGCCATCAAGAAGTACGTCCCACAACTCCACAACAGCTACGACGCCGACGAGTTGCACGATGATCGCCCGGGACGGTTCACTAACGAGGGACTACAACTCGATCACCAGCCACAGAACGCTATCGAGTGGTACGTCAAAATCCCGCACCACGAGGATTACCACATCTGCATACTGGTACATATCAATCCCGACCAGCGGGAATGGCTCGAAGCGGTGTACGCAGGCGGTGCTGAAATGGGGTGAAAGTCGGCTGTTCGAGCGGGCCGGAACGTGGTATCTCCTCGTCACCGCTACCCGCGAAGTGGAGGACAAATCTGAGGCGTCCACCAACGAGCAAACGCCCATCGGCGTGGACATCGGGGAAGCGAGTTTCGTCACGGTGTGTCACCGCGAAAAGCACGGTTCTCCTGTTCGCCACGAACTGTGGACCGACGACGGCAAGACCGTTCGTCGGCTCCGCAAAACCTACTTCACCTCCAAACAACGCCTGCAGAAGAGTGGTAGCAAGCGAATCGCAGCTGATTCGACGTTCGATATCGTTGAGCTTGAACGTATGCATTTCGGCGTAACACCGATCCGGCCGTTCGTACGAGGAATCCTCCGAAAACGGGCGTAGTCCTCTATCTGAGCTCGCCGATAAGGAGGAACGTCTCCGTCCGGACGGCAGTATGCTCGATGTGAAATCCAGCTTCGCGGAGGTCGTTCGCCGTTTCCGCACCACTGAATCGTTCATCAAGTGGAGGCCCGTGGTCTCCGCTCCCCGTTGCCGCCCAATCGACGATAATCAATCGACCGACGTCCGTTAGCACGCGGGTGATCTCGTCCAGCGCCTCTTCCCCAGCGAACTCGTGGTATGTCATCGTCGAGAATGCGGCGTCGAGGCTGTTCGTATCGAGCGGGAGATCATCGACGCCACTCGTCACGAGGTCGACGTTCTCGGGGACGCCTTTCTCCCGGTAGTAATCGTGCATCGTCTCCTGGATGTCGACGGCGTGCACGTGGTCGACAGCTGGTGCGACGTCGTCGGTGTAGAACCCGGTCCCGCTGCCGAGATCTGCGACCGTCTCGTCGCCATCTGTTGACAGTGCCCAGAGAAGTTCTTCCGTCGAGAGGAAGCGGTAGCGTCGCTGTGCGTCCTCAAGTTTGTCGGCGCGGTCGGCGTCGAACGTGTGATATCCCATGTTAGAGGTTCGCGAACGCTTCGTCGACGAGTTCGCCGGTGTCGGCGACGATGTCTGCCATCTCCTCGTTGTCCGGCGCCATCCCGACGAGGCGGGCGATGCGCATGATGGAGACGTGATAGACGACCTGTTTGCCGGGTTCCTGCTCCCAGATAACGACGTTGCAGGCCATGAGCGCACCGAGTTTGTTGTCGGTCGCGTCGAGCGCGCGGTCGGCTACCTCGGGGTTGCACGCACCGAGCACGTAGTAGGGGTCGCGGCCCGCGTCGACCTTCTCGTTGAGCATCTCGGAGGGCGAGAACTCGACGGGGACGCCGAACCCGGCGTCCGTGAACACGTCCCGGACGTGTTCGATCGCGTCCTCGTGGCTCATCTCGAGGGTCGCCTGTTCTTCGCCGATGTCCGCCGGATCGATCTGGGTCGGGTCGATTGGGAGCGTCATTCGTGTATTATCTTGGGTCTTTAGAACAAAGTCTCTTCGGGTATTCTCCCGCAAAAGCGTATCTTCATTGGAAATGAATCGATCTGGTACCTGCTCGGCCAACGGAGTATTGTAGTATTCAGGAACAGCTTTAATCGTCTCTGTCACCCTATCTTCGGACATGGTGGTCACGTCAATGCGTGAGGACCTAGAGCGCGACCTGGGGTGCCTCGACCTCCCGGGTTGCATTCACGGGCTCAACGATCGGGATCAGATGGTCTTTCAGCTGCTACAACAGGTAGAGGAGGGTTTCACCGGCGACGACGTCGCAGAACGAATGGATTGTGAACCCTCGACTGCGTATCGTTCGATTTCTCGGCTCCTTGAGGCCGGCGTGGTAGTTTTGGAGCAAGTAAACTACGATCATGGAGGGTACTACTACGTGTATCGTTCGCGGACATCCGAGGAAGTTGTACACGACATCCAGCGATTGCTCAACGATTGGTATACGGCCATCGGACTGCTTATTCAGGAGTTCGAAGATCGATATAGACCGGACTCTGAGAACCGAGAGAACCAGCCGCTGCAGTCCTGTCCCTATCACCCGTTAGTTCAGCTCTCTGGTGGGGTAGTATTGTGCGATTAATACAAAATACATAAGTCGATTCGGTTCGAACGGGTACCTAATGGCTGAAGATATCGAGGAGATCCGACGACAGAAATTGGCGGAGCTTCGAAATCGAACTGAACCGGATAGTGCTGAGAAGTCCACCTCGGAGAGTCCGTCTGGACCCATTCATATCAACGGCAACACCGAGCTATCCGATACTGTCGCTGAGTACGACACCGTACTAGCCGACTTCTATGCCGATTGGTGTGGCCCGTGTCAGATGCTCGAACCAGTCATCGAAACGATCGCGGCCGAGACTAGTGCGACCGTGGCGAAAATCGATATCGACACGAACCGGCAACTCGCCGCCGAGTACGGTGTTCAGGGCGTCCCGACCCTTCTCCTGTTCGCTGACGGTCAGCCAGCGGAACGGCTCGTCGGAATGCAGGACGAAGCACAGCTTCGTTCAGTGATCGAAACGCACGCGTGAGTCCTTGTTGTTGATGGGATTGTTGACGCGGATGGACGCCATCCGGACGACTCACTCGTTGGCTTGCTGACGCTCGTCGGCCACCTGCTGATCGCCGTCGTATGAGCGTTCCTGATGAGTGACCGCTGTACTGCTTGACCACTCCAGCCTCCGATGCCTCCTTCCACCACTCTCCAAGTAAGGCCGTTTTGAGCTAGGAATGAGTATGTAGTAATATTGTAAAAACTACAAAATACTTTTGACTCTCCCGTACCAACTCTCAGATATGAGCGACACGTTCGTGGTCATCGGTGGTGACGCTGCGGGAATGAGCGCCGCAAGCAAAGCCAAGCGTGCAAACCCGGAGCTGGACGTCGTCGTCTTCGAGAAAGGCGAGTGGGTGTCCTACGCCGCCTGCGGGATGCCCTACTACGTCAAGGGCGAGGTCGACGACCTGGAGGACCTCGTCGCCGTGACGCCCGAAGAGTTCCGTGAGAAGCGCGATATCGATCTCCGGATAGGTCACGAGGTCGTCGGCATCAACCCTGAGGGTGAAACCGTCACCGTCGAGGGTGACGGCGAAACGTTCGACCAGCCCTACGACCACCTCCTCGTCGCGACGGGCGCAAGCGCTATCGAACCACCGTTCGACGGCCTCGGCCTCGATGGGGTGTTCACGATCCATAACATGGATGAGGCCGATGCCATCGAGAACTACGTCACCGAACACTCGCCGGACTCCGCGGCTATCGTCGGCGGCGGCTACGTCGGCATCGAGATGGCCGAAGCGCTGTCGGCGCGCGGCGTCGACGTCCACCTCTACGAGATGCTGCCGCACGTCCTCCAGCCGTTCGGTGACGCGGTGGCCGAGGTCGTCGAGGACCACCTCCGCGAGCAGGGAGTCGAACTGCACCTCGACACCGCCGTGTCAGGCTTTGAAGGTGCCGAGCGGGTCGAGCGCCTCACGCTCGACGACGAGTCAAATCCCGCCGACGTCGCCATCGTCGGCGTCGGTGTCGAACCGAACACCGACCTCGCGGTGGATGTCGGCATCGAGCTTGGGGAAACCGGGGCGATCGCGACCGACCAGTACGGTCGGACGAACTACGAGAATATCTACGCTGCGGGCGACTGCGCCGAGGCACGCCACGTCGTGACTGGCAAGCCGGACCACGTGCCCTTGGCGCTGACGGCCAATCGTGCTGGCCGTGCGATCGGACAGACCGTCGCCGGTGATACGGAGCCGGTCGGCGAGATCGCCGGGACGGCTATCGTCAAGGCGTTCGACCTGGGTGCCGCCCGAACTGGGATCCTCGAGGAGGAACGGGCACGGGAGGCCGGCTTCACCCCCGTCTCGGTGACGATATCGGCACCGACGCGGGCTCACTACTACCCCGGTGGTGCGGAGCTTACGGTCACGCTAGTGGCCGACCGGGATTCTGGCCAGCTGTTGGGCGGGAGCGTGGTCGGCCGGGAAGGCGCGAAGCGCATCGATACTGTCGTGACGGCGCTCACGGCCGGTATGACGGTGACTGAACTCCGGGACGCTGACTTGGCGTATGCGCCGCCGTTCAGCCCCGTCTGGGATCCGATTCTGACGGCGGCGAAAGTCCTCGAAGTGGAGCTGGCTGGCGAATGAGCGACGAAAGTCCTTCCGAGTACGTCCGGGCACACCGTGAGGATCTGATCTCGCTTGCCCTCGACCTGCTCGCAATCGATACGACAAACCCGCCGGGCGACACCCGCGATATCGTCACCGAAATCGAGCGGTCCCTCGGGCCACTTTCAGTCGACACCGAGCGTGTCGTGGCCGATCCGGCGAAACCGAACCTCCTCGTACGGGTTCCCGGGCAGGCGGACCAGACGCTGCTGTACAACGGGCATCTCGACACGGTGCCGTTCGATGCCGACGCGTGGACACACGACCCACTGGGAGAACACGTCGACGACCGCGTCTATGGTCGTGGCGCGACCGACATGAAGGGGGCCGTAGCGTCGATGCTGTTCGCCATCCACGCGTATGCAGCCACCGACGCCGATCCGCCAATCGATCTCCTGTTCGCTTTCGTCAGCGACGAGGAAGTGGGCGGTGACGCCGGGCTGCCGGCGCTGCTAGAGGACGGCCAACTCGACGCAGACGCGTGTGTGATCGGTGAACCGACCTGCGAGGCGGGCCGCCACTCGGTGACAGTTGCCGATCGGGGGAGCATCTGGTTGACGCTCGAAGCGGGCGGTGAGGGGGCCCATGGCTCACGGCCACCACTCGGCGTGAATGCGATCGATCGACTCTACGACGCGGTCGAGACGATGCGTGAACGGTTCGGCTCCCAGCGACTCGAGATCGCCGCTGACGTAGCTCCGATCATCGAGGAATCGGTCGAATATTACGCCCCGTCGATGGGCGAGGATGTCGCTCGTGAGCTGTTCTGGTACCCCTCGATCAATCTCGGTATCCTCGAAGGGGGCGACGCTATCAATAGCGTCCCGCAGTCCGCCCGTGCCGAGGTCGACGTGCGGCTGGCAGCTGGTGTCCACACTTCCGACGTGCTCGCGGGGATCCGGGATTGCGTTGCCGACTGTGAGGGGATCACGATTGCTGACGTGTCGTGGAGTGTCGGGACTGCCGAGGCTCCCGACAGCCCACTTGTCGAAGCCGTCGCGTCGACGGCAGCGGCTGTCACGGAGACGCGCGTCTACCGGCGGAGTGGTACGGGCGGCGGGGACGCCAAGAAACTCCGGAATGCGGGGATTCCAACCGTCGAATTCGCGCTTGGAACCGACACCGTCCACGCGCCCGACGAGTATGTCCCGGTTGACGTGCTCGTCGACAACGCAGTCGTCTACACACAGCTTCCTGCCGAGTGGCGATCCCAGATCACTCAGTAGCGGCCCGGTGACCGACGGATATGCCTGCAAACGTCTCAGGTGGCAGCTGTTCGTCGAGAAAGACTTAGGTAGTTGTATTGCGTACTTGTGGGTATGAAAAACAATATTGGTGCGACGGACAGGAAGACTCGGATCGTCGTCGGGTTAGTGGTCGGGCTCATCGGCTTGGCAACACTCAGCGGTCTCCTTGGACTCGAGCCGACGATCGGTGCAGCACTGTCCCTCGTGGGCCTCATCCTTATCGGCACCGGACTCGTTCGAGTGTGTCTCCTGTACCGCTTGTTGGGCATCGATACGTCCCGCCCCTGATAGCGATGGAGCGGTTCCAGAACACCGGCCAGCCCGATTGGGACTGGTGGAGTAAGCTCTGGCCGACGCCCGGTGCGACACTCCGGAAACTCGGCATCGGGACGAGCAAATCGGTTGCCGAAGTGGGATGTGGAAGCGGGTATTTCGTACTGCCGGCTGCCCGCATCGTTGAGCCTGAATCGGTGTACGCGCTGGATCTTGACGAAGTCCTACTCACTGAACTCGATCGCCTCGCAGAACAGCAGAACATCGAGAACGTCGTTCCAATTCATGATGACGCTCGCAACCTGCCCGAAGTACTCCCCGAACGTGTCGACACACTCGTCGTAGCAAACACCTTCCACGGTATCGACGAACAAGCGACGTTCGTCCAGAACGCGTTCGACACAATCGAACCAGACGGGAGTCTGGTGATCATCAACTGGCACGAGCAGCCACGCGAAACGACGACTGTGGAGGGTCAGCCCCGTGGCCCCCCGACTGAACTTCGAATGGCACCCGGAGAGACCAACGATACCGTGCGCTCGGCATCCCCGTTCGTACTCGGTCGGCAGGTCGATCTGCCGCCGTATCACTACGGAGTTGTATTCGAGCGATAGGTGCTCCCACTTTCATATGAGCCTTTCACTGCCTCTTTCTGACTAACACGACTACGTATTTCAGAATCTTGGAACTAATACACAATACTAAAACCCTCCACCCCCAACCACCACGTGTGAGATATTTATGACTGACATCGAACCTGACGCGACCGTTGATGCCAGAGGCGCGGCCTGCCCTGGTCCATTGATGGACCTCATCGGAAAGATTCGGAGTGCAGAATCCGGGGACGTGATTCGACTCCTGAGCGACAACGACCAGTCACTCACCGATGTCCCCGAGTGGACCGAGGAAGCCGGTAACGAACTGTTAGCTGTCGATGAGCTCGACGACTACAACGCGTTCTACGTGGAGAAAGCATGACCGAGCACGTCGTCATCGTCGGCGGCGGGACCGGTGGAACAGTCCTCGCGAACGACCTCGCTGACCGACTCAAACCGGAAATCGCCGCCGGCGATGTCCGCGTCACGCTAGTCAACGACGACCCAGATCATGTCTACAAGCCGGTCTGGCTGTACGTGCCGTTCGGCCAGCGTGAGCCGGACGACGGCCGTCGTCCGCTCAGCGAACTCGTCGACGACGCGATTGACCTGCAGATCGACCGCGTGTCCGATATCGACACCGGGTCCCAGCAGCTCCAGTTCAGTGGTAGCTCCACATCGGTCGACTACGACTATCTTGTGTTGGCGACCGGATCGACGCTAGAACCTAGTCACATACCCGGCCTCGCTGAGGGCGGATACAACTACTACAGTGAGTCGGGAGCGACTGCCCTCCGCGAGGAACTACTGGAGTTCACGGAGGGCGAACTGGTGTTGAGCGTCATCGGGACCCCTCACATGTGTCCGGCAGCGCCACTCGAGTTCGTCTTCATGGCCGACGATTGGTTCCGCGAGCGCGGCCTCCGGGACGACGTCGACATCACCTACACGTACCCGGTCCAGCGCGTCCACGGCAACCCACATATCGCCGAGTGGGCTCAGCCGATTATGGACGACCGCGGCATCAACGTCGAGACGCTCTTCAACGCCGAGTCGGTCGACCCCGAGGCAGAGACGATAACGTCGATGGAGGGAACCGACCTCGACTACGACCTCCTCGTGACGATCCCGCCTCACGCCGGTATCGACCTGATCGAGGAGGCTGGCCTGGGCGACGATGGCTGGGTCGACGTCGATAAACACACGCTCGAGGCCGAGGCTGCCGAGAACGTGTACGCGCTCGGTGATACCGCTGACACCGGTGTCCCGAACGCGGGCAGCGTCGCGCACTACCAGGCCAGCGTTGTCGGCCAGCGCCTCGCCAGCGAGCTTCGTGGTCGTCCGCCGACGGCGACCTACGACGGCAAGACGCTCTGTTTCATCGAGACGGGGCTGAACGCGGCGTCGTTCGTCGAGTTCGACTACGAGAGCCCGCCGTCTCCAGCACCGCCTTCGCAGAAACTGCACTGGTCGAAACTGGCGTACAACGAGTCCTACTGGCTGACTGCGCGAGGGTTGCTCTGACCATGTCCGAGAGAGAGGCAGCCGAGCCAACTGACCTCGAGACTGCGATCGAACAGAACCCCGAGGCAGTCGCCGAGTTCGTGGAGCATCTCGACGCTGTCAACGAACTGTTGGAGGTACTTTCACTAGGGGAGAGCGCGCTTTCCGACGAGATGGTCCGCGAACTCTCGGCCACCGGAGCGACACTCGCTGAGTCCGCAGATGGGCTAGCAACTGACGAAACAGTGGCGTTGGCCGAGGCTGTTGGTGAGAACGGCGACGAACTTCGAGACGCGTTAGACACGCTGCTTATCCTCCAGCAAACCGGGACACTCGACGAACTGGCTGAACTCGCCGAGGTCGCGTCGCTAGGGACTGCGGCGCTCGATGACGAGATGGTCACGTCACTGGCCGGGACGGGCGCCGCGCTCGGCGAGGTCGCACAGACGGCGTCCGAAGATGCCACTCGTAACGGTATCGAAACGCTGCTGTCGAGCGTCGGTGAGGCGGAGCAGGAACCGCCAGAGCAGGTCGGGGCCGTCGGCTTGCTCCGAGGGCTACGCGACCCTGATGTCCAGTACGGACTCGGATACCTGCTGGAGCTGGCAGGAGCGATCGGCCGGGAACGGACCAACGACGAATCCCAGTAACGAACAACTGCTGGCTCGCCCTTGTTAGCGGAATTTTTCCCGGTCGCTCACTTCCACGCTCGAATTTATATTGTGCGATAGTCCCAAGATTATTAAACACACGGCACGTAGCGTCTATAATGACAGCTCAGATAGCGGAGACGGAGAGTGTGATTTCGCTCGGGGATGGCGACATCGAATCGGTCGTCGGAGACACCGACGTCACTCTCGTGGAGTTCTACACGGAGTGGTGCGGTACGTGCCAGCGGATGAAGCCGATGCTCGAAACGATTGCAGCGGACACGGATGCGGCGGTCGCGACGATCGATATCGAGTCTCACCTCGAGATCGCAATCGAGTTCGGTGCCCAGAGTACTCCCACGTTCGTTCTGTTCGTGGATGGCCAGCCGGTGAAACAGCTCCGGGGTGGCCAAACTGAACAGTCACTGCGTGACTTGATCGGGACGTACAGCGACTAATGCCGAGAGACCGACTGATGACTCCTACCGAACTTCGGGCTGACACGCCCGCACTGGACGAAGACATCTACCTGAATTTCGGTGCTCACGGCCCGAGTCCACGGTACGTCGTTGAAGCTGCCGACGAGTTCGTTCGCTCCCACGAGTACGAGGCGAGCACTCGCAACGACCCCTACGAAGGCGCGTTCGATGCGTACGACCGAGTACGGGAGCGCGTCGCCACTTTCGTCGGCGCGGAGGCTGACGAGTTGGGACTCGTGGAAAGTACGACCGCAGGCATCAACGCTGTCGCGAACGCGATCGACTGGTCGCCCGGCGATACCGTTGTCCGGACCGATCTTGAACACCCTGCGGGGATGCTTCCGTGGCAGCGCCTCGAACGCGAGGGTGTTGAGGTCCGAGTCGTCGAGACCGAGGGCGGCCGCGTTGATCTCGACGACTTCGCCCTGGCCGTCGATGACGCGGAGCTGGCGTGTTTCAGCGCTGTCACATGGACACATGGGACGCGATTACCCGTCACTGAGCTCGTTGACATCGCGCACGAGGCCGGTGCGCTTGCGCTCGTTGATGCCGTTCAGGTGCCGGGTCAGCTTCCAATGAATGTCTCCGAGTGGGGCGCGGACGTCGTTGCGGCGGCGGGACACAAGTGGCTGCTGGGCCTGTGGGGTGGCGGCTTCCTGTACGTCGATCGTGAGGTCGCTGAGTCGCTCCAGCCGTCCACAGTGGGATACCGAAGCGTCGAGACACCGATGGCGGATCCCTACGAGTTCGCCGCCGGCGCCCGACGATTCGAGGTTGGATCGTCGAACCCGGCCCCCCACGTCGCCCTGGCCGAGGCGATCGACGTGATCGACGAGGTCGGGGTCGACCGTATCGCGGATCGAATTCAAAAGCTTGCGGGCCGGCTGGCCGACGGTATTCCCGACGAGCGACTGTACAGCCCGGGGAATCCCGAGTCGGGGCTCGTGACCATCGACGTTGATGACCCTGAAGCGACGGTCGACAGACTCGCGTCAGAGGGTATCGTCGTTCGTGCCTTGCCGACGCCGGAGGCCGTCCGCGCGTCGGTCCACGCGGTCAACACCCGGGCTGAGATCGATCAGTTACTCGACGCGCTGGACTCGGAGTGGACCTGACGCAGTTACCGTGTTACAAACCAAAAAACTCCATTTCGGATTGCGCACTTCGTCACGTTGAATTCAGAATCAGTCCCCCTTGGGACACTGGCTCTTTGTCGTCACTCGCTGCCGGCGCGCCGGGTTTCCATCGCCGACCTGCCCTCTCCTCCTTCGATGGGACTGGTTTTCTCGCCACAGTGCTGGTTATCGTCACCTCGAGAAATCCGATTCCATCCATCTCGTTTACCAAAGCATAAATAAATAAATATATAGAAAAATAAGTTGTCTGAAATGGGCGGAGAGTGTCCTACAAATAAAAATTTTGTGTTGATCACCGCAAATCGAGAATCGTGTGACTACTCATGACCTAATGTCCCGTATCATTTGGTGTATGGGTCTAACGACACTGCTGTCCACCGTCGACCTGGGGTGGGTGGCGTTGCTCTCCCCAGAGATCGCGAGCCGCATGCAGTTCGGATGGACGATCTCCGTTCACATCATCTTCGCGTCTCTCTCGATCGGGCTTGCACCCTTTATTATCTACTTCACGTGGAAAGACGTACGGACGAACGAGAAGCAGTATGCCCGATTGCGCTCGTTTTGGGTGAAGGTGTTCGCCGCCGGCTTCGTGATGGGTACAGTCACCGGGATCCCGATGAGCTTCCAGTTCGGCACGAACTTCCCACAGTTCGCCGAGGTTGCCGGTGAACTGATCGGCGGCCCACTGGCGTTCGAAGCGAAGATGGCGTTCTTCCTGGAGGCCGTCTTCCTCGGGGTGTTGCTGTACGGCCGCGACCGCGTTACGGATCGAACATATATCATCTCGTCGGTACTCGTTGGCTTCGGCGCTTGGCTGTCGGGGTTCTGGATCCTGATCGTCAACGCCTGGATGCAGACCCCACGGGGCTACGAGATGGTCACCCGCAACGGGATGGAAGTCGCCAAACTAACCGACCCGGTCGCCGCGTTCCTCACTCCGCGAATGCCCTGGATGTACGTTCATATGATGAACGCGTCGGTGATCTCAGTCGCACTGCTGGTCGCGGGCGTCTCGGCGTACATCGTCTGGAAAAAGCCCGACGCTGAAGCCTGGAACACCGCACTCAAGCTGGCTGTCGTACTCCTGATCGTCTCCGCACCGTTCCAGGCGGTCCACGGCGACGCCTACGGCCGCCACGTCGCGGACACCCAGCCACAGAAGTTCGCCGCGATGGAGGCCCACTACGAGACGGGTCAGGCCGACCTGCACCTGCTCGCGTTCCCGAAGTCCCCCGACGCACTCACCGACCCGCGAGCCGAGAACCTCTTCACCGTGAGCCTCCCCGCAGTCGGGTCGTTCCTCGCCAGTGGCGGGGACTTCGACGCCGAGGTCATCGGACTGAACGAGTACGAGGAGAACCCCCCCGTAGCACTCGTGTTCTGGTCGTTCCGCTTCATGGTCGGGCTCGGGTTCCTGTTCATCGGGCTGGCGCTATGGGGCGGGTACCTCATGTACCGCGGGCGGCTGTCTGACAGCACACGCTATCTGAAGGCGATGATCGCTGCATCGCCACTCGGCTACGCCGCGTTGCTCACCGGCTGGTACGTCACCGAGATCGGCCGCCAGCCGTGGGTCATCCAAGACGAACTCAGGACCAGCGAGGCGGTCTCCTCGACGCTAACCGGGACGGAAGCGACACTGACCCTATTCGTGTTCGTCGTCGTCTACGTCGGCCTGATTCTGACGGCCCTGTACGTTCTGAAGTGGCTCGTCCGGGAAGAACTCCAGACGCTCGGTGTCCGCGAGTCGAATGAGGGCCGCTGGCGCGGTCCGATCCCGGTGGTGAGCGACGATGACTGACCAGCTGATACCCGTCGACTCCTACCTCGTTGAGTCGCTGCCGGAGATATGGTTTGGTGCCGTGCTGTTCGCACTGGGGATGTACGTCGTCCTCGACGGATTCGACTTCGGCATCGGAATGCTGTATGCGACCCGAACGGACGAACAGGAGCGGGAGACGTTCCTGTCGGCGTTCGGACCGGTCTGGGACGCTAACGAGGTGTGGCTGGTCGCCTTCGGGACGATGCTACTGGCGGCGTTCCCGCGGGTTTACTCCCGCCTCCTCGCGGACAACTACCTGCTCGCAATCGGGTTCGTCCTCGCGTTAGTGTTCCGGGGACTTGGCCCGGAACTTCGCGAGCAGCGCGACGAACAACGATGGAAGCGCTACGCAGACTACGCCTTCGTCGGCGGCAGCGTGGTCGCGCCGCTGCTGTTCGGGATGCTCGCCGGCCGCTGGCTGTTCGGCGGCGCGACGCTGCCAGTGGTGCTGACTGGCGTCGGGCTGGTCGCCGTCTCGGTCGTCACGGGTGCGGCGTTCCTCGCGGCCAAAACCGAGCCCGGCCTGGCGTCGGAACTGCGTTCGTACGGTATCGGTGCAACACTGGCGTACCTTGTTGGGGTGGTCGTGCTGCTTGGAACTGTCGTCCTGACCGACGCGGGCGGGGCTGCCGACACGGTCCTCTCGCTTCCCGTTGCCGCGGTCGTCGCTCTCTCGGTCGTCGTGGGGCTGGGCGGGAGCTTGCTGGCCAAACGCGGCCAGTACCGGGTCTGGCTGGCGAGCGCGCTGGCGCTCCCCACACTGTTGACGATTCTGGTCGCAATTCTGCTGTACCCGACGATCTATCCGCCGACCGGGCTGCTGATTCGGGAAGCGGTCGTATCGCCGCTGGCGCTGAACCTCGTAACTGTCCTCGGATTCCCGGTGTTACTGCTGGTACTGTGGTACTTCAAGTTCCTCTACGGCGTATTCAGCGGGCCAATAGAGGGTGATGGCTACGGGGGCTGACATCCTCAAAGACCTGCCTTTCCGGAACAACTTGGGCGATCATACACACGGCCGGTCTCACCGCCGAGTATCCGTTGAAACCAAACGGGACCGCTGAGGGGGTATTCGGTGAAGTACGGGGTGCAGTGAGAGAAACGACAGTCTGCTTCAGTCGACCTGTACACGACCGCTGTCGTCGACGACGACATCGTGACCACGATACGCGAATCGCACTTCGAGGTCAGACGCCCTCGAATCCTCGACCAACGTTTCGAGCGCATCCGGATCGACGACCTCGGCTAGCGGCGGATCGAGTGTGACTGGCTCGACGCCCGCTGCCTCCGCGACGGCATCGACAATCTGGGGAATCGGATTCTCGAGTTTGTTCATCAGAGTTTAGACGAGGAGCTGGATGTCGGCGTCGGCCATGTCCTGGAGGGCGGTCGCCGCGCCGACGCCGGTGGTGACGCCGTCGTAGAAGTCGTCCTCGTCGTAGTCCATCAGCTCGATGGTCATCTGACAGGCCTGGAACTCCACGCCCATGTCGAGGCTCGTCTCGATGAGTTCCTCGATGGTTGCGGTGTCGTTGTCCTCGATCTTCCGCTCCATCATCTTCGTCGTCACGCGGTCCATCCCCGGAAGCGCGGCGACCGCGTTCGGTACAGGCATGTTGGGGTTGCCGACGGAGCTGAGCTTGAGGTTCTTCGAGCGCTCCTCGTGAAGGATGTCCAGCCCCCAGAACGTGTGAAAGACCGTGACCTCGTAGCCGAAGGCGGCCGCGGTGCTCGCAAGGATGAGCGGCGGGTACGCCATGTCCAGCGTCCCCTTCGTCGCGATGATGCTCATCTTCTTGCCGTCGTCCTCGCTCGTGGCTTCGGCGAGGGCGTCCTCCAGTTCGTCAACGCGTGCGGCCAGCTCCGCACGCGAGGGCGCCTCGCCAGCCGACGCGTCGGATGTGTCCGTACTCATCGTCACTCCGTCTTGCGGACGTAGTGTTTGAACACGTCGTCGCCTTCCTCCTGGTCGACGAGCTCGACGCCGTCAGTCCCGGACGCCCAGCCGTCGATGTCGCTCATACTTCCGGGGTCGGTCGCCAGCACTTCGAGGATTTCACCTTCCACGAGGTCGTCGATAGCGGACTTCGTCTTCACTACTGGCATGGGGCACGATGCGCCTTTGACGTCGAGTGTCTCCGTGATGTCGAATTCAGCACTCATTGGGTATCTGCTCCGTGAGTCTATATTGGAGCTATCGCACAATACCCCTTCCCCAAGTAAAAGATTGTCGATTTTTGTGGAAGCCACCAACTACTCTACGCTCTATCTGAGGCATTGAACTGGTAATAATCCCTATACAGGCGGTGTGACTCGGTTGAATCGTAGAGTCTCCCAGAATAGTATTGTCCAAAAATGGAACTACTATCCAAATACTTTTGTGCGACCACCCAGTAGAAGCGACTGCACAACATGAACGCTGACGACTTCCCGACTCCGGACGTCGACGTGTACTCAGTCCACCCGGAGACGCTGAAGGATCGTATCGACGCCGGCGAGGAGGTCACGCTCCTCGACGCGCGCATGCAATCGGATTACGAGGAGTGGCGTATCGACGGCGAGAACGTCACGTCGATCAACGTCCCGTACTTCGAGTTCCTCGAGGACGACATCGATGAGGACATCCTCGAGCAGATCCCTGACGACCGCGAGGTGACCGTCCTGTGTGCGAAGGGCGGCGCAAGCGAGTATGTCGCGGGCACCCTCGCCGAGCGCGGGTACGCCGTCGACCACCTTGAGGACGGCATGAACGGCTGGGCGAGCATCTACGAGGCCGTCGAGGTCACCGGCTACGACGGCGCCGGCACGCTGCTGCAGTACCAGCGTCCCTCCTCGGGCTGTCTCGGCTACCTGCTGTACGATGACGGTGAGGCCGCGATCATCGACCCGCTGCGGGCGTTCACCGACCGCTACCTCGCGGACGCTGACGACCTTGGTGTCGACCTGCAGTACGCGCTGGACACGCACGTTCACGCCGATCACATCTCTGGTGTTCGCGACCTGGACGCCGAGGGCGTGGAGGGCGTCATTCCCGAGGCGGCGGTCGACCGCGGCGTCACCTACGCGGACGAGCTGACCACGGCCGCGGACGGCGACACGTTCCAGGTCGGTGACGCCACCATCGGGGCCGTGTACACGCCGGGTCACACGACCGGAATGACCTCGTACCTCGTCGACGACAGCCTGCTCGCGACCGGCGACGGGCTGTTCATCGAGAGCGTCGCTCGCCCTGACCTCGAGGAAGGGGACGAGGGTGCGCCGGATGCTGCGCGTATGCTTTACGAGTCCTTACAGGAGCGCGTGCTGACGCTGCCCGACGACACGCTGATCGGCGGTGCGCACTTCAGCGACGCCGCGGAACCCGCTTCCGACGGCACCTTCACGGCGCCCATCGGCGAGCTCGTCGAGGAGATGGACGCGCTCACCATGAACGAGGACGAGTTCGTCGACCTGATCCTCTCGGATATGCCGCCGCGGCCGGCCAACTACGAGGACATCATCGCGACGAACCTCGGCCAGAACGCCGTCGACGACGACGAAGCGTTCACGCTCGAGCTCGGCCCGAACAACTGCGCAGCCAGCCAGGACTCCCTCGCGGGTGACTGACGACGCCGATGGTTGCTGACCCAGTACTGCTCCAAGCGGCTGCCGACCTGTTCCCCAACGGGATCAGTCGCTACGCCGTCGGCGGACTGCTCGTTGGGCTCGGCACCGTCCTGATCTACATCGGGACGGGAATCCCAGCCGGGGCGAGTACGTTCCTGGAGTCGACGCTGTCGTACGTCTCCGACCAGTCCCGCTTCCAGCAGTACGTCGGCTCGCGCGACTGGCGGCTCGTGTTCACGGCCGGCATCATCCTCGGCGGGCTGGCGTTCGCGGCGACGTTCCAGTCCGGCCTAGTCACGAGTTCGCTGTACGAGCCTGGGACGACCGGCCAGCTCTACGAAGTCGCCGGCGTGACGCTCTGGCAGACTGACGTCCAGCCGTGGCGGCTGTTCGTCGGCGGCATCCTCGTCGGCATCGGCACCCGGATCGGCAAGGGCTGTACGTCCGGGCACGGCGTCTGTGGCGTCGGTTCGGCGTCGAAGACATCGCTGGTCGGCGTGCTGACGTTCCTGACCGTGGCGATCGGCACGGCACAGGTCGTCGCCGCGCTGGGGGTGAGCCCATGAGCGACCGCCACCCGCTGTTCAAGCCGCTGATCTTCGTCGGCGGCATCGTGTTCGGGTTCGGGCTCGGGTTCAGCCACATGGCGCGCCCGGAGGTCGTGCTGAACTTCCTCCAGTTCGAGGATCTCGGCCTCCCGTTCGTGATGTTCGGGGCCGCCATCGTCTCCGGGATCGCGTTCGCCCTGCTGCCCCGGATTCGGGACGCTGCGCCCCTGACGGGCGACCCCTACGAGCGCCGGCTGAAGCCGTTCGACCGGAACGTCCTGGTCGGCGGTGCCGTCTTCGGCGTCGGCTGGGGGCTCTCCGGCATCTGCCCGGGCGCCGCCTACGCGAGCCTCGGCGTCGGCAACGTCACCATCCTCTGGGCGCTCGCCGGCATGTTCGTCGGCGCCTACGCCCAGGGATACTGGCGGAGCCGGCGTCAGGCGCGTGACACCGCCGCGACGGGCGCAGACTAACCCATTTCTATGGACCCCGCTCTCATCGCCCTCTTCGCCGGTGCAGCGCTTGCCAGCCTGTTTATGGCGTGGGTCATCGGCGCCGGCTCAAGCGGCGCCACGCCGTATGCCCCTGCCGTTGGAGCGAACGCCATCGCGACGATGCGCGCCGCGCTACTCGTGGGAGTCTTCGGCTTCGCCGGTGCCGTTACCCAGGGTGGCAACGTCTCGGAAGCCGTCGGGAGCGGTCTCGTCGGCGGCATCAGCCTGCCCGTCGCCGGCGTTATCCTCGTGCTCGTATTGGGCGCGGGGTTGATGGCGGTCGGCATCACGACGGGCTATCCGATCGCGACTGCGTTCACCGTGACGGGCGCCGTCATCGGCGTCGGTCTCGCGCTCGGTGGGACGCCGGTCTGGGCAAAGTACCAGCAGATCGCCGCCGTCTGGGTGCTGACGCCGTTCGTCGGTGGCGGCATCGCGTTCACTATCGCGAGCCTCCTTCCGCGTCCCGACGTCCCCGAACGCTGCAGTATTCCCGTCCTCGCCGGCCTCGTCGGGGCCGTCCTCGTGAACGTCCAGTTCAGCTTTCTCGGTGACGGGAGTGCGGCTGGAACTGTCCGTGGTCTCGGTCAGCGGGTGCTGGCAGTCGACGGACTTGTCTCGGCGGTCGGCATTACCGGCCTCGCCGCGCTGGCTGTCGCGGCCGTCGTTTGGTGGGACGTCAGCCGTGACAAACACGGCGGCCTGCGTCGGGTACTATTGGCACTCGGATCGCTCGTGGCGTTCTCCGCAGGTGGGAGCCAAGTCGGGCTCGCCGTCGGGCCGTTGCTCCCGCTGCTCGATGAGGTCGGGATGGTCTCGACGTTCGCCGTGCTCGTCGGCGGCGGCCTCGGGATGCTCGTCGGCTCGTGGACGGGTGCGCCCCGGATGATCAAGTCGCTCGCACAGGACTACTCGTCGCTCGGGCCGCGCCGCTCGATCTCAGCGCTCGTGCCGTCGTTCCTGATCGCACAGCTGGCCGTCCTGCTGGGCGTCCCGGTCTCATTCAACGAGATCGTCGTCAGCGCCATTATCGGGAGCGGGGCTGCGGTGGGGGGTCGGGAAGCGGTGGATGCCCGGAAAATCGGTATGACCGTTGGAGCGTGGATGGGGTCGTTCCTCCTTGCGTTCGTGCTCGCGTATGCAGCTGGCACGCTGCTGTTGTAGCCGCTACTGACAGCGTTAGTCCGCGGCTTGTTCGGGCTCTCGACCACTCTCGACGCCCAGCGGGTCGGTCGTTAAGGTTGCGGTGACCAGCCGCAGGAATTGGCCTGCATTCGTGAGCAGTTTGTTTTCTGCCTTTCGGAGATGTTCTTCGTACGTCGAGCGAGCGACGGCAGTTTGTTCGGCGAGGTCGCGGAGAGACGTCTTCCGAGGTTGTTCATAGTAGCCACTTTCGAGGGCGAGCTGGAGCGCGGCCAGTTGCCGGTCAGTGATGTTTTCGAACAGCTGATTTGCCGGCGCCAGCATACTGTGCGGAATCTGTGTCTCCGAGATCGACGTCTTCGAGAGGAGTTCGATCTCTCTGTCCGAACGAAGCGATTCGAGCAATTCGCGCACGTCTTCGCCATCGAACGCGACGACCGTGTAATGCTCCCAACCCTGGCGGTATATCGTCGGTGATTGATACAAGCAGTTGTGGTCCTCGAAGCGGTCGATGACGGAGTCTTCGAGCGAGCAGAGACAGGACTGGGTGACGACGTGGTATCCACTGTCGTCTGCCGATTCATACAGTACAGTACCGATCTCGTTGATTTCGTTGAGTAGTTCGTCGGTCGGCGTTGTCTCCGTCGTGATCTCAAGCACTTGGCAGTCGCTCAACGGCCACTCGCGGATCGTCAGATCCGGGTATCGCTCCGATATCTTCCGGTACGGGCATTCGTGTTTGACCCGAATTGACGCCTCGTATAGTCCCATATGAGTAGTTTCGAACTCGGTGTAATTAGCAGTGCCGGTCATGTCCGGCAGTACCCATATGCGAATATACCTGCTATCCTGGACTACCGATGCAGGAGATATCGCCCGAGGAACTCGGTGAACAGTTGCAGGATGATAATGACGGGCCACTTGTGCTCGATATTCGCCATCAAGCGGACTTCGAGGAGTGGCACATCCCGGGAAGCCGTCACGTCGATGTCTATGACGAATTGACTGACGACCCGGAACAAGCCATGGAGCCGCTCTCTGACCTGCCCAGTGACGAACAAATCGTTACTGTCTGTGCGGCAGGCGTCGTCTCTCAGACTGCGACAGAAGTCCTCCGGGAACTGGGATACGACGCGGTGACCCTGACGGACGGAATGAACGGCTGGAGCCGCGTCCACCGGCACGCGAACGTCCCCGTAGACAGTGATGACACCCTCGTGCAAGTTGCCCGGCCGGGGAAAGGCTGTCTCTCTCACGTCCTCGTCTCGGACGGCGAAGCTGCCGTCTTCGACCCGTCACACTATCTCGACGAGTACGACACTGTCCTCGAGGAGTTCCACGCCGATCTCGTTGCTGTCTTCGACACGCACGCCCACGCGGATCACGTCTCAGGCGCGGCAGCCCTAGCTGACCGCCACGACGTTCCGTACTATCTCCACCCGAAGGATGCGCTCGCACTCGACGCGACGCCGGTCGGAGATGGACAGACTGTGACGGTCGGGAGCCTGGACATCGATGTCGTCCACACGCCCGGCCACAGCGAAGGAAGCGTTTCCTTCGACCTCGAGGGCGCGGCGCTTCTGACCGGCGACACCCTGTTCCACGATAGCGTCGGCCGCGTCGAACTCGGTGTCGAGGCCGGTATTGAGGACTCCGACGTCGAGGGAAACGCCGCGACGCTGTACGAGAGCCTCCAGCGGTTGCTGGACCGCCCTGATGACGCCCTGATCCTGCCGGCGCACGATCCGGGCTCGCCTGAACCGCCGGTGGCTGCCACGCTCGCGGAGGTCAGAGAACGGAACGATGACCTCGGCCGCAACCGGGAGGCGTTCGTTGAGGAGCTCGCGTCGGACATTCCGGACCACCCGCCGAACTTCGAACGCGTCAAGCGGACGAACGTCGGCCGGGAGTCGGTCCCAGAGGACGAACTGGCCGAGCTGGAACTGGGCCCGAACAACTGTGCGGCCGAGTAATCCATGACTACGCCAACTGAACTCAAACAGGGGATCCGCGAGCACCTCGGGCAGTTCTCGCTGCACGTCTTGCTCGTCTTCGCGACCGGGCTGACCATCGGCTCCGAACGGACCGTCGTCCCCCTGCTGGGGGAGGACGTCCTCGGCGTCGAGTCGTTCCTCGTGATCGGCTCGTTCGTCGTGTCGTTCGGCATCGTGAAGTCGTTCCTCAATCTCTACGCCGGCAAGTGGGGCGAGGAGTACGGCCGCAAGCCCGTCCTCATCGCCGGGTGGGCGACGGCGCTCCCGCTGCCGATTATCCTGATCTTCGCCCCGAGCTGGGGCTGGATCACGGTCGGAAACGTCCTGCTGGGGATCAACCAGGCGTTGACCTGGAGCATGGCGATCAACGCGAAGATCGACCTCGCGGGCCCTGACCAGCGCGGGCTCGCGGTCGGCATCGACGAGGCATTCGGCTATACTGGTGTCGCCGTTGGAGCTTGGATCACGGGTATCATCGCCGGCCAGTGGAGCTTGCGGCCAGAACCGTTCTACTTCCCGGCTATCGTCGTCGTGCTGGCGTTCCTCATCTCGATCTTTCTGATCAAGGAGACCGTCCAGTACGCCCAAGCCGAAGGGGACGACGACCACCACGATGCGAACCTGCCGTTCGACGAGGTGCTGAAGCGCGCGACCTACGGCGACCGGACGCTGTTCGCCGCCGCACAGGCCGGCCACATCGAGAACTTCGTCGACACACTGTTCTGGATCGCCGTCCCGCTGTACCTCACGAGCCAGGGGCTGGGCATCGCAGCGGTCGGGGTCGTCGTCGGTGTTCACAGCGCGATGTACTTCCTCCAGATCGCGACAGGCGGGCTGGCGGATCGCATCGGTCGGCGTCCGCCCGTGATCGCCGGGATGTTCCTCGCGGGCGCGGGCGTCCTCGGGATGGTGCTCGTCGATAGCTACCTCCCGTGGGTCGTGTTAGCCGGCGTCTCCGGGCTGGGGATGGCGCTGCTGTACCCGAACCTGATGACGGTCCCGAGCGATGCGGCCCACCCGACGTGGCGATCGGCGGGCATGGGCGTCTACCGGATGTGGCGGGACTCCGGGTACGCTGTCGGCGCGGTCCTGATCGGACTCTCGATGGAGTTCGTGAATGCGGCGGCCGCGTTCTACGTGACTGCCGGGCTGATGTTCGTGTCAGGTACAGTGGTGTACGTTTGGATGGAGGAGACCCATCCCGAATTCGGTACGCACGAGCCGCCTGCGCCTGCGAGAGTTGGAGTGGGGAAAGGCGTCACAGGAAGACTGAAGAATCCGTGATGGTCCCGTCTCGTGGGCTTCACAAGCAATCTGAGAACCGCTTGAGCTGCCGACGCTCTGCGATATCGGGGCCCTGGTGGTGTCTTTCTCAGACTGCCCGGGGCGGCGGAACGAGGAAAACGTTTCCCGTCGCCTGTGCGACGATCTCCTCTGAAACGCTGCCCAACAGGAGTCGCCGGATACGGCTTCGTCCTTTCGACCCGACGAGGATCGTCGACGGCGTTACTTCTGCTTCCACGGCGAGGATTTCGTCGGCAGGATCTCCGTACCGGACCTCGATTCGTGTCTCGATGTCCCAGTTTTCCAGCGTACTCGCGTACTCGGTCAGCTGTTCTTCTGGGCTGGGATCGGCGTCGACGCCTTCGTCTTTCGGCGACTGCACGTGAACCAGCGTGGCTTCCTCGGTCGCGTGACGGAGGTACGAGAAGGCGTCGAACGCCCGGTCGGCGTGTTCGGAGAAGTCCGTCGCGAAGAGCATCCGTTGGAAGAGATGTTCTCGGAGAACCTCGGGGTCGTCGGTCCCCCGCTCGATGCGGTTGACCAGTAACGGAACGACAGTCGTCCGCGCAAGGTTGCGGGCGGTTGAGCCGATGATACGATTCTCGAGTGGGCTCTGGCCCCGGGAACCGACGACTGCGAGGTCCGCGTGGACGGTTTCAGCGATACCGTTGATACGTCGATAGGGGGTCCCACGGACGACGTGGGTCTCGACGTCGAACCCGGCGGACTCGATTACCGTCCGATACTGGTCGAGCGCCTGTTGGCGTCGCTCCTCGAAATTCACCCCGGGCATGCCGGAGTGGACGTTCGCCGGGACGACTGTCACTAGATGGATCGTGTCGACGCCGATACGTCCCAGGCAGTCGAGGCAGGTTTCGTTCTCTATGGCGGCCTCGCTTGCAGCCGACAGGTCGGTCGCGCACAGGCCCTTCATACCGGGTATTAGTCGTGTTCCGACAACATGGTTTTGCTTGGCAGGTGAGCGCTGTCCGTGGTGTTAGTCCGACTTGCACCGGCTGATCTCCAGAGCTGCTTTGGCGTATATGTTCTCTCTAAGTTATCGGAACTCCCCTCTTGGTTACCCGGATATAGTATTGTGTGATAATCCCAAAACCATTTTGTACTCTAGTCGGCTACGTAGAATTGCGCAGAGAAGTATGAAACAGACAAGTTTAATCGTCAAAGAAGGGGTGGCGTATAATGACCGGTGTTGAATCGCTGAGCGGATGGGGACAAGCAGCGACCGTTATCGGAATCGTGCTACTGGAGGCAGTCGTGCTCTATATTGGGTATGGAGCACTCGAAAAGCTTGTCGGTTCGAAGATCATCGCTGCAATTCGAGGTGACCAGTGATGGAGATCTTCGGCATCGCTGCATCACTACTCGTGATGTTCACCGGGTTCGGCCTGCTCATCGGCCTCCTGTTCGGGTTCTTCGGAATGGGCGGGTCGTTCCTCGTCACGCCAGCGCTGCTCGTGATGGGTTACAAGACCGACGTCGCCGTCGCATCCGGGCTCGCCTTCGTGTTTGGAACGTCGGTCATCGCGACGCTGAAACACCGCGATCTCGGGCAAGTTGACTACAAGCTCGGGGTGCTGATGATCGCGGGCACCACGGCAGGCATCGAAGTCGGGAAGCAGGGTCTTCATTTACTGCAGGACCTCGGATTGGCTGATACCGTGGTCAGCGTTGCGTACGTTGGCCTGCTCGGTGGTATCGGCCTGTTCGTTACCCGCCAAGCGCTCACAGACGATGGCGGCGGCATCAGCCACGATGCCGATGTCGATGGTGAGTTGGACCCGGATGAAATCCCTGATATCGCGAAGCAGATCCAGTCGTACGAGGTTCCGCCGATGATGACGCTTCGCGGCGGCGTGACGGTCTCGCTGTGGATGATCCTCGCCGTCGCGTTCGCCACCGGACTGCTGTCCGGCTTCCTCGGTGTGGGTGGCGGCTTCATCCGGATGCCTGCCCTCTTCTACCTCGTGGGCGTCCCCGTCCCCGTCGCGGTCGGAACCGATCTGTTCGAGATCGTCTTCTCCGGCGGAATCGGGAGCTTCCTCTATGCACTCGACGGTGCGGTTGATCTCGCGATCGTCGCTCCGCTGCTCGCGGGAAGCGCCCTCGGGGCCCGGGTCGGCGCTGCGGCGACGAGTATCGTCGACGAGGATGAAATCAAGGTGTACTTCGGCGTGATGCTGCTGCTGGGAGCGATTGCCGTCGCCGTGCGCAAAATCGGCGGTGTCATCGAGATGCCATTCCTTGACTCAGTCGCACTGGTCATCATCCTCGGTGCGGCACTCCTCGTCAGTAGTGCGGTCGTTTACAGCTCCATCCAGGAGCTTCGGACGACCTCTGCCGACACTGATTCCATTATCGTTGACTGACAAGCACTCCCGCTGTTTCCGCCATAGTACACAAGTCTTTGTCCGGCCGAGATTTTTGTCTCCCTCCGTTTCGACCACGGGTTCGTACAAGATTGTAGGTTCCGCACACAAGTCTTTTAACAGCCCAGCACGTACAGATACGCGATAACAATGCCAGATTCGATGTCTGAACAACTCCGTCGGGACATGGAGTGCGAGGGACTGCTCGAGTGCTTCCACGGTCTCAAAGAACTCGACAAGGAGTGCTTCCGGGCGCTCGTCGACGCCAAAGAGCCGTTGACTGTCGACGAAATCGCCGAGGCTGTCGATCGTGAACGGTCGACTGCGTACCGGGCCGTCCAGCGGCTGCTCCAGACGGGCTTCATCGAGAAAGATCAGGTCAACTACGAGCAGGGCGGCTACTACCACGTCTACTCGCCGACGGATCCGTCGCAGATCGTGGACGAAATGCAGCGGATGCTCAACGATTGGTACGCGAAGATGGGCCAGCTCATCCAGGAGTTCGAAACCAAGTACGAGCAGTCCGACACCTCCGCTCCCGCTGCTGAAAGCTAACTCTCCTCTTTTTGTCTCAGGTCTCACCCGTTTTGTTGGTGGGCTGGGATTCCTGTAGTCCAGAGACACTCACGGAGCTGCGTGAAATTATATTGGTTAGTATTGTGTGTATTGTCCAAAATCCTTAATTACCGTCGGTGCCAACGTACTGGTGATGGCAACCGATACTGCATCCGACGCTGGCACCACTACCACGAGTGAACCGCTTCACATCAATGGTCAGTCCCAACTCGATGAGGTCGTCGCCGAGCACGATGTCGTCCTCACCGACTTCTACGCCGACTGGTGTGGTCCCTGCCAGATGCTCGAACCGGTCGTCGAGACGCTGGCCGCGGAGACTGATGCTGCTGTCGCCAAGGTCGATGTCGACGCGAACCAGCAACTTGCCGGTGCATACGGCGTTCGGGGCGTCCCGACCCTGATTCTGTTCGCTGACGGCGAGCAGGTCGAGGAGATCGTCGGGGTGCAGGGTGAAGAGCAACTGCGCTCCCTGATCGGGAGGTACACCGAGTAAATGACTGAGGAAATACAGGATCTCGTCATCGCGGGTTCGGGCGTTGCTGGTCTCTCGGCAGCCGTTTACGCGGCTCGGGCCGATCTCGACCCACTCGTGCTCGAGGGTGACGAGCCGGGCGGGCAGTTGACGCTGACGACCGACGTTGAGAACTATCTCGGGTTCCCGGACGGCGTCGGTGGGATGGAGCTGATCCAGCGAGGGAAAGAGCAGGCCGAGCAGTTCGGCGCCGAGTTCCGGCATGGCAGCATCGAGTCTGCGGAGCTCGACGAACAGCCGCTGGAGCTGTCGATCTCGACCGGTGAGTCGCTCCTGACCCGCGCGCTGATCGTCGCGACGGGAGCGAGCGCTCGCTGGGTCGGCGCCGAGGGAGAAGACGAATTAATGGGGTATGGCCTCTCGACGTGTGCGACATGCGACGGCGCGTTCCACCGCGGTGACGATGTTCTCGTCGTCGGTGGCGGCGACAGCGCGATGGAAGAGGCTCTCTTCCTCGCGAAGTTCGCTGACTCCGTGACCGTCGTCCACCGCCGCGACGAACTCAGAGCTTCGGAAATCATGGCTGACCGCGCTCGCAATCACGATAGCGTCGAGTTCGTCTGGAACACTGAACTCTTGGCGATCAAGGGGTCTCAGGAGAAAGGCGTGACCGGTGCGACGCTCGTCTTCCACCTGGATGGCTACCCTGCCCAGAAGTACGAAGCCGGTGAAGACGTCAAAGTCGAGGAGGTCGAGGTTGGTGGCGTGTTCTACGCTATCGGCCACGAGCCCAACACCGACTTCCTCCGGGACACCCACGTTGACCTCGACGACAACGGGTACGTTCAAACGTCCACCGCAGGGGATGCGTGGGCGACGACGGCGACGGCCGCCGACGGCGTCTTTGGGGCCGGTGACGTGATGGACCGCGAGTACCAGCAGGCGGTCACCGCCGCCGGCATGGGTAGCATGGCCGCCCTGGACGCCGAGGAGTGGCTCGAATCAGTAGACGCGGCGTCGGCTGAGAGTCCTGAAGCAGTTGCTACGGAGGCCGACGACTGATGGGGTCGAGTGTCCGACACGATGTCAACACGACAGACCCAGCCTCCGTCGACGATCAGGCGGATCGGGTCCTCGTTTCGTTCCGGTCACCGGAGACTGATCCAGACGACACCGATGACTGGTGGGTCGCAGACAGCGAGTGGCTCCGGGAGAATATGACGGAACACACGTACCGTCGGTACCTTCGGTGGTCCCATGCAGGACCTGTCGCTGTCGGCGACGAGTGGGAAGAGTTCGTCAACTGCGGCTGTACGAGTCCGGAAGACGTGATACTCCGCGTTGAAGATATCGAAGGCGGGATTGCAATCGGTTCGGAGACGGTGATCGAAGTTGTCTCGCGGAAAGACATCGTTGAGAAGGATATCGACGACACGACGGACGACGCCGGCCAGTGAGCTCTTTTGGTCGGATGTCGCTGACGTTTCGTACCGAAAACTACGTCCGGGTCACAGGAAGAGCGCTGGAATCGTGTTCCGGAAGATATTGAGTGAGATGACGAACAGCAACGCGACGACGAACCAGTTGAACTTCTCCTCGTCCACTTCGAGACGGCGGAGGTACGTTCCGAGCAGGAGGCCGACGATGGTGACGACTGCGATCACCGATCCGAGCCACAGCCGATAGGTTGTCAGCAGGTCCGTGAACAGGGCCATCTGGATAATCCGGACTGTGAATACGGTGCCGAGAACCATCGAGAGGCCGCCGATGTACCGTTCGGTGTCCCGCTCAAACGTATGGAAGTACGCCGGGAGCAGCGGCCCGAGGTTCGCGACAGCCAGGAGGAACCCTTCGAGGAACCCCGCAACGCTGAGTCCTAGCGGATTGTGCGTCTCTTCGACGGTGACGAAGCCCTGAACGATCTGGAAGACGACGTAGCCAAAGATTACGAGGCCGATGAGAAACGGAACGATTGGACCCGTGTTAAATTCGGCAAGGAACGCGACTCCGATTACCGACCCCACGATAGCTAGCAGGACGAGAACCCATTCCTCGCGGATGAAGGATAAACCGGTGTCGGTCTCTCCGATCTGGAACATGTTGATCATCCACGGAGGAATAGCCAGGACAACGACTGCGAAAGTTGGATCGATCACAGAGGCGAAGATGGGCGTCGTGATGAGTGCATAGCCGAAGCCCACCATCCCCTTGACGACCCCAGCGATAACTGCAACGAGAATAAACGCCGCCATCAGTGTAAGCGAAATATCGGCTTGCAGGCCCTTACTGAGTTTATCAAATCCGGGGAAGAAGACGATAGATCCTGCCACGACAGCAAGCGTCGCGAAGACCATCATCACCTCGCGGTACTGGAACTCGAGAAAGTTCGAGACAAACCGTTCGACATCTATCCGTGACTCTGGAGTACTCATAGGTACCACCGTTCAAGCGAATCCGAATTCAGCATTACAGGTAGAAATATCGCGAGACGTATTCCAGTCCCCGTCACGGCGATATCCACAGCTATTTGCGTGCACTCGAATAGGTGTGAATGGTAATACTAACCACTCTGGCTCCTGAAAACCCGTTCTATACGTATTTTTCTCCCGTCTTGGAAAAAGGCATATTTTTCAGGTAGATGTCGGTCAGGGTGGGCGAATAAACTACTGGTTCGGAAATTGAAGAAACAATTCAAGTAGCCGGATGTCTCCACGAGCGGGTTGGCGAGCTAAAAAACCAGAACACTGGTCACCGTCATTTCCGCCTGCCTACGTGCTTCCGTAGAGCCGTACCGTCGATTTTGGCGACGACGAGTGTCTTGCGTCCATCAGTTCTACTTGTCGTGCGTGTTGATCCCAGCGACCTGGTTTGCCGGGCACTTTTGCGTCGTTCCAGTGACGACGAAGATTACACCTGCGACGAGGATGAGTGCAGTGACCACCAACCCAATCGTGCCTGCGAGTCCGATATCGAGATAGCCTGCCGCTACTGCGACACCGACCGCAACGAGGAGTGGGCCGAGGACGAGCCGTGCCGTTCTGTCGAGACCGCCGACGTTCTTTTCCATATCATGTAGAAAGGTCCTTTAGTCTATTAAGTATTTGGCAATAGTGTACAATACTCGAACCCGATATCCCGGAATTATTATTTGCAGTCCTCGTCCGATTCCTCGCCCCCGTCAGCCAACGCGGTCTCGCGTTTTTGTTCGAACCACGCCCATTCTGCTGTTCGGAGCCCATTTTCTTTGAGATTCCATGGATCAGCATCCGGTACTCGCGGCCCTTCGAGCCAAGACGTGACCATATTATAGAACCAGATGAGTTGGGCAACCGTGATGATCACTGCCCCCAGCGTAGCCGTTTGATGGAGAGCCGTGAGTACATCGACCGGACCGACCGTTAATTCGTAGGTTGCGTATCGGCGGGGCATTCCCAGATACCCCATCAGAAGCATTGCGAAGAACGTGATATTCACGCCCAGCATACTCAACCAGAAATGCCACTTTGCGAGAGTCTTCTGATACATTCGCCCTGAGACGAGCGGGAACCAGTAATATATCGCGGCGAAGACCGCGAAGACGGTTCCGCCCATGAGGAAGTAATGGAAGTGACCAACCACGTAATAGGTGTCGTGGAGAATGAGGTCAATGGGAATTGCTGCGAGAAAGACGCCGGTGATACCGCCAATAATCAGATTCGACACGAACCCGATGCAGAACAGCATCGGCGTTGTGAGGCGGATCCGTCCGTTCCACATCGTCGCGATCCAGTTGAACGTTTTTACGGCAGTTGGGACCGCAATTGCGAGAGAAACTACCATGAACGACGCCCGGAGCCTGGGATCGATTCCGCTCGCAAACATATGGTGTGCCCAGACACCAAACGAGAGGACGCCGATTGCGAGCGTCGAGTAGACCACGAATTTGAACCCGAACAATTGGCTCTGGTGAATCGCTGGACAGCGTCGGTTTCGACCGTCAGAACTAGTGGAATGAAGCGGGAAACCACCGATGGTTCATGTCGAAGATTTCCCGCTTCACAAGCAAAGCGGTTCAGTTAGCTAAAA